>DATHWC010000305.1:0-76120 GCA_035460985.1 Lunatimonas sp.
ATTTCACCATCTTCTTCCCTGATTATGGCTCGGCAAGTAACTTGAACGTTGATTTCAGGTATTATCTGACGGAAGGTATTCTCCAATGGTATGGTCTGGCGGGGTTTACAAACCATTGGTCAAGTATTGATATTGCCGGAGGCACCGTGACATCCAGCAGACAAGGAGCCAATATAGGTGCCGGCGGCGTATTGAAGTTTGCGGATCGGCTTGCGTTTAATCCGGAGATAAAATATCAGGCGATGAGTGGGGGACAGGCTGTCTTTCGACTTGGATTGGTCTATTCTCTTAATTAGATATGATGGGGGGGTCTGAAAAGGGTCCCCTTATTTAACCTTTGCAGCTAATCGAGAAATTGAATTCAAAATTACGAATTACGTGCTCGTTTTCTAACTCCCCTCAATCTCTTCTACCAACTGATTATACCAGTCCTCGCCGTATTTCCGGGTCAGGGCATCTTTCAAAAATTTGTAAAGTGGCACGCCAAGTTTTTTCCCAAGGACACAGGCCGCATCGCATATTTCCCATCGGTCATAATTCAAGGCGTCATATTGGTCGTATTTTGTAATCCTAATAGGATATAAATGGCAGCTAACAGGCTTTCGAAAAGTGGATTTTCCGTCAAAGTAAGCTTGCTCAATGCCGCACTTCAATACGCCTTTTTCGTCGCGGAGCGAGAATGCGCAGGCACCATTATCCCCAATTGTAGCCGTGCCTTTTTCTCCGTCCATATCATAGGCCCATACGCCCAGCCTTTCAATCACTTCGATCCCCTCCTCCGACAGGTAAGGTCTAATGGCCGAATAGTTTTGTTGCAGTTCACCGATTTCATCATCTTCCAACGGAGCGCCGGCATCTCCCTCCACACAACAGGCTCCCTTGCATTTTTCCAAATCGCAGACAAAAAAATTTTCCTTTATATCATCACTTAAAACAGCGTTTTCTACAATAATCATCCTTTTCAATATTAGCACACAAAGATATGGAATATTTAGCGGTCCCGTTAGGGTATTCCTATCAAAAAAAATAGCCGCCCCAACGAATTGAGGCGGCATAACCCAGCACTATGAAGAAAAGCTATAATAGCTTTACGGTGATATAACTTTCCACTTTGGAAAAAGTTTATGATTAGGGAATTAAAATCGAAATTCATACCCCATTGTAATAAATCGCGGTATACCAACCCGGATGCCCTGAGGTCTTCTATTGGCGATATAGCGCTCATTAAATATGTTTTTAACGGACAGATTGAATCTTGAATTCCATTTATCCACATTATAAAAAACATTGGCGTCCATCAAAAAATACGAAGGAATTTCCCCCGTCCTTCCGTCAACAGAAGGCGCAATGGAATTTATCTCATCGGTAAATTGATTCCCCACATAATTGGCCGTGACCCGTGCACCGAGGCCCATGTTGGATTCTAAGGTCAAAGCGCTATTGATAAACCACTCCGGTGCATAGGGGGTTCGGTTGCCGTTAATATTCATGTCATCGATAAATCTATCCTCTGAGAAAGTAGAGTGGACATAGGTAGCATTGACGTCATATCGCAAGTTCACCGATTTGAATCCCAGCAACTGCCCGATGTCAAAAACGAGAGCCGACTCAATTCCTTGGTGTAAGGTAGCCCCTGCGTTGACCACGCCAAAACCAATTCCTCCCGCTGATTCTGCCACCGGAATAATCTGGTTTGAAAAGTCCATCCGGAACGCGGTCATTTCCAAGAATAGCCAACGCTTCAGGTCGGATCTAAAACCCAACTCATAATTCCAGCTCTCTTCAGCATCCAAATCCAGCGCGTCGCCCGTAGATGTAATGGCATCCTTGGTACGTGGAGGGGCATATCCTTTGTGCACACCACCAAATACGCTCACCTTAACATTGGGCCGGTAGTTAAACCCAAGCCCGGGAATGATTTCTGTGACAGAGTTACCCGCCACTAAAACCGTATCAACGATTCCAATCCCGGGAAAATTACGCCGGTTTATATCTCTTTCATAATTGAAGTTTTCCATCCGTACCCCTCCGCTTAACAATATTTTTTCGGTTAACTGGAGTTTGTTCTCCGCATAGGCACTTATTGCCTGGCCCGTCCGGATTTCATCCTCTACGAGATTTCCACTTTTGACTCCTGCCTTAGTGCCATTTACCCGTTGCTCAAACGCTCGCTCATATAGGAGTCTGGTACCAACAACCATGTCATTTTTCCTACCAAATAAGTCATGCTTTATTTCAAGCCTTGGTTCAAAACCCGCTACTTCAAACTGTCTATTCCTGTTTCCTGTGGAGTTTCTCATAAAGATGGCTCCACCGGGCACATCGGTGCTTCCCCAAGTCACCCCAGTCCAATTGGAAGGAGCGTTGTTGCCCTCATTGGATGTAAAATCCTGTCTGTTCCAGTTTCGGGTAGTGGTATATCCGTAGGCGATAGTCCTTAGTTTTACATTTTCACTGAATCTATATTTGTGACTAAAACTCAGAGAATATCGCTTAACATCCAGCTGATCGTCAGGAGCCATGCGAACAAAATCTTCGCCGCCCCTATCGTACATCACCTGGTTAATTCCAATATAGGTGGAATTTGAAACCTCATTATATACACCCAATTTCACGCCCAGCTCAGACTTCTCGTTCATATTGAACAGAAACTTTGTGTTGAAGTCCGTAATATCAAACTCAGTAGGACCTATGTGTTGCGCCTGCTTTTTCATCAGGTTTACCTGAATTCCCGTGTTGCCGTATGTGTTGCCATAATTGACCAAACCACTGAAAAAACCTCCCTGCCCTCCTTGGATTCTAATAGAACCCTCTTGCCCAGAAGGTGGGTTTGGAGTGAGGTAATTGACAACACCTCCGATAGTTTGAGGTCCGTAAAGTATTTGACCCGATCCTTTGAGGATCTCAATACCTGCCATTCGGTCTATGGCAGGAGTATAGTACATTTCAGGTTCTCCGTAGGGGGCGAGAGCTACCGGCACTCCGTCTTCCAAAACCAACACAGACCGACTTCGATCTGGATCCAAACCCCTGATGCCTATGTTGACCCGCATTCCCACGCCCTCTTCATCTACAACGTGTATGCCCGGCGACCTTCTCAATACCTCATTGCCGCTGATAGGAGATATGTTCTCAATTTCCTTTTTATCTATAAATGTAACGGCTCCAGGAACTTTACTAAAAATCCTGTCTTTGTCGGAAACAACAGTAACCTGTGGCATTTCAACACCGACTTCGGTAAATGCAAGTTCCAGTGTCCTTATTTGCCCCTTGACTACGTCAATGTCCTCCAGAATTGGCTTAAAACCGAGAGCGGATATTTTAAGGGTGTATTTTCCATCCGCTAGATCATAAATCTGAAAATTACCGTCAATATCCGTGTGTGCCCCCTTTACCGTACCAACTACAAGGATATTGGCGTAGGGAATGGGCTCCCCTTCTAATGAGCTGATACTGCCTTTAATGGCGAGTTCCCTATTATCAGAATCCTTATCCACCCCGTTTTTTCCGAAAATTGCGTGCGTCCCTGTAAAGAAAAATATAGCCAGTACTAGCGTAGCAACAAACGGCTTGAAATTGAGAAAGGAATTTTGCTTGTAAAAACGTTCCATAAATATCCGCTCTTCTTATTTAGATTTATTATAGATATTAATAAGCGCAAATATATTCGCTATTTAAACTCAATCCAAATAAACGAAACGAAAAGCTTCATTGATATTTGGCATAAGGTATTTGAGTTAATAGAAAACATCAATTGTTTTTAGCTTGGCTGCAAATGTGGGATATTATCAGGCATTCATGAGAAATTCTCCAAATTCCCGTAAATTAGCACCGTGCAAGCCGACCTGTCGCTGTCCCTTGCGGGAGAGAGGAAAGTCCGGGCAACGCAGAGCGCCATACTTCCTAACGGGAAGGGGTCATTCTGGCGACGGAATGATTACAGAAAGTGCCACAGAAATTAAACCGCCCAACTCCTGCAAAGGAACGGGTAAGGGTGAAATGGTGGGGTAAGAGCCCACCGTCCCGCTGGCGACATCGGGAGCAGGGCAAACCTTATGGGTTGAAAGATCAAATAGGCTCCGGGCTAAGGGTTGCTCGCCCAATCCCGTAGGGAAACCGGAGTGGGTAGATCGATGGATCCAAGTCGTGAGGCTTGGGCTAGATAAATGACAGGTATTGTTGCATCAGGATTTATCCACCTGCAACAAGACAGAACCCGGCTTACAGGCTTGCACCTTTAATTGAACTAAAATATAGGAGTAACGATATGTCAAAAATTTTAATCATCGATGATGAAAAGGTAATTCGGTCCACCTTAAAGGAGATTTTAGAATACGAGAAATATGAAATTTTTGAAGCACAAGATGGACAGGAAGGCTTTGAGATGATTGAAAAACAGGATTTTGATCTGGTACTTTGTGATGTTAAAATGCCCAAGATGGATGGCATGGAGGTGTTAACCAAAAGTCAAAGCCTGGATAGACAACCACAATTTATCATGATTTCCGCCCATGGAAGTATAGAAACCGCGGTCGAAGCCACAAAAAAAGGTGCGTTTGATTTTATCCCAAAACCTCCCGATTTAAATCGATTGTTGCTCACTGTGAGAAATGCTTTGGACAAAAAAACCTTGGTTCAGGAAACCAAAGTGTTGAAAAAGAAGCTTTCCAAGAAGTTGGATATGGTCGGGGAATCCAAAAGAATCCAACAGGTGAAAGACACCATTGAAAAAGTGGCTCCTACCGATGCCCGGGTTCTTATCACAGGTCCCAATGGCACAGGAAAGGAACTGGTAGCCCACTGGATCCACGAGAAAAGCAACCGTGCAAATGCCCCCTTCATTGCCGTTAATTGTGCAGCGATTCCTTCCGAATTAATTGAAAGTGAATTGTTTGGACATGAAAAAGGTGCCTTTACTTCCGCCATGAAACAGCGTCAGGGGAAGTTTGAACAAGCCCACGGCGGGACTCTTTTTCTGGATGAAGTAGGAGATATGAGCTTATCCGCACAGGCAAAAGTGCTGCGTGCGTTGCAAGAACACAAAATCTCACGGGTCGGTGGAGACAAAGATATTACCGTAGATGTACGTGTCTTGGCCGCAACTAATAAAGACCTGAAAGCAGAGATCAAAAGTGGGGAATTCCGCGAAGACCTTTACCACAGGTTGAGTGTGATCGTAATACAAGTACCCCCCTTAAAAGACAGAATTGAAGATATCCCCCTGCTTGTTGACAAATTTCTAACTGACATAGCCGGAGAATATGGAACTTCCAAAAAGGAAATTGATGAGTCCGCTCTTAAAAAACTCCAACAAAATCCCTGGACGGGAAATATACGGGAGTTGAGAAACGTGGTAGAACGCCTCGTGATTTTAGGCAGTAAAACCATCACAGAAGAGGACGTGAAAAAATATGCTGACTATTAAGGTCAGCATATTCCTATCCTTTGCCTTGATTTGTGTAATCTGCCTTGGCATAAGCCGGGCATGGCTTGCTGGAGGCACATGCACCCATGGCCAAAATAGCCACAAACAACATCGAAATAATTAAACTTTTCATAAATTTATTTTTTAACTGATCAAATATGAATAAATAAATACCCAATACAAAACTAATTTACCATTAAATTACATCCTCGCAGGTCACTGTTGTCAAATCTCCCCAAAATTTCCAGTTCTCCGCTTCCATCTATTCTACCCAAATCCTGAGTCTCGATAAATGCACAGGAATGGAAATTTGCCAAATCTATAATGTTCATCCCGCCTACCTTCCTGTCTTGATACGCAAAGGGGTCATGCGTATCCCTGATGTAAACGCTCATTGTTTTAGGCAGCGTATATTTTCCACCGCTTTTCGAATAGGCTTGAGACATTAATTCTGTCATACCGTATTCGGAATGAATAGCATCTACCTGAAATCCCTTTCGCAACTGTTCATGAACTTCTTCCCGAATCATTTCTTTTCGCCTCCCTTTCATTCCCCCCGTTTCCATGACGATCAAATTATTCAATGCAGGGATCTCTTTTAGCTCTTCTACCAATTCCAGCAAAGCAAAAGTCACGCCGATTAAGAGCACTTTTTTGCCGGATGACTTGCTTGCTGATAAAGTGTCTGATAATTTTTGGTAATCATATAAATAAAAACCCGAAAATGGGGAATTGGTTTGAGAAATAAAATAATCAACCATAGCAACTAGTGAGCTTCCCTGACGCTCTAAATAAGAAGGAAGAAGGGCCAGGATGTGAAAATCACTCAAACTACCATAGGTTTCCTCAAATATCTGCTTTGTATGCTCAAGGTAAAATGTTTCAGACCAATAATAATGTTTGCTGTTCACCTGTCCAGTAGTCCCACTGCTTGAATAGAATTTGTCAGGATCAAAGTCCGGTCCACAATAAACTTTCTGGGACTTAAAAAAAGATATCGGAAGAAAGGGAATTTCGGTTAACCTGGAAATTTTTCCCGGGTCAATTTTTCGGGCTTGAATATAAGCCTCGTAAACCGGGTTTTCCGCTGCCTGAAAACGAAAAAGCTCGAGGGCCAATCGTTCAAAGTCATTTTCTCCCATATTTTTAAGGGATTCTGAAAAACTTTTGAAATATTTCATCGTTATTTTTATGGTTAACCCCGTTTTTTAGTCAAATTTACATCACACAAGTTGCCGCATAACGTTACTGAAACCATGAAGGTAGTAAATAAGACCGTTCTTCTTCTCATCCTATCCATGGGATTTTCCTGTATAGCTCCTCCAGTTAATTTCCCTACAGTACCTGAAATCAGCTTCAATAATCTGGAATTCGTGGAAACAACTGATGCGGATTCCTTGATTGTGACTTTAAATTTCCGGGATGCTGAAGGTGATTTGGGTCTAAATCCCAGAGAAATTAATCCTCCATTCAACGAACTCGAATATCAAGTTGATAATCAAGGTACATTAATCACTTATGCAAACCGCCCTGCAGAAGCCCCCTCTTATAACAATAGAGATTGGATTATCTTTCCATTGATAAACAATATCGAAGTACGCGACACAATCTGGGTGAAAGAAAATCCGGACTATTATAATATTTTTGTCAAGTTTTACATAAAAAGGAGCGGGGAATACACTGAATTTAATTGGTCTGACCCACCCTATTTCACAACCTTTAACGGTAGATTCCCAAGAATTCTTTCCGACGATAGGGATCGGGCAATAGAAGGGAATATACGCTATGGCATGTTGTCACTGGGTTGGAATAGCATCTTTAGGAATGATACGCTCAGACTTGATTTACAAATCCAAGACAGGGATTTGAACAGAAGTAATTTGGTATCCACACCTGATTTTACCTTGGCACAAATTCGGAGAGCCCGATAAAGTTTTTAACACTAAAATAAAGGAGGATATCTTTTGGGATCCGTTTCGCTCATAACTCCATAAGCGACCTCAACGACATCATCAATACTCGGTTTTGAAAAATAATCCCCATCTGTAGAGTAGGCGGGTCTGTGTTCCTTTGCGGAAATAGTAATGGGTTCGGAATCCAACTTATAATAAGCACCTTGCCCTTCAATTACGCGTTGCATCATGTATGCGGATGCACCTCCCGGTACATCTTCATCCGCAAAAATCACCCGGTTCGTCTTGGAGATGGATTGGCCAATGATGTGGGATGTGTCAAAAGGGATTAAGGTCTGCACATCTATAATTTCCAAAGATATACCCATGGTTTCAAGTTCATCGGCGGCACCCATCACAATACGGCACATGGCACCGTACGTGACTACAGTGATATCGGTCCCCCTGCGCAAAACTTCCGGCTTACCAACTGGCACCGTAAATCTATCAATATTGCAAGGCATTTTTTCTTTCAACCGGTATCCATTGAGCACCTCTATAACGACCGCCGGTTCGTCAGCTTCCAGAAGGGTATTGTACATTCCGGCAGCTTGTGTCATGTTTCGGGGTACACATAGTAATATGCCGCGTAAACTGCCCAAAATCATACTTATGGGCGAACCAGAATGCCAAACACCTTCTAGTCGGTGTCCTCTGGTACGTATAATGAGCGGTGCCTTTTGTCCCCCTTTGGTTCTGTAATGGAGACAAGCTAGATCGTCGGTCAATGTGTGCAGTGCGTATACCAGGTAGTCGAGGTATTGGATCTCGGTAATTGGCCGCAGTCCACGAAGGGCGGCACCAATTCCCTGACCTATAATGGTACACTCCCGTATGCCGGTATCCGTCACCCGGATTTCGCCATACTTGGCCTGCAAGCCGGCGAATGCCTGATTAACATCCCCAATTTTTCCGACATCTTCGCCTATGGCAAATACACGGGGATCCCTACTTAACATCTGGTCAAAGCAGGCTTGCAACACTTCCCTGCCATCCACCAATGCAGAATCTTCCCCATAAGAAACGGGTATTTCCGGTACAAGGGAGGCCCGATGGGAGGATTCACTGTACAGGTGACTGTTATACCTATCTTTATTTATATGTTCCTGTTTTTTATACCAGTTCAATAACTCTTCCTTAATCTCAATGGGATCATGCCTCATCTCCCACAATGCCCGCCGAACTGTGCTAATGAGATCCATCCGGACAGGGTTAATTGTTTTTACCAAGTCCTGGGTCATCTGCTCCAAGGCAGGACGATGACCACTTAGAGCCCCGGCCTTTTGAATTAGGGCAACCGCCTGCTTCGTTTCTAAACTAATGACATCATTAAATGCTTTCCAAGCTCTGTCTTTGCTTTGTTTAACGAATTGTTTTACCTCTTTGTCAATTTCATCGAGTTCGTCTTCGGTAGCGATTTCCTTTTCCAATATATAAGACTTAAACTTTGGTATACAATCGTATTCCGCTTCCCAAGCAAGTCTTTCTTTTGATTTATACCGCTCATGAGATCCTGAAGTGGAGTGTCCTTGAGGCTGAGTCATTTCGATAACATGGATAAGCACAGGCACGTGTTCGTTTCGGGCAATTTTTGCGGCCTTTCCATAAGTTTCCACTAGGGCTTCATAATCCCACCCTTTCACTACAAATATCTCGTAACCGTTCTTATCGTATGTTCTTTTAAAGCCTTCCATGGCTTCTGAAATGCTTGCTTTGGTTATCTGATACTCGTTGGTAACCGATATGCCATACCCATCATCCCAAATAGAAATAATCATCGGCACTTGTAATACGCCTCCGGCGTTGACGGTCTCCAAAAACATCCCTTCCGCGGTCGAGGCATTTCCGATTGTACCCCATGCCACTTCATTGCCCTTGTTGGAAAAATTGGAAAACTGATGAAGCTGTTTATTTTCCCTGTAAAGCTTTGAGGCGTATGCCAAGCCTACTAACCTAGGCATTTGCGCAGCAGTCGGGGAGACATCGGCCGTGGAGTTATTTATTTTCATCAAGTTTTTCCAACTCCCATCTGGGTTGAGCGACCGGGTAGCAAAGTGCCCATTCATAAGTCTCCCCGCTGAAGCCGGCTCAGCCTCTACATCCGTATGAGCATAGAGTTGTGCGAAATATTCCTGGACACTCAACTCACCGGTGGCAAACATAAAAGTCTGGTCCCTGTAATATCCGGAACGAAAATCCCCCAGTTGAAAAAACCGGGTCATCGCCAATTGCGCCAGCTCTTTTCCATCTCCAAAAATCCCGAATTTTGCCTTACCCATAAAGACTTCCTTCCTACCCATCAAGGATGCATGCCTGCTTGTCATGGCCAATCTAAAATCTTCCAAAACATGCGCCCGATCCAAACCGGTCTTTTTCTTAATATTCAGGGTTGACAATTCTTCCATTTCTTTATCTATAAACGCAACTGTTTTTCACTGAGGGAAAAATGCAAGTGGACCAAAAATACAGAAATTTGACAGAAATCCCAATTATAATTAAGATTATTTTTTCAATAAATTATACTATTATTCTGTTTTTTATTTAATTAAATCAATTTGTAGAATTTTATTTGGTTCTAATTATAGTTAGCGATAAATTAATTTACTTTATTATTCTTAGATTTTTAATTCCTTATTCCTGATATATTTAATTTCATTTAAAAAATCCAATACCCATTAGGTATTTTTTTGCGGTAAAAATCCCCGGCAGTCAATATGTTTTCGGCAAAACTGTTTACTTTTGAGGACAAATTTCATCAAAAATCCCCAATCCGGAAACACTGGAAAATGGCTAATACCAATTCTAAGAACCTTTTACCATTTTTAAGTTCCGTGTTCCGACTTGGTTCGTATTTTAGCTAAAATTCATTCTTCAAAAATTCACTTCAAACACAACAACCACATGATCGTAGGCGTACCAAAGGAAATAAAAAATAACGAAAACCGAGTTGCCCTCACTCCCGCCGGAGCCAAGGAATTGACTAAACAGGGCCATGAAGTATATGTGCAACTAGGAGCCGGTCAGGGAAGCGGATTCCCCAATGATCTCTATGAATTGGCAGGTGCTAAAATTCTCCCTACCATTGAAGAGGTATACAGCATAGCAGAAATGATCATCAAGGTAAAGGAGCCAATTGATTCTGAGTATCCCTTGATTAGAGAAAATCAACTATTGTTCACCTATTTCCACTTTGCGTCCTATGAACCGCTGACCAAAGCCATGATTGAAAGTAAAGCAGTTTGCCTTGCTTACGAGACGGTTGAGATGTCAGATCGAAGCCTACCCTTACTGGTTCCCATGTCAGAAGTGGCCGGAAGAATGGCCGTGCAGAAAGGTGCAAATTACTTGGAAAAGCCGCTGGGAGGCAGAGGTATATTATTGGGAGGAGTTCCAGGTACCCTCCCGGCAAAAGTAATCATTTTGGGTGGTGGAATAGTCGGTACCCAAGCCGCTTGGATGGCCGCGGGTCTTGGCGCGGATGTGATCATCCTTGATGTCTCACTGCCGAGAATGAGGTATCTGTCCGATGTGATGCCAGCCAACGTGAAAACTATGATGTCCAATGAATTTAACATCCGAAAGCTACTACCAACAGCAGATCTGGTAATTGGAGCTGTATTGATCCCAGGAGCTAAGGCACCACACCTAATCACAAAAGACATGTTGAAACTGATGATGCCGGGCACTGTGCTTGTGGATGTGGCCGTAGATCAAGGTGGATGTATAGAGACCTGCCGACCTACCACCCATGAAAGCCCAACTTATATCATAGATGACGTACTGCATTATTGTGTGGCCAATATGCCGGGGGCGGTGCCATACACCTCCACCCTCTCACTGACGAATGCCACCCTACCCTATGCATTGGAGCTTGCCAATAAGGGCTGGAAGAAAGCGGTTGCCGATCAGCGGGAACTTCTGAAAGGCCTGAATATCGTTCAGGGACATGTGGTCTATGAAGCTGTTTCCGAGACTTTTGGTTTACCTTATGTTCCTGCTGAAAACTTTCTGTAAATATAAAAAAAGACAGCCTCACCCTCCCGGGGCCTGTCATTTTTTAAAAAGCAATCCATTATCCGATATATGATACGTATAGAATTGACAGAAATTGTCGAATCCAGTTTTTTTTGCTTACATCGGATCTTTTCAATAAATGATTTTTATCAGGTTTTAGCCGTACCGTTGTCATAAAACAATTTAGGAAATTTTTTGAGATTTGCATACAAAACCAATCCACCATGCAAAGCCTTCCCTTAGATTTGATCAAAAAGTATAATGTTCCGGCTCCCCGATACACCAGCTATCCTACTGTGCCTTTTTGGAAAAATGACGTGACACAGCCTACTTGGGAAAAAGCAGTAAAAAAAGCCTATAAGCATTTCGGCGACCAAGAAGGAATCAGCCTATATATCCATCTCCCCTATTGTGAAAGCTTATGTACCTATTGTGGCTGCAACAAACGGATTACGACCAATCATACGTTGGAACTCCCCTACATTTCTACCTTGATGAAGGAATGGGATAATTATTTAAGTATCCTTCCTTCAAAACCAAAGTTGGCAGGCATTCATTTGGGAGGAGGTACTCCCACATTCTTCTCTCCCGAATCATTGAAAATACTAATCCGTCACATCAAACGCTATGTAAGGGTGACAGATAATGCGGAGTTCAGTTTTGAAGGGCATCCAAACAACACCACGCAAGCGCATCTCGCCGCACTATTTGAAGTCGGCTTTACCAGGGTTAGCTACGGAATACAGGATTTTGACCTGAAAGTTCAACAAGCCATCCATCGCATACAGCCATTCGAAAAGGTGGCCGAAGTCACCCAAATTGCACGGAATGTAGGATATGAGTCAGTGAACTTTGACCTTATATATGGCCTTCCCCACCAAACTATAGATACTATTTCAGAAACTTTTGAAAAGGTCGCCATGCTACAGCCGGACCGGATAGCATTTTACAGCTATGCCCACGTGCCAGAAATCTTTCCCTCCCAGCGCAGTTTTGAGAATCATTTGCCTAAAGAACAAGAAAAAAGAGCGTTGTACGAGCATGGCAGGCAGCTGCTTCAAGGCATGGGTTATCATGAAATTGGCATGGATCATTTTAGTTTACCCGCAGATCCACTATTCATAGCCAAGCAAACAAACACCCTCCACCGGAACTTTATGGGGTATACTACCCTTCCTTCCAAGATATTGATAGGGCTGGGCAACAGTGCCATCAGCGATGTCTTTTTTGCCTATTCTCAAAACGAAAAAAGGCTTGAGTCCTATAAAACAATGATACTGGATGGTAAATCGACTATAGTAAAAGGACATTGCCTGAGCACCACCGACCTTCAGATGAAAGCTTTCATACTCGATTTGATCTGCAACCATAGGGCAAAATGGCCAGAAGGGATTTCTCCTGTTGATAATCCCCTTTGGCCAAATATCCTGTCGGAATTCAAGCGGGAAGGGCTCTTGGAATACAATGCCAATGAAATACGGGTCTTGGATCGCGGAACGGCCTTTATCCGAAATATTTGCATGGCCTTTGACCCCTATATGCAATCCCCCAAAATAAAACACGGGTTTAGCAAGGCCATTTAAGTCGCTTTTGGGGAAATTAGTTGAAACCCCTTTAAATGACTAAAAGAATTCGTCCTTCCCGGCTCTGTGTACTAGTCACATAATGTCATTTCCACAACCCCACTGTCCGGGGAGGGAATGGGCAAGTGGGGGCTGATGTAGTGTATCCCCAAGCCCATTCCCCTGACAATGAATAGGATGCCTATAAACATCGCAAAATAAGGCATCCCTTTGACAAGTTTATTCCTTACCTTTGAGGCCAGCATGTGTTGGGTGATCATCAAAGAAATCAGCATGGGAATCGTACCCAGACCAAAGAAAAGCATATAAGCAGCCCCATATAGCGGACTCTGCATTGCCAAGGAAGCTATCAGCGCCAAGTAAACCATTCCGCAGGGTAAAAATCCATTCAACAGACCCGTGGTAAAGTAAGCACCGGATCCACCCTTTTTAAGGTATTTACTAAGTGCGTATTTTAGCTTTCCAACTGCGCCAAAAAGACCTGACTGGGCCACAAACCGTTCAGAATGTTTATAAAAAAAAGCCATGACGACTATCAATACACCCATACTAATGGAAACCCATTGTTGGATGCCTGCCAAAGCCAACGAAAAACCAAGAAGACCAATTACGCCGCCAAGGCCACTATAGGTAACTGTTCTCCCAAAATTATAAATCAGCTTATTTTTTAGGTACTTATTTTTGTCCTTGGCCGAAACGGCCAAGGCAATCGGACCACACATGCCCAAGCAATGGAATGATCCTAAAAACCCCAACAAAAAAGCAGTCCACAGCATCTAAATCGTGATTTTTTTCTCTTGATAATAGGATTTTCCTTCAGCTGACCAAGTTAATTTCATCAACCAGTAACCGGATTTCAGCATGGCCAAATCAACTACAGTTGTATCTTCATTTAAGACATCCACCACTAACTTCTGATCAAGCCGTGCATCGGAAGGGCGGAAAAGATGAAGCTCTGCCTTAGCCCCAACAGGAAGACTTATTGATACTGATTTTTGTAAATTGTCAAACTGAAGTGCCTCATAGGACAGTCCGTTGGCATTGATCACCTTATCGATATGAGCTTGGTACTTGATTTCCTCCTCATAATAATTTTGAGTGACCAAGTGCAGGTCATCCTTTTTCATACAAATGGTCACCATGCTAATCATGATTGCCGCAAAAGCCACAAAGACCAATACTATTCCTTTACCCCAATCCATAGTTTCTAATTTTTTAAGCTTTGTCGCTTACTTGACAGGCGCCACAAAGCTTGTTTTTATTTTGTCAATAACCTCTCCCTGCTGCATGAGCAGTAAGACAATTTCTTGCTGATTTGTCTTAATGTTTTTTTGTTCGTTAATCACAAAAAACCTTCCGTCAAACCTGGTTTGGCCTTCAAGGGTCCAGTTGGTGTCGCCGACCACTTCCAGACGGAAAGTTTCATCTTCGGGTACTAAAGCCACTTTTTGGCTGGTGAAGGTTTTGTTAATAAAGGTAACCTCGTACAAATTACTTACTTCTCCGCCTTCCCGCTCCTGATAGGTCATGCCCCGGAATCGGGTAACAGTTGCTCCCAAATCTTCCCTCGTAGTTAGAAGGAATACAAATCCCGCAACGAGGAGCATCAGAACGGCAGAATACCCCTTCACTCTGGGAGTGAAAAGCCGTTGGGTTCCTTCTTGGATACTTGTTTCAGAGGCATAACGAATCAGTCCCTTTGGCCTCTCGACTTTCTCCATTACCTCATCACAGACATCGATACATGCTGTGCAGTTCACACATTCCATTTGAACTCCGTTTCGGATATCTATTCCCGTTGGACATACCTGGACACAAAGTGTACAATCAATACAGTCGCCTAAGTTTTCAGCTATCGGCTGGCTTTTCCGAATCATACCCCGGGGTTCTCCTCGGACATGGTCGTAGGCCACATTGATTGAATTGTTATCTAACAAGACCCCCTGCAACCTACCATATGGACATACAACCACGCATGCCTGCTCCCGGAACCAGGAGAAGACGAAAAGGAAAATGCCCGTAAAAGCCATAAGACCAATAAATCCGGCCATATTTTCTCCAGGTGGTTGAATCACAATCTCCTTAACGCGATCTATGCCGATCAGATACGCCATCACCGTATGTGAAATCAACAGGGAGATCAGGGTAAATATTGACATTTTCAGGGATTTTTTCCTAATTTTCTCCCCGTTCCATGGCATCTCGTTAAGCTTTCGTTGTTGATTTGCATCTCCTTCAATCCAATATTCAATTTTTCGGAAAACCATTTCCATAAAGAGCGTCTGGGGACAAGCCCACCCGCAGAACACCCTGCCAAACACAACTGTAAACAGTATTATAAAAACGACAAAAATCAACAGCAGAAAGATGAGCAGATAGGTGTCCTGAGGCCAAAACACAACGCCGAAGATGATAAATTTCCTTTCGAAAATATTGAACAGGAGCCAGGGTCTGCCGTCAACCCGAATAAATGGCCCGGCAAAAAGTATGGCCAACAATACCCAGGAAACGTACGTTCTCCATCGATAAAATTTTCCGGAAACTTTTTTTGGATATATCCAACTTCTACTTCCGTCTTCCTTTACCGTACCCAGAGAATCCCGAAAATTCTCCGGTAGGATAGGATTGTTTTTCTTGCCCATTTGTTTTTTACCTTTATAAAAAGGCACTCCCGGGGTTTACTGGTGAGTCCTGGAAGTGCCTTCTTGTCAAATTTCTTCTACCCCCAACTCATCCTCTGTAAGTGCGTCGATAGGCTCTTCAATCTTCTGCTCATAAAGATCCCCTTGGGGAGCTTTGGGATTAGCCGGAGTAGAACCTACCAAGGTTAGTACATAGCTGGAGACCTGTTGCATTTCTTCCGGACTAAGTTGGTCCTGCCAGGGAATCATCCCTTTCTCTATCACACCATATTTGACAATACGGAATACATCCTCAATGGATCCTCCGTGAATCCAGTAATCATCCGTAAGGTTAGGACCAACCCCGCCCCCTCCGTCAATAGCGTGACAGGCCACACAGTTGTTCTCATAAAGAGACATCCCCGCCTTGATAGCAGGTCCACTGGCGTCAAATTGGACGTTGGTTTCATCGATCGTAGACACGGCCAGAAATTGCCGCTGTTCTGCTTCCACTGCGGCGATTGCCAACTGCTGCTCATATTCCTCTATTTGTGTCATTCCGATACCCAATACAGAATAGTATATAAAATACGCAACTCCGAACACAATCGTGATATAGAACACGTATTTCAGCCAAGGCGGCATAAAGTTATCCAATTCTCTGATACCGTCATAGGTATGGTCTAGTTGAATGTCCTTCTCCTCATTGACCGGCTTCATTTCCCCTACTATATACTGCCGCTTGAAGCCTTCCCACCAAGTCGGCTGAGGCTCCAATCCGGGAGATTCCACCCTTAAAGCCTTACTCAAAAAGACCAGAAGATAAATCATCAACAACATTAGGATTACTATTAGCAGGAGTAAAATCCCCATGATGGCTAACAGGGTAACTTCACTGCTTTCCATGGAGCTTAGGCCCTCGACCCAGCCAATCTCCGATGTTTGGGCCAGAGTTGGGAAAGAGACAAATAATCCAAAAAGGACAAGCAATGTCAATTTAAATCTTTTCATGTCCGTTTTCATTTTTAGGTTCATCATTTAGTGGCATACTCTTCATGTGGTCCACGTAGGTTTTGTCGACCTGGGATATCCAGATGAACATACCTACAAAAAAGAGCACAAACATAACCAAGGAAATAATCGGATATATCTCAATATCTTCTATGGATCTTAACAGTTCTTTGTACATGAGTTTGGAATTTAAGGGTTAGTGGCTGCGGTTTTTCTAATGTCTGTTCCTAAACGTTGCAAGTAAGCAATCAACGCTACGATTTCCGTATCCGGAGCTACCTCCACACCTGTTTCTTTAAGATTGGCGACAATGGCATTGGCCTGTATCATCAAATCATTCAACGCTACCTCATCATAGCCTTCCGGATAGGGGACACCAAACTTTTGCATCGTCCGTATCTTGGCCGGAAGATCACTGTGGCTCATGGTATTTTCGACCATCCAAGGATAGGGTGGCATCAATGAGCCGGGCGACATACTCCTAGGGTCTACCATGTGGTGGTAATGCCAGCTATCCGGATACTTTCCTCCCACCCGGTGCAAATCCGGACCGGTGCGTTTTGACCCCCAAAGAAAAGGCCTGTCGTACACAAATTCACCAGCCTTGGAATATTCACCATACCGCTCTGTCTCCGCACGGAAAGGTCGGATCATCTGAGAATGGCAGCCTACGCAACCATGGGAAATATACAGATCCCTTCCTTGCAATTCCAAGGGGGTATAAGGCTGCACACTAGTAATGGTTGGGACATTTGATTTTACTAAGATTACGGGGATAATTTCTACTACTCCACCTATTAAGATAGCAATAGTTGCCAAAATCGTAAAGAACACGGGTTTTCTTTCCCAGGCCCTGTGCCAGAATTCACCGGAGGTATTCACATGCTTTTCCAACGCAGGCGCCTCGTCTACCTCCTCCTCTTGGAATGAGCCTTGAGCAGCGGTTTTTATCAGGTTATATACCATCAATATAGCCCCGGCCAAATAAAGAAATCCGCCAAATGCCCTCAGCATATACATGGGGACGATTTGAATGACCGTTTCCAGGAAGTTTGGATAGGCCAGTCTTCCGCCATCACCAAACTCCATCCACATCAAGCTCTGGGTCAAAGCGGCTACATACATGGGTAGTGCGTAGAACAAAATGCCCATTGTACCCATCCAAAAGTGGGTGTTGGCCATTTTGGTTGAGAAAAGGGTTGTTTTCCACATTCTCGGCCAAAGCCAATACAACATGGAGAAGGTAAGAAACCCGTTCCATCCCAAAGCCCCAATGTGGACGTGCGCAACGATCCAGTCTGTATAATGCGCAATGGCGTTCACGTTTTTCAACGAAAGAAGGGGACCTTCAAAAGTAGCCATACCGTAGGCCGTGACAGCTACAACCATAAACTTCAACACCGGATCAACTCGAACTTTGTCCCAAGCGCCCCTTAACGTCAAAAGCCCATTAACCATCCCTCCCCAAGAAGGAGCAATCAACATTACTGAAAATGCTACCCCCAACACTTGGGCCCATTCGGGCAAAGCAGTGTAGAGCAAATGATGAGGGCCTGCCCAAATATAAATAAAGATCAAGGACCAGAAATGGACAATGGACAACTTATAGGAGTAAACTGGGCGGTTCGCCGCTTTAGGAAGAAAATAATACATTAAACCCAAAAACGGTGTAGTCAAGAAAAATGCTACTGCATTATGCCCATACCACCATTGGACCAAGGCATCTTGAACCCCAGCATATGCGGAATAACTCTTGAATAGAGATACCGGTAAAGCCAGCGAATTGAAGATATGCAACACCGCTATGGTTACGAAAGAAGCCATGTAAAACCAAATAGCGACATACATGTGCCTTTCCCTTCTCTTTATCAGAGTTCCGATCATATTGGCACCAAAAGCCACCCATACCAATGCTATAGCGATATCGATAGGCCACTCCAGTTCCGCATACTCCTTTGAAGTAGTCAAACCTAACGGTAAAGTAATTACCGCCGATACGATAATGGCCTGCCAACCCCAAAAGTGAAACCAGCTCAAGGTCTTATTCCACATGGGAGTTTTTAGTAGTCTGGGCATCGAATAATAGATCCCCGCAAAAATGGCGTTCCCCACAAAGGCGAAAATGACCGCGTTGGTATGCAGCGGCCTAATCCTTCCATAGGTGGTATATGGATTGCCTAGGTTGGCCTCAGGAAGAAAGAGTTGCATAGCGGCCAAAACGCCGATTAGCATGCCTGCCAGCCCCCATATAACGGTGGCGGCGCCGAAGAATTTTACGATCTTATTATCGTAATAAAACCGTTCCAGTGTAGTTTCAGACATATTACTTTGATTTTGTTGATGGTACTTCTTTTTCTTTGGTTTTCACTTTTTGGTCAAATAAAATGCGGATAGAGGGCGTGTATGTGTCGTCATATTGCCCACTCCTCATGGCTCGTATAAAGAGCCACAAAAAGCAGGATGCCATCACGATACTTATCCCTATTAATATGAAGATTACTTCCATAACTAGATTATTTTCTTTTTCAATCCCCTGGTATATGCTATATAATTTGTGGTTATTGTCGTAAATACTACAACAGAAATGCTACTGAGCGGCATCAGGATGGCACAGAATAAGGGACTTACCAAACCCTGTACGGCAAAGAAAACACCCACCGCATTATAGGTAAAGCTTAGTCCAAAGCTTGCTTTAATAATTTTTCGGCTAGTTTTGGCAAAATCCAGGTAAGTGGGCAAATTTGCCAAGGCTGTTGCATCCATAATCGCATCGCTTGCCGGGGAAAAATTTGATGCCTGTGTAGTTAGTGCAACACCTACCTGACTTTCCCTAAGTGCTCCGGCATCATTCAATCCATCCCCAATCATCAAAGTTTGATTTCCTGCTTTTCCAAGATTCCGAAGATATTCTAACTTCTGAACAGGGCTTTGGTTGAAGTTCATGGTTATATCTGGACCAAAGACCCCCTGTAGGTGTTCCCGTTCATGGTCATGATCTCCGGATAAGAAATGGACTTTCCGACCTTTGCCCATTTTTTCCACGACTTGGGATATTCCTGGTCTAAGCCCACTTTGTATGGAGAAACAGCCAAGCACTGATCTCTCTACAGCGAGAAAAACCTGATTTCCTGCTGACTGTCCATTGGTTCCAGCACCTGTAAAATCCGCCGATCCCAGCCTTATTTCCTGCCCTTTGTATTCCCCAACTAATCCCTTTCCCTTTATTTCCTCTATCTTATCCAAGTATTCAAGAGACACGCCCGCCAACCATGAATTTATTCGGTTGCTCAGTGGATGGGTGGAATTATTTACCAGACTTTTTATTATTGCTTGAGTTTGTAGCGTAAGAGGTTCTCCTTGATAGGTGATACTGGCCTCAGCAGGGTCTGTTAGGGTTCCCGTCTTGTCAAAAACAACCGTATCCACTTTCGCCATGCGCTCTATGACTTGTGGATTCTTAAGGTAAAATTTCCCCTGTCCGAAAATCCGAAGCGTATTTCCCAGCGTAAACGGTGTAGACATCGCCAATGCACAGGGGCAAGTGATAATAAGCACTGCCGTAAAAGCCCGAACACCAAGACCTACATCTGTATAACTCCAATACACCAATGCCCCCATGGCAATCACCAATACGGTAACCGTAAATTTGCCACTAATGCGTGTGGCAAGCGATTCGAGTGAATTATCCTTCTTTTTTTCAAACGCCTCATTGTTCCATAAATCAGTCAAATATCCCTGAGATGGTGATTTTTGAACCGTCAGAGTAATTGGGTTGCCTTTCTGACGACCACCTGCATATACTAACTCACCCTGCTTTTTATTTACTGGTACTTCCTCACCTGTCACGAAACTATAATCAATGGAGGCCTCCCCCTCTATTAAAATGCTATCTGAAGGAATCAGTTCTTCGTGCCGAACCCGAATAATATCCCCCACGTGGAGTTTGGTAAGTGGAACAACTTCTTCCACTCCCTGTTTAATCCGAGTCACAGCCACCGGGAAATATGCCTTGTAATCCCGGTCAAAAGACAATGTATCAAAGGTTTTCTGTTGGTAGATTTTACCGATTAACAGAAAAAACAGTAACCCACCCAATGTATCCATGTACCCTTCTTGCCCGACGAGAAAAATCTCATACAGGCTGAAAAAAAACAAGGCAAATATCCCAATCACAATGGGTACGTCCATGTTTACCGTGCGGTTTTTTAATGCAATCCATGCAGATCGGTAATAGTCGGTAGCCGAATAAAAAAACACAGGCAGGGCCAACCCTACATTTAAATAGTTGAATAATCCCCGAAAACCATCACCCAACAATTCGGCCTCGGAGAAATACTCCGGTAGGCTGAAAAACATCATATTTCCGAAGCAGAAACCAGCCACGGCCAGTTTGTAGATTAACTTCCTATCTATCGGCCTCGCCCGCACATTTTCCACATCTGCCAAGTTGATGGTAGGCTCATAGCCTATATGGGAAAGTAGCAAAACCAAATCCCGAAGGCTAATGCGTTGATGGTTAAACTTGACCTGAACGGTTTTCTTCAAAAAATCCACCCTTCCCGATATCACACCATCATGTAACTGATAGAGGTTTTCTAATAACCAAATACAGGATGCACAGTGGATAAGTGGAATAGTAAACGTAACATGACTTTCGGTCTCATTTTGAAAATCAAGTAATTTACGGATTATCTCTTCATCTGATAAATAGTCAAACCTGTTACTTCGGGTAGACACATTTCGTTGTGTGCCTCCGGGATTGTTTTCTATGGCGTAATAGGTGCAGAGATCGTTTTCAACTAGTACCTCATAGACCAATTTGCAGCCAGTGCAACAAAAGTTCTTCTCATCATAAGGGATGATTTCTTCGACACAAACCTCTCCGCAGTGGTAGCAGGTTTTGGCGGCTTTATCGGCAACTGTTTTATCAGACTTGGACATTAACGGCTAATTTACCTAGTATTGTATGTAAAAAACATGACGAAAATCATTAAAACGCATGATTTACAGCGATAAGTAAAAGGAAAGTCTATCGTACCACATGCCTCCTTTGTAAAAGTGAAAAAGGACTTTCGCCAGATCCGCCTGATAATATTTGGTTGTAATCAACAGTGTGCACTCATGTTTTACCGCATATGACCAAAAATCCCCAATTCGGTTAAAGTTGAATTTAATAAAAGAAGTCTCCGCAGTAGCTTGACTTACAGCCTGAATGACCTCCTGTTCCTCTTTCAACCTAGACTTTGGGATAAAACTCGGCGATATGATAGTTGCCTTACTATCCTTTAATTGAAGAGAAAACAATCCTATAAAATGGTGAATAAGTCTTGCGGAAGCAGGAGTGCCGTCGTAATGGAAAAGTAACCTGTCGAAAGTTAGCTCATTGTCATAAATTAAGACAGGTGTTTCACAGGGTTCTTTTTCCCAAGACCGCGGAATGTCACATCCATGAAGCCATTCAAGGACTTTGGGTAAATGAGCGGTATAGAGTGTAGGGGTTTTCTTTTGGGGACTACGCCATTTTTTCCCTTCCAAAACTATCTGTTTGTCAAAACCTTCAGGCATCTCACTAAAATAGTGAGCGGTGATTATCTCTGCCGGAATTTCGAAACTCACCGATTGAATGACTTTTGCCTGCATATCGCCGTTGGTTTTTTGACAAAGCTAAGTCCAAAGCTATATTTTCACATTGACTTTAGCAGGTTACATTCATGACTTTCGTCATGTTTTTCAAACGTTGGAGAAATGACTCTAGCTTTAAACCTCCATCGTTTAGCATGTAAAAATGAAATTTCAACTTTTCCTTACATTTTAAGGTCCAATCGTAGAAAAATTCTTTAATTTTAAATATTACAAGTTAAACCTAAAAAAAAGCGCATGAAGATATTATCTTTTTTAATGCCCCTCGTTCTATTTATTCACTATGCAGTCCATTCACAAACTACTTCACTCTTCAATGGTAAAAATTTAGATGGATGGCATGTGGATGTACCTGAAATGGACACGAATCCTGAAGCCATCAACCCCTTTATCGTTCGCAATGGCATGTTGGTTTCACTGGGAACCCCGCAGGGGCATTTGATTACCGACAAGGTATACAGCAATTACAGGATTGAAGCCGTCTACAGGTTTCCCGGTGAGCCCGGTAATTGTGGGATTTTGGTCCATGCCTCGACCCCGAGGTCACTATATCAGATGTTTCCCAAATCCATAGAAGTACAGATGATGCACGAAAACGCAGGGGACTTTTGGTGTATTGTAGAGGATATTGAAGTACCCGATATGGTAGAGCGACGGGGTCCAAAGGAAAAATGGGGGATTACTGAAGGCCTAAACAGACGTGTTTTAAATCTTACAGATGGATCGGAAAAACCTGTGGGGAAATGGAATAAAATGGTTATCGAATGTTTTGAAGATCAAGTAAAGGTGTGGGTGAACGGAGATCTGGTCAATCATGGATTTAATGCCACTGCCAGCGAAGGTCAAATTGCCGTGCAGGCCGAAGGATCCGAAGTGGAATTCAAGAAACTAACCCTCACAGCGATAAAAGGGATTTCCGATAAATAGCGAACGTGTGTGATTGAATCTTAACATTGAGCAAATCAGCCATAAAAGTCAGAAAGCCTTGCCAAACCTTTCTTATCCAAAATGATAATTTTCTTGCCCTCAAGTTCGATCAATCCATCTTTTTTAAATTCCGAAAGTAGCCGGATGACAGTTTCGGTAGCAGTACCGACTAATCCTGCAATCTCTTCCCTAGTCAGGGTGATGTCAATTTTCTGGCTCTCCCCTCCGTCTACCCCGTAGGAATCCCCCAATTTCAACAGTGTCAGGGCAAGCCTTTCTCTGATGCTTTTTTGTGTGGCATCGGTCAACCTCCCCTCCATGATCCCAAGATCCTTGCATAGAGCCTGCGTTATCCGATTATGAAAAACCATATCTTCTGCCAAGATATTCAAAAAAGTCTCTTTAGGCACGAAACAAATTTGAGCATCTTCCACGATAGTAGCAGTCGTAGAATAGACTTCCTCACCGATCAACGACGTATAGCCCAAAAAATCCCCTTTTTTGGCCAGCCTTATTATTTGTTCTTTTCCATTGGAAGCCGTCTTAAAAATCTTGGCAACCCCACCATTGATGCAAAATACACCCAGTGGTTTCGTGTTTTCGTAATAGAGAATTTGGCCTTTTTTGTGTGAGATTAAATTTTTGGAGTCAGAAAGGTTGCAAAGATGCTCCTCCGACAACCCGGCAAACATGGAAAATTTTCTACTTAGACACAATTGGCATGGCGTATTTTTAATTTTAACTGTCATATGTTTAAAAACTTACCTAATGATGCTGGTAAAGATATCAAATTCATGACAAAAATCATTGTTTTGATAACATTAATTTAAACAAAAAAACTGTGTCTGTCAGAACCCGTAAAATCCTCAAGAAAACTGTTGGAATTTAAAACTATTGTATTCCCTGCTTATCGGGTTGGTCCATTCAAAATTCACATTAAGACTAGATTTGGAGTTTTGGTTGGATTCAAAATCATTCATTGCCCTGGGGTAGAGAAAGTATCCAGCTGCCCTTTTTAAGAGGAGCAAATTGATTCTGTCTGTTGCATTTATTATCAGAATAACAAATAGAAAACTACCGATGCAGTTCATGACGAAAAAATGCGCCTTTCAGATATCTTTATTGCTGTTTGGGGATGGCAAAAAAAAAATTCACGGATGGACGCAATAATTCACGTTAAATCTTAAATTGACCAGGAGTCCAGAAACAACGCCCCAAAGAAGGCTAACTTAATTCCTAAAAAAATGTGAAAGAGGAATGTCAGTATTATTATTCGGGATATGTATGATAGTTTACAGGTATTTTTTAAATATAAACATTTAAACCAGATGCGGTCATCAAGTTTTTCACCCCCTATTATTGTATATAACTGATAATCAACAAAATTGTCGAGTTTTTTCACTTCGTGAAACCTTTCAAACATGACAAAAATCAATTACTTCAAATATAAAATAAGGCGAATAACACAGTGTAGTTGTCAAATATGTGCTTAAATTTACACTCTTATATCTATATTTATATATAATATACTTTCGTTTTATAAAAAATGCATTCTGTATATAATATAATGTTATATATGATTTTGATGGTTGGAATAATTGAAACAACCTACTCTCAAAATCAGTCCAACTTGCTCGATATGAGATCTTGTGAGAATAAAAACTGTCCATCCAAAAACTACAGTATTTTGGAGGTTTATCTGAGCGATGTAAACGGTAATCCAATCACCAATTCTTTGCTAACCTGTACTTCCGGTCTAGAACAAATCGCCTATATATCGTTTAAGTACCAGACAAGTGCCAACAGCCAAGTAGATAATGCCCGTCTTTTTGCAGGTTTAAAGGTAGGCGAGGAATCCGAATATTTGAATTACTTTTTTGGTGTAATACCTCCAGCTACTGACCTTCCCGGAGTTTTAACATTGAGCAATTTTCCGATAAGTTGGACATGTGGAGTAGAGGTAAGTCTCATCAATCCTTTATTGACTTGGACTACCAATAGTACAGCGGACCTTTCCCAAACTTATACCTGCAATAGTTACCCCCAGTGCCAGTACCAATCCGACATTATTGTTAATGCCCCATTGGCTGTTCAATTTGATTACACCTTCACATGCCCCACAAACGGGGAAACCTCTGTCGCATTCAGAAGTATCTCAAATGGAGGAAGGGAACCCTATCAGTACAGCTGGACTTTTACCAATGCCAGCATTTCAGGTTTTAACAATCCAAATCCAGTTGTGAATTTTTATGGACCGGGAACAGCTACCTTGAGGGTGACTGATGCAAACGGAACAGTAAGCACCTATCATTCTGATTTGAATATACCTTCTGCATTTGAGTTTTACCCGGAAATAATCCATCAGACCGAGGAAGATTCAGCCGATGGATCCATAAGACTGGAGATGAACACTTTAAGCGACTATACTTTCGCTTGGGTTGGACCGAATGGTTTTTTGAGTGACGAGCAGGATATTTACGGGCTTACGGAAGGGATATACGTATTGACCGTTACAGATGAGTTTGGTTGTTCAGAGGTAATGGACTTCGAAATAATGTATTTAACTACACTCCCCTTGCTAGCAGATGATCTTGACTCATCACTGAAAGAAAATAACCAGGCGGTCAGATTGAGTTGGTCGGGTAATCCGCAAATCGGAAGGGGTCACTTTGAAGTAGAAAGAGCATTTGAGAATATTAACTACTTTAATGTTGTGGGGAAATTATCAGTAACTGATCGGGATTCCGAGACCCTCAACTTTCATTTCACCGATAGAACATTTCCAAAATTTCATAGCAGAATTTACTACAGAATTAAACTCGTCCCTGAATTTGGGAAGTCCATTTACACTTCCATTATTAAAGTTGACGTCCCACTAGTGCAGTCTGACATGAAATGGTCCGCATTTCCCAATCCGTTTGAAAATAATTTACAACTTAAATACTTGGGGAATGAACTGCCTTTAGGTGGATTAATCCGAATTCAAATATATTCTCCAAGCACCAACTACACCTATCAATTTACCACCAAAGAACATCATGTGCACCTAGAAAATATAGTCAAGTCCGCACCCAAAGGATTGTTGATTATAGAAATTAAATACCTTGATAAGGTGGATATGGTGAAGGTTTTTAAAAAATAAAGTTCTCCGTCTGAGATTATTTGTATAGTGTTAGGGTTACACCGTTCTTAAATGGACATCATAGGCTGTTTATATACTGCTAATTTACGCAGATAAATTACATTTTAATACGAACAAATTAATTAGAAAATAACAGGTTAACTAACGGTTGTGAATGTAAAAATATTAAAACCCACAGCATCCTATTTAAAATATACATAAGATAATTGATGTAAATGTTTTAAATAAATATAGCATTAAAATGTTCAGTTAATTTATCAATGACCAGTCTAAGGAAAAAAATTAGTGCGCTAATTTTTACCCATAAAGAGTCTTTTTCATTTATCAAAATCGGGGAATTCCGTCATGGGAATAAACCGTTTTTCTTCAACGGAATAACTCATGCAGACGTGTCTGATTCCATTTGAGATTGCTATGTATCGGGCTTTTACTGTGTGGTTATAAAGGCAAACCTGTTCGATGGTACGTTCGGAAAGCCTGACTTCCGGTGCCTTGCACTCAATCAGAAGATATGGATTTCCCATCCTATCCATAACCAACACATCCAATCGCTTGATTAACTGATTATACTTCAACCCTTTCTCCAACACAAACAAACTTTTTGAATAATGTTTATACTCAATCAGATAATGCACCAAATGCTGCCTTACCCATTCCTCAGGGGTCAACACCAATTTCTTTTTCCTCAATACATCCAATACCAGCCACTGACCATTCTCAAAGGTGGTAGTCAAGGGTGCCTGGGGCAAATTCAGGCATTGTTTCAATTTGGCTTCTGAAATAGGATTCATCCTGCAAATATGTATGGAGTAAACGATTTAAAAAAATCACCATTCCAGATATGGAATTATGCGGTCCAACCAAGCCTGAGTGAATATTTTAATATGCAGAAGATCGGTTGCTTTCTGGTACGGTCCGTGTTGTTGCCGATATGCTACGATCACTTTTGCCTCGGAGGCCGAAATGTAAGGATGTTGGGAAAGCTGTTTTGCATCTCCAGCATTTAAAGAAAATTTTTTAGTAACAACCGCTTCAAAAGGAAATACCCTATAAATCCGTTCCGCCACTTCGGGAGTAAGGCCATACACATCTAATAGTTGCTCAGGTTGATGAAACCCTCCCATTGATTCTCTAAACTTTATGATCCTACTAGAAAGCACCGGTCCAACTCCCGATACCATCTGAAGCAAAACGGAGTCTGTCTCGTGGAATGCCACCTTATTCAATGCAGGTGTCCCCAATCTTTCCATCCGTTTAGATGGCGGATTGTCTTGTCTGAAAGTGTCTCTTTTTTCCTGGTGGAGAGAATCTATCTGCTTCACTGGGGAGGAAGCGTTAGAAATAATGTTCAAGGCGGACTCAGCTTCTTTCAAATAATGCTGATATTCCTTCTCATGCTTAGCGGACAGGGCTTTCTCCAGCAGCACCGGTAACATATATAGAAAAATCAGCATAGGAAACACAAAAAGAAATCCCCGGGATTCTCTTTTTGAAAATCCGAAATACTTTCTTAAAAAATGACGTAAAAAATTATCCATCATCGAGTTGCGTTAATTCATTGCAAGTAAATTTAAACTTTTTGGAATTTTTTCACAACTAAATACCTTTATTATCAAGCAAACAAGGTCAACTTTTCCGAGCTATTGTTATTTAGAAAGATTTTAAATTAGGATTGCTTGGGGAGTTTTGTTCATTTCATCGTCTTTCTGAATTAAATTTGCAATCTGAGAATACAGTTATCAATGCAAAGAAAATTTAAAGCTTTAAGTTTATCCTATAAAAGTGCACCGGTAGAAATACGGGAACTAGTATCTATGGACGATGCTACTGCGCGTGGATTACTGATTAAGCTCAAAGAATTTTTTAGTGTATCTGACACACTTATACTTTCAACTTGTAACCGGACTGAGATTTATTATTCCCACGAGCTCGATTTATCCCTTGAAATAATCAAATTACTGGGTGTGGAAAAATCATTAAAAGATCCAGTATCACTGCTTGAGTATTTTCAGGTTTTTCACGACGACAAAGATTCCATTGGACAACTTTTCAGGGTTTCTATGGGATTGGAGGCTCAGGTGATAGGTGACATGCAGATCTCCAATCAGGTAAAAAGAGCCTATCAAGCTTCTGCGGATTTGGATATGGCGGGGCCCTTTTTACATAGGCTGATGCATACGATCTTTTTCACCAATAAGCGGGTCGTGCAGGAAACAGCCTTCCGGGACGGAGCGGCATCGGTATCCTACGCCGCAGTAGAACTTATCGGAGAACTCACTTCCAACACCCTTAATCCACGGATTCTACTGATTGGTTTGGGAGAAATAGGAGAAGATGTAGCCAAAAACATGGTCCACCTTCCTACCGCTCAAATTACGGTAACTAACCGTACCTATTCCAAAGCCCTCGAATTGGGTGCTGAATATGGATTTCGGGTTATTCCTTTTGAGGAAAGTCTGGCAGCAATGGATGATGCGGACGTGATTGTGTGCTCAATCATGAAATCAGAACCATTCATTACGAAGCAATTGGTTCATAATCTTAACATTAAGAGTTATAAACTTTTTATTGACCTGTCCGTACCCAGGAGTATAGATACAACTATCGAAGATGTTCCTGGAGCTTTGCTCTACAATGTGGACAATATTAAAAGTAAGGCAAGCGAAACGCTTGAAAAGAGGATTGCGTCTATACCCCAGGTGGAAAACATCATCGAGGAAAGCATCCATGAATTCCACAACTGGAAAAAAGAAATGATGGTATCCCCCACCATCAACAAGTTAAAAAACGTTTTGGAGCAGATCCGTAAAGAAGAGCTTGAAAGGTACCTGAAAAATGCGGACGCCAAGGAATATGCGATCATAGACAAGATCACCAAAAGTATGATGCAAAAAATCATTAAAGTCCCGGTTGTTCAGCTAAGAGCGGCTTGTAAGCGCGACCAAGCAGAAGAGATGATTGACTTGATTACAGATCTGTTCGATTTGGAAAAGGAAAGGGAGAATGAGGAATTCAAGAAGCACTGAGAATTCCCTTCTGTTTTCTTCATTTACCTTTGTTGTATTTTATTTTTTTGAATAGCTGCATTCTCTTGCAGAGACCACAAAATTGCATATTTTTACAGTCCATCCATTGTGAGAAGATATGTGCAAGCCTTTTAAATCCAACCTGTTCTTTTGCAGCCTTTTATTGTTAATCCTTTCGGGAAGTGCCTCTGGGCAAACATGGGAGATTTTTGACCAGGAGTTTAAATTGGTCAGGAAAATCCAAAACGGAAATCTGAACATACTGGGAACCGCACTCCGTATCAACACCGGAAACCAACAGTTAAGTCTGCTGAGTCAGGAATACGAATCTTTCATTACCATCGATGACACCAGGGTGTATCAATATCTTGAGCCCTGGATCATCGTATCTGCAAATGGAAAATTCGGGGCACTTCATGAATACGGTGACCTAGTCTACCGCACTGAATATGACAGGATCGAGTCCTATTTCAATTTGTTACTTGGTTTAAAAGGCCGAATGTTAACAGTCTACGACAGGGGAACCAAGGAAACCCGCACTCTTGGTCCGTTTGATTCTGCCAGATTTGGACTCAACGGTCAATTGATGGCAAAAACTCCCCTGGGATATTATTTACCGCTTTCTGACCAACCCGACCGCCTATATGAAGATCTTCAGGATGTCAACGAAGATGTAATCATTGCAAGGGAACATACGGGGTATGGCTTGGTAAACCGGGATGGGAAATATATTTTAGACCCTATCATAGACACGATTGAATACCTAGGCGACAATCATTTTTATGCCCATGATGGCAATCAACACATGCTTATTAAAGCCCAAACTAATAACGCTGACATCAAATACACCAGCTACCACCGGATTGCCCGCGAAAACGACGCCCTAGTGGAATACATTCACGGCAAGTTACGTCGTGTGATGAAAAATGACGGCATCCTGCTTGACGCAGTTGGAATGACATCCGTGCAAAAAGTGAATTCTTCCCATTACAACATCGCTTTCAGGGATGGGAAACTGGGGCTATTAAACCCCAAAGGATCATGGGACGTCCAGCCCACCCAGCATATCCAGTGGCTACAACCAGGCAACCAAGGCCTATATGGGGCACGAATTATGGACAAATATGGTTATGTAGATGCAAAGGGCGAAGTCGTAATCCCAGCCCAATTTGAGGGGGTGAAAAGATTTTCTGAAGGCATGGCTGGTGTGAAAAACGTTAGCGGGTGGGGATATATCAATCTAAATGGAGAAGAACTCATCTCTGCCCAGTTTGATGAAGTGGGTGATTTTTTCAGAGGTTTCGCCATAGTGAAAAGGGCGGGAAAGTCAACCATTATAAACAAAGAGGGTGTTTCGGTTCTGAAAGACGCCTATGACCGAATTTGTTTGACTGATGACAACTATTACCTCACCGAAAATGAAGGGAAATACGGCATGGTCAACCCGATGGGACAAGAAATCACCCTGCCGGTCTTTGATGAAATCAGAAGGGAAGAGTACGATAAAATTCTCGTCGGACTTCATGGCCGCTACGGAGTGATCAAAGAAAATGGTGACATTAGCCTCCCACTATTTTACGATAGTATCCTGTTTGATCCAATCACCAAAAACATTCTGGCAAAACATAATGCACCCCCAATCATAGAAGTGGCTGAAGATACCGGTAAGAAAAAGAAAAAGGGAGCCTAACAGCTCCCTTTTTTATATTATGCCAGCTTAAATCACTGTTACTTCACTTTCTATTTTTTATCTCCACCTTTGGACCTGTCGGAACTTTTTTCCGAACCTGAACTGGCAATGGAGTCTCTCATACTTGTGTCAGATTTGACATTTTCCATTTTATAGTAATCCATGATTCCCAAATTCCCTGATCGGAATGCATCGGAGATGGCTTTGGGAATTTCCGCTTCCGCCTCGATTACCTTCGCTTTCATTTCCACATTTCTTGCCTTCATTTCCTGCTCCAACGCAACGGCCATAGCTCTCCGCTCTTCAGCCCGGGCTTCAGCAACTTTTAGGTCAGCCGAGGCTTGGTCAATCTGGAGTTTAGCTCCAATATTTGTGCCTACATCAATGTCGGCGATATCAATGGATAGGATCTCGAAAGCCGTACCCGCGTCGAGTCCCCTTTCCAATACGAGTTTGGAAATTCTATCCGGGTTTTCGAGCACACTTTTATGGTTTTTTGATGAACCGATGGAAGTGACTATTCCCTCACCTACCCGGGCCAGGATTGTCTCTTCTCCGGCCCCACCTACCAATTGGGCAATGTTTGCCCGAACGGTCACCCTAGCCTTGGCTATCAACTGAATGCCGTCCGCTGCCACCGCTGCGACGTTTGGGGTATTGATCACTTTGGGATTTACCGAGATTTGTACTGCCTCAAACACATCCCTACCTGCCAAATCAATCGCCGTGGCTTGCTTAAATGAAAGGTTGATGTTCGCTTTATCAGCGGAGATCAATGCACGAATGACATTGGGCACATTTCCTCCTGCCAAATAGTGCGTTTCAAGATCATTGGTAGTCAGGTTTAGCCCAGCTTTTGTTGAGGTTATCAATGAGTTAACAATAATGCTTGGCGGCACTTTCCGGATACGCATTCCGACGAGTTCGAGCAGTCCAACTTTTACATTGGAGAAAATCGCCGTAATCCACAGGTTTACCGGAACGAAATACAGGAAGATGAAGAGAACCATCAATCCCGCGAATGCTGAAATTAATATAAAAACTGAATTTGAAATTTCCATAAGTTATTGTTTAATGATAATTTTATTGTTTTCAAGTTTGTGTATGTAAACATCTTCATTTGTGGAAATAAATCCATTGTCAGATTTTACTTCGTAAATAATGTCTCCGAACTCCGCTTTTCCGAACGGCTTGCAGTCGGACTTAGTCCTTCCCCGTTGGCCAATTTCCAATCCTAGAAGACGGCCATCAAAGCTTCGTCCCGTATTGGTTTCCAAAAGGGAAAATTTTTTCCAAACTCCAGCTTTAAATCCATAAATCAGCATTCCCAAATTGATCAGCACGGTTACGACAAAAATGATCGTCGCAGTGGATGCCGGAAATTCCTGATATCCATAATAAACGCCTATACCTGAAAAAATCACCCCAATCAACCCTACGATCGTAGTTCCCGGCACGAACAGTATCTCCACCATTACGAGTAACGAACCAAATATGATTAAGCTGGAGATTATAAATATCGTCATGAAACTCTCTGTCTTTGAATACTTGAAAATAGGCTATTTTTTTGGCTTTCGAAAGTCCTGACAATTAATAAACATCTAAATGCCAATTTGTCCACTTACAATGGAGGACCGCATTTCGACTTACGCTGCAAATACCGTCCGAAATGATACAAAAAAAGAGTGGATGCCCACTCTTTTTTCTCACTTGAGTTAAACGCTAATATGCTCTGGCAAATAAAACCCTTCCTTGGGATGGTTTTCCACTGAATACACAATCACCGCTTTCTGCCACCTGATCCAACGGGATACAACGGATCGTAGCCTTGGTCAACTCTTTTATTTTCTCTTCTGTCTCTGGAGTCCCGTCCCAATGCGCTGACACAAATCCGGCTTTCTCATCCAACGTTTGGACAAATTCCTCCCAAGTATCTGCCAGGGTCGTTTTTTCCTCTCTGAAAGCAAGCGCCTTTGAGTAAATATTCTCTTGGATTTCTACGAGAAGTCCCTGAATTTTTTCGGTGATATCCACTTCATTCAGATTCACAACCTCTTTGGTAAGGGTGTCTCTCCTTGCCAGTTCTATAGAATTGTTTTGTAAATCCCGAGGGCCAATCGCTATTCGCAGGGGCACCCCCTTCAATTCATACTCCGCAAACTTCCAACCTGGCTTATAGGTGTCGCGGTTGTCAAATTTGACTGAAATATCATTAGCCTGTAATGCATCCATTATTTCATTGGCTTTTACAGACACAGCGGACAGCTCCTCTTCGCTTTTGAAGATGGGCACGATTACAACCTGAATTGGAGCTAGCTTGGGGGGCAACACCAATCCCTTGTCATCCGAATGGGCCATAATCAAGGCACCCATTAAGCGTGTACTTACCCCCCAGGAAGTACCCCATACAAATTCCAACCCCCCTTCCCGTGTAGCAAATTTAACATCGAAGGCTTTGGCGAAGTTTTGCCCCAAAAAATGGGAGGTCCCTGCTTGCAAGGCTTTTCCATCCTGCATCATGGCCTCAATGCAATAGGTTTCTTCCGCACCGGCAAATTTTTCGTTTTCGGATTTCATGCCTTTGATAACCGGCAAGGCCATGTGCTTTTCCGCAAACTCGGCATAAACATGGAGCATACGAACTGTTTCTTCTACTGCCTCCTTTTTGGTCTCATGGGCTGTATGGCCCTCTTGCCAGAGGAATTCGGCAGTTCTCAAAAATAATCTAGTCCTCATTTCCCAACGGACTACATTAGCCCACTGATTTACCAACAAAGGCAAATCCCTGTAGGATTGAATCCAATTTTTGTAGGTGCTCCAGATAAGGGTCTCGGAGGTGGGGCGTACAATAAGTTCTTCTTCCAACGCCGCATCGGGGTCAACAATGACTCCTTTACCGCTTTCATCGGCCTTTAGCCGATAATGGGTGACTACTGCGCACTCCTTTGCAAATCCTTCCACGTGGCTGGCTTCTTTGGAAAGAAAGGACTTGGGGATAAACAAGGGGAAATAGGCATTGGAATGGCCTGTTTGTTTAAACATTTTGTCCAATTGCTGTTGCATTTTCTCCCATATGGAATACCCATATGGCTTGATAACCATACATCCTCTTACCGCGGAATTCTCCGCTAGGTCCGCACGCTTTACTAACTCATTGTACCAAAGTGAGTAGTCCTCACTTCTTTTTGGTAATGCTTTGCTCATTTTATTTTTGTTGTATTAAAAAAACTCTATATATTCGAAGTCAGATAGAAGGCAAATATAATTCAAAAAATGATAACCCTCTTGGATTCCTTTCGTATATAGGGAAGAGAGTAAATAAATAAGCACACTTATGAACAATTTAAATCCAATCCGATATGTAGGCGGTTTAGTCCTACTTGGCTTAACCGCCTCCTGCACCACCAGCCAACTTGCTACGCAAGGTGAAACAGACAATTTGTATTTCATGGCGTCTGATGCTCGGGTCGCTACAGAATTTGCCGTGAAAAACAATACTCCGGAAAATTTCCGAAACATGGGTGAGCTTCAGGCCACGGATGTGGATACCGAGAGTTTTTCGAATAGAAACGTTAATCCTGAATATATAGCCAAATACCAGAGACCTTCTCAGCCTGTGGAAGAAGGCTCGGTCTATTTTGACGATTCCGAGAATCAAGGTCAAACTAGACAAGAAAACGGCAATGTGGATGCCTATGACAATTTCAGAGGCGGAACTGGAAATGTGACGAACAACTTCTTCATGAACCCAATGATGGGTATGGGTATGGGTTTTGGCCCGATGATGGGAATGGGAAGATTTTACGATCCATTCTGGGGTCCAGGCATGGGAATGATGGGAATGTATGATCCGTTTTGGGGTCGTGGCATGGGTATGATGGGTTTTAGACCTGGATTTAATATGGGATTCGGAATGGGATTCGGAATGGGATTCGGATTTGGTAGTCCTTTCATGCGCACAGGTTTTGGTTTCGGCAATCCTTGGATGATGGGTGGCGGAATGGGTATGGGTTTCTATGATCCATTTATGATGGGCATGGGAGGCTTTTATCGACCAGGCTTCTACAACCCAATTATCATCATGCCTGGAGGCGAAGGTGGACGCCAGGTTGTACGAAGTGCTAGACCAAGTATGGGTTCTTCTCTGGCCTCAGGTGCTCCAAGAAGCCGATCTGCCGCAACGCAGCCAAGTTCTAATAGATCCGATGCGAGAAGAGGTGCTATAGGGACAAGCCCTACTAGCAGACAAAATACCGCTGCTAGTTCAAGGAATAATTTCAGCAGGTCTCAAAATGACTATTATTCTAATCCAAGAGCCTCTGCAACCCCTGCAAGAAGAAATATCAGTTCTCCAGCAGTTACTAGGCCAAGTTCAGCTTCTGGAACGAGGAGTGGATATTCAGCTCCTGCAAGGGTCGGCACTTCTCCAAGAGCGACTAATGCCCCAGGTATAAATAATAGAACAAATACAGGTAATACAAGATCTGGATATGCTGCCCCAAGCAGAAATACTTCTCCGTCATACAATAGAAGTACTCGCACCAGTTCACCTGCATACAACAATACAAGAAGTTCAACACCAAATTATAACAACCAACGAACCGCCCCAAGTAGGAGCACTTATTCCGCTCCTGCAAGGTCCTCATCGCCATCCTATAGCGCTCCTAGTGGAGGTGGTGGTTCCAGAGGCGGAGGCGGTAGCGTCGGTGGAGGAAGAAGAGGGAATTAATTCCCTCTTTTTTTTTCTTAATATTTTTTTTGTGAATATCGCCTTTCTGGACTTTTAAGGCATAAATATTGTCCTAATCTGATTCGTATTGTTAAATTAAAACCTTCTTTATGAAAGCAGTTAAATCGATTATACCCTTATTTGCTTTTCTGTTTATTACCTCTTTTGCTCTGGCCCAAAGTGGGTATGTAGAGGATGCCCTACGGTTTAGTATGTTTAATCCAACTGGAGCAGCTAGAATTTCGGCCTTTGGCGGTACCCAACATTCCTTAGGTGGAGATATAAGCAACATTTCTGGTAATCCGGCCGGATTGGGATTCTTCCAACGATCTGAGTTTAGTATTACTGCAGGATATACAGACTGGGATGCAGAAACCATTTTCTTAAACCAGGGAAGTAATTATAATGCTACAAACTTTCATGTTCCTAATATCGGTGTAGTTATCAGCAGGGCCAAAGCCCCATTGGAGGCTGGAGATTGGAGAGGTGGTTCCTTTGGATTTAGTTATAACAGGCAGTCCAACTTCAGAACCAACTCCGGTTATTTTTCCAACCAACTCGATCAAGAGTCTATTCTGGATTATTATATAGACCAATATTCGCAATCTGGGGTTCCTGGGGGCTTGGATGGTTTGTTCTATGATGCGTATTTAATTAATCCGGTAGATGGTGGGGGATATGATTATTCTCCTAACACAACCGATCAGCTGGAAAAATTCGAACTCGTAGAAAGTGAAGGCAATCAGAATCAGATTTCTTTCGCCTATGGCGGAAATTACAAAAACAAATTATTCTTGGGTGCTAATTTGGGGATAGTGACTATGAATTTCCGGCGGGTTCAGACTTACAGTGAAGAATTTTTAAATAATAATCAAACGACACTTTTCAGCTCCCTCGATCAGAATCTTTTACTAGAGGGCTCGGGAGTAAATATAGGCGTAGGTGCTATTTACAAACCAATCGATCAACTGAATATAGGTCTAAGTTTTCATTCTCCCACATGGAGTCGAATAAATGAAGAATTTCTTGCGGGGATCTCCGCTGAGTTTACCCCACCTTATCAGGATCCTGAGTTCGGAACAATTAATCAAGAACGGGTAGACACCGACTTATATGTTAGCAGTTTTAGCCTTAGATCTCCGATGCGACTGGGGTCCGGTTTGACTTACTTTTTCGGGAAAAATGGCTTCCTTTCGGCCGATGTAGATTATCTAGACTACAGCATGATGAATCTTCGATCCAATGTGTTTAATACCGGAGAAGACAACCGGGAAATAAGAGCGTTATATGGGCAAACATTTAACTACCGAGTGGGTGGAGAGGCGAGAATCGACATTCTGAGGATTCGGGCAGGGTATTCCTATATGGGTGATCCTTTTTTAAATCCTGGGGATTTTGACAGAAGCATGACTCAGCTTTCCGGTGGTTTGGGTGTTAAGTTGGCGAATTTCAGTGTGGATCTTGCCGTTATGAGCAACAGGTTCAATTCCTATTATACCTCTTATACTACTTCTCCAATCGCAATTACAGACAATCAACGAATTTCAGGGATGTTATCCTTCGGGTTTTCCTTTTAACATAGCCATCCATTCCCCTATCAAAAGCTCAGCGGAAATATCCTCCCCGCTGAGCGTTATTTTTGCCATCTCATAAAAGGGGTGACGCAGCTCGTACATACTTCTTAATTTTGATATAATCTCTCCTGGCTCCAGTCCATAAAAAAGTGGGCGTTTCTGTACTTGGCCGCCAGTTAGCCTTGACAACAGCTGGCTCAAAGGAACTTCTAAATAAATGGATAGCGCATATTTATTGATCACCTCCATATTTCCGTTAAAGCAGGGTGCCCCACCACCAGTTGACAAGACAAATGATTCATTTTTTTTTAGGCATGAAAGAAGTACTGCTGACTCCATTTCTCTGAAGTAACCCTCTCCTTTTTCCGAAAATATGGTGGAAATCCGTTCTCCCGCCTTTGACTCAATGAGATGGTCCAAGTCATAAAACCGAAAACCAAGCCGCTGAGCTATGTCCCTGCCTAACGTAGTCTTACCACTCCCAGGCATGCCCACCAACACTATTTTCCCTGTACTTACTTCCATAATGCACCCACTTCATCAAGCGTAGGAGTATTGTTGTGGTGATATTTTCCTACTACTGTGCCTCCCTTAAGTACGACTATACCTGGGTTAGCACGTATGATGGTTTTCACAACTGTGGCATCTCCCAAATAATATCCAATATCCCAGCCGTTTTTTCTTATCAATTCCCGGGTTTCTTCCTCGGACGAAGCGCAAATCAATTTTACTTCGACACCTGCAGCTGTTGCATCATTCACTAGAGAAGATATTTCGGAGATGTTTGAGGTCGACATTTTGGAAAGATTACTCACAAGAATCAGAATTTTATTACCTATAAGAATTTCATCCGTATAGTCTCCCTTATCATTCCAAACCGCAAAATCGGTGATCTTTGGAAGGGCTTCGGGGTTTTTGAGATTCATCTCGACAAACTCATAGCCATCTTCCGTGGGATATTGGTCCAGCGTCACCATCTCTTCGCCCCTTCTCATTACATAAGCATATTCGAGTGGTGCGGATGGCTGCATGGCCTCACCGATATTGACCCCGACTTTAAATGCCCTGAAATCTATAAAGGGCAGGTTTCTTATGGCCGCTATAGCCAATATCAAGCCAAGAATGAACGACCCAATAACTGAATATTTGCTCCATTTGGCAGTATTATTGGGTAAGTCCTTACGGAAAATGAACAATATTAATATCAGTATTAGTAATAAAATATCCTTGTAAAAAGACTCCCAAGGGGTAAGTTTGATCGCATCCCCAAAGCAGCCACAGTCAGTCACTTTATCAAAATAGGCTGAATAAAAAGTAAGGAAAGTGAAAAAGATGATCATAACCAATAACAGGTAAACTGCAGGCTTTATTTTCCATCCCACCAAAATCATGATTCCCAATACTACTTCTACCACAACCAGAAATACGGCGATCGGTAAAGCAATTCCCTTAAACACTTCAAAAAAGGAAGCGATATCCCGGGAGAACACGTCAAAATACTCTTCAAGCTTAATCGCCGTACCTACGGGGTCATTGACTTTTATTAGTCCTGAAAAAATGAAGAGCCCACCGACGACAGCTCTAATGGATCCCAATACAACCTGCTTAAGCATGCTTTTTTTCGTTTAATTTAATCATACAAAATACGGAATAATTGATAATGTCCTGGTAATTGGCTAAGATGCCCTCCGACACCAATGTAACTCCCTCGTTGTCCTCAATTTGCTTGACCCGATAGAGCTTCATAAGAATAATATCCGTGATGGAGGCTACCCGCATCATTCGCCAAGCTTCGCCATAGTCATGGTTTTTGTCTTCCAACAACTGTTGGGTTTGGGACACCCACGTGTCGTACATTGGCTCCAACTCCTCAAATGCCATCTCTAGCGGATATTTATCATCAAGTTGAGATTGGATCAGCGCAATTAAACAGTAATTAATAATTCCGATAAATTCTTCCTGAATCGTATCGTCTACTTTTTGGACTCCCTTTTCCTGAATGGATCGAATTCGCTGCGCCTTTATAAATATCTGATCCGTGATGGAGGGAAGCCTCAATATCCTCCACGCAGTTCCATAGTCAATCGTTTTCTTCTTAAATAGTTCTTTACAAAGGGAAATAACTTCTCTATATTCGCTCGTAGTTTGCGTTTTCAAGGGGATTTTTCATTAATGGTAACCAAAGATCAATTCAATAGTAGCTTCGAAGATAATTTATTTCCGGTAAAAAAAACACTTCACATCAAAGGAAAGCTTCATTACTTTGCCGAGCCTTGGATTATGGGGATCATTAATATTACCCCGGATTCCTTTTTTTCAGCAAGCAGGTCCTTGGGCAAAAAAGAGGAAACCTTAAAAAAAGCAGGTAAAATGCTTGAAGACGGGGCCTCCATCTTGGACATTGGCGGATACAGTAGTCGCCCGAATGCGATTCATATTTCAATTGAAGAAGAACTTAAGCGGGTAATTCCCGTTATTAGATCTATAAAGGAAGTGTATCCGCAAGCAATTGTTTCGATCGATACATTTAGGCACGAAGTGGCGGAAAAAGCAGTGTGGGCAGGTGCTGATATTGTTAACGACATCTCTGGAGGCCAGTTGGATAAACGTATGATTCCTGTAGTGGGTAAACTGGCAGTTCCTTTTATTTGCATGCATATGCGCGGAAACCCGGGCAATATGCAAGATTTTACAATCTATGATAACCTTGAAAAAGAAATAGTTGATTATTTTTCAATTAAAATGAAGGAATGCCGTGAAGCTGGCATAAAAGATGTTATATTGGATTTGGGATTCGGTTTTGCCAAAACACTTGATCAAAACTATCAATTATTGAAGAATTTGAATCATTTCAGCCTTATCGGTGTCCCAATTTTGGTTGGCATTTCAAGGAAGTCTATGATTTATAAATATCTGGGAGGTGGGCCGTTGGAAGCCCTCAATGGAACTACAGCCTTGAATATGGCGGCATTGATAGGAGGTGCCGAGATTCTAAGAGTACATGATGTAAAAGAAGCTAAAGAAACGATAGATCTATTTAAAAAAATTTACCATTGAGTTTACTATTCCAAATTGGTTTTTTAGAGGTTTCCATTGTCAATCTCATTGACATTGCCTTGGTAAGTGTGCTTATTTACCAAGTGTACAAACTAATGAGAGGAAGTGTCGCCATTAAAATTTTTCTTGGCTTCCTTTCCATCTACCTGGTTTACTTAGTCGTTAATGCGGCGAAAATGGAACTGTTGACCATTATTCTAGGCCAGTTTATGGGTGTAGGTGTACTGGCAGCCATTATATTATTTCAACAGGAAATTCGGAAATTTCTGCTTATAGTTGGGAAATCATCCATTTTTTCCAATGAGAATCTTTGGCAGGAATTGTTGTTTTGGAGAAAGCGGGAAAGTGGTGCGTTTAATGTAACTCCAATCATAGAAGCCTGTAAGTCGCTATCTGGAAGCAGTACAGGTGCACTTATTGTTTTATCCAGCAATTCTGAACTCAAGTTTTATGCGGAAAGCGGGGATTTAATTGATGCCATCGTTTCCAAAAGACTTCTGATATCTATTTTCAACAAATACAGTCCTCTTCATGATGGAGGAGTCATCATTCATAATGGACGGGTGAAAGCCGCAAGATGTATCCTGCCGGTCACAGAACGGGACGTGCCAGCTCAGTTTGGTCTCCGTCACAGGGCTGCAATCGGCATGTCAGAAGCTACCGACACACTGGTTTTGATCGTGTCGGAGGAAACAGGGCAAGTCTCCCTATCCAAAAACGGAAAGATTTTACATAATTTATCTTTTCAGGAAGTCCGTGAGATCATAAACGGTTACCTGACAGGGGAGGACCTTGACGATAAATTTTCAGAAGTAAATAAGTATGAACGTATGAAATCCCTGAATAAAATCACCGAGGTTTGATTGCATGACCAAATCTCACCGAGAAACTATGCTTTTTCTGCCTGATATTCTCTTAGCCGATAACTCCTAATTCTTTGCCAACAGTTGAAAATGCCTCGATGGCTTTATCTAACTGATTTTTGTCATGAGCTGCGGAAAGTTGAACACGGATTCTAGCTTGTCCCTTTGGTACTACCGGATAATAAAACCCAATGACATAAATCCCCATTTCCAGAAGCCTCTCCGCCATCCTTTGGGACAGAGATGCATCATAAAGCATAATCGGAACTATGGCATGAGTCCCTTCCTTGATGTCAAAACCAACCTCAGTCATTCTCTTTCTGAAATACAGGGTATTTTCCTCCAATTTATCACGCAAGTCAGTAGAAGCCGAAAGCAGGTCAAAAACTGCAATTGAAGCTCCGGTAATGGAAGGAGCTAAGGTATTTGAAAATAGATATGGCCTTGACCGCTGGCGCAACAGGTCAATAATTTCCTTTCGGCCTGAGGTAAACCCGCCTGAAGCTCCTCCAAGAGCTTTACCAAGGGTGCCAGTGATAATGTCCATCTTTCCCATAACACCCTTTAATTCATGTACACCCCTTCCGGTTTTACCAACAAAACCTGTAGCATGACATTCATCAGACATGACTAATGCGCCATATTTATCTCCCAACGCCACTATTTTGTCCAATTGAGCAATGGTCCCATCCATGGAAAACACACCATCCGTAACAATAATTATATTCTTCGCCCCTTTGGTATTTGCTTCTTTTAGATGTTTTTCCAAGTCTTCCATGTCATTGTGTTGGTACCTAAAACGCATTGCTTTACATAGGCGTACGCCATCTATGATGGATGCGTGATTAAGCGCATCTGAGATAATGGCATCCTCGGGGCCTAACAATGGCTCGAATACGCCCCCGTTTGCGTCAAAAGCAGCTGCATACAAGATCGTATCCTCAGTGCCCAAAAAGTCTGAAATTTTCCTCTCCAAAATTTTATGTATATCCTGTGTACCACAGATAAACCGGACTGAAGACATACCGAATCCATGCGTGTCAATGGCTGCTTTTGCAGCCTCAATTACTCTGGGATGACTGGAAAGTCCTAAGTAGTTGTTGGCGCAAAAATTCAACACCTGCTGCCCATTTGCCAAGATGATTTCAGCTCCCTGGGGAGAAGCAATTATCCGCTCTTCTTTATATAATCCAGCCTCTTTGATACTAGCCAGTTCTTTTTCTAGGAATGGTTGAAACTTGTCGTACATGAATTGCAATATTGGGGAAAATAATTTTTAAGTTTTAAACATCCTGAACGGTACACCGATGAAATCAGTACATTTGTAGACCTTCAGAAAACCAAAGATAACGAATTTCTCCCAAGGGCTCTATGAAGTCCTAGAGAAGAAAAGATGAATGAATATGGAAAAACTCCTCGTAACTGGGGCCGGAGGGCAACTAGGAACTGAATTGACGGAAGCACTTGTAGATCTCTATGGAGGAGAGTCTGTAATTGCCACGGATATCAACCCTGATGCCAAGTCCCTTTTTGAAAGGTGCGCATTTCAGCCCTTAGATGTCATGGACAGTGAAGCTCTGAACAAGATAATAAAAGCCAAAAAGATCACCCAAGTCTATCATTTAGCGGCAATCCTCTCTGCAACGGGCGAGAAAAAACCACTCCTTGCGTGGCAACTGAATATGGACAGCCTTTTGCATATTTTAGAAATCGCCAAAACAAACAAACTAAACAAAATTTATTGGCCTTCATCTATTGCCGTTTTTGGCCCAAATTCACCAAAGAAAAACACCCCTCAGTTTTGTGTCAAAGAACCCCAAACCGTTTACGGTATTTCCAAACAGGCAGGGGAAAGGTGGTGTGAGTATTATTTCAACAAATATGGGGTCGATGTTAGAAGCCTGCGATACCCCGGGCTCATCGGCTACCAATCACTTCCCGGAGGGGGCACCACGGATTATGCCGTTGAGATTTATCACAAAGCGCTTGCGGACGAACCATACACTTGCTTTCTGAACGCGGATACCTTTCTGCCCATGATGTATATGCCTGATGCAATTCGGGCAACTATAGAGCTTATGGAGGCTCCAAGAGAAAAAATATCAATTAGGTCAAGCTATAATCTGGCAGGCTTAAGCATCAGCCCTGCGCAAATCTATCAAAGCATACTTCCCCATTTTCCGGAATTTAGGATAGACTACAAGCCAGATTTTAGGCAGGAAATAGCCAATGGGTGGCCACAAAGCATAGATGATCGGTATGCGCAAGAAGACTGGGGATGGGTGCCCGCTTTTGATTTGGAAAAAATGACAGCGGAAATGCTCAGACATCTCCCACATTTTCTAAAAAAAGCCCAAGGGCCTGAAAGCTAATGCCCGTTTCTTGTAAAGAAGCCTTAAATTGACTAATTTAACAGTCAAATTAAAAGGTAATGCTTAAAAGATCCCTGATATATGGCGTTTCCGCTATTGTAGTTCTAGTCGCTTTATATACCCAGTTCTATAGCCAACCGGCCATAGATTTCAGTTCGGACGTAAAACCGATACTCAACAAACACTGCATCTCGTGTCATGGAGGCGTCAAGAAAAATGCCGGATTCAGTCTGCTTTTTGAAGAAGAAGCTTTTGCCTCCACAGAATCGGGCGTTCCGGCGATCTTTCCGGGCGATGTCAAATCCAGCAGCTTTATCCAACGCCTGCATGAGAAAGACCCGGAGCTTAGGATGCCCTATAACAAGCCTGCGCTGAGTAAGGAAGAAATTGATATACTTACAAACTGGGTACAGCAAGGTGCTCCATGGGGAAAACATTGGGCCTATCTACCTATTCAGAAAACCGACGTACCTAAACCAACCTTATGGGCAAGTCCAACCAAAGATTCGGAAACCAATTTTATTCGCAACGAGATCGATTATTTTGTCTCTGACAAACTCAAAAAGCAAGGGCTATCTTCCTCACCTGAGGCGGATAAAATGACACTGTTGAGACGTCTCTCCTTGGATATTACCGGTCTCCCGCCAAGTGAAGAATTGGCTGATCAGTGGAAAAAAGGTCAGATTCCATACGAAAACCTGATAGATGAGTTTCTGTCCAACGAAACTTTCGGTGAAAAATGGGCCTCTTGGTGGTTGGATTTAGCCAGATATTCGGATACCAAAGGGTACGAAAGAGATGTAAGCCGGGAAATTTGGGCTTACAGAGATTGGGTGATCAGATCACTGAATAACAACATGCCATTTGACCAGTTTACTATCGAACAACTGGCGGGGGATCTATTGCCAAATCCCACGTTGGACCAATTGACAGCTACTGCCTTTCACCGCAACACGATGAACAATGACGAGGGCGGTACAGAAGACGAAGAGTTTCGGGTCGCCGCCGTCATGGACCGTATCAATACGACCTTTGAGGTCTGGCAAAGTACCACAATCGCCTGTGTACAATGTCACAGCCATCCGTACGATCCTTTTCAGCACGAAGATTATTTCCAATTAATGGCTTTTTTCAACAATACCCGGGATGAGGACACCCATGCGGAGGAGCCAAAACTAAAGTTTTATAAAGAGGAGGACGATGAAACTATTGCAGATATAAAAGCATGGGTAGGGACACACGGGAGTAAAGAAGCTGTCAGGGACGCAGAAAACTTCTTGTTGTATCAGGAACCTAAATACCATGCCCATGACTGTGAGGATTTTGTAAATGGAGAACTGATCGACACGAAGTGGTTGGGGCTTTGGGATGATGGATCCTGTTATCTCCGAGATGTTTACACCGGTGGCTCAAGCCAATTGTATCTGAACTATTGGACGGGTAATGAAGGCAGTAAAATGACCATACGCCTTGGCGGACCGGATGGAGAAATCCTCAGTCAATTTATCCTACCGAAAACAAATGGGAGGATAATCCACAAAGTACCTTTCAAACCCGTGGATGGAATGGTTGATCTATATCTGCATATGGAAAACAAAAATCTTGGAAAGCAACAATCAACTAGCACGATTAATTGGTTTGCATTTGTAGATCCGCTCCCCGGAAAGGAAGAACCCCATTATAAGGACATTGATGAGGCATTTTCGAAGTTGTTAAATACTTCTACCCCTACTGTCCCGATTATGATTGAAAACCCTGACTATATGCGGAGAGAAACGAAGGTGTTTGAAAGGGGAAATTGGCTTATGCTGGGCGAATCTGTGAAAACGAATGTTCCCCAACAATTGAATACATGGAAAGAGGAATGGCCGGAAAACAGGCTGGGTTTGGCCTATTGGCTAACTGACCCCTCTAATCCCCTAACTGCCCGAACAATTGTAAACCGGGTATGGGCACAGCTCTTCGGGAGAGGCTTGGTTGCTACCCTAGAAGACATGGGTACCCAATCCGAAGAACCGAGCCATAGGGAACTCATAGATTGGCTTGCATGGAGACTGATTCATGCCCACGAATGGCAACTTAAGGGACTGATAAAAGATATTGTACTCTCTGGGACTTATCGCCAACGCTCAATTAGCTCTCCCGAACTTCATGAGAAAGATCCCCAAAACAAATGGTACGCACGAGGACCTAGATTTAGAATGAGTGCGGAGCAAATCAGAGACCAGTCCTTGGCGGTTTCCGGGCTTCTTAGCTCACGCATGTATGGGAAAGGCGTGATGCCTCCACAGCCAGACAACGTTTGGCAAACCGTATATAACGGGGAAAGCTGGAGCCCAAGCACAGGGGAAGACAGGTATCGCAGGGCGGTCTATACCTTTTTAAAACGGACAAGTCCCTACCCTTCGTTTATATCCTTTGACGGAGGCAGCAGGGAAGTATGTACCATTAACCGAACTGTCACCAACACTCCCCTGCAGGCATTAGTGACCTTAAATGACCCGGTATACCTCGAAGCGGCCTTCCATTTCGCCACTGCCATGAATGATGCATACCCAAATGATCCCCAAAAAGCGATCCAATATGGGTACGAAAAAGCTTTATACATACCCATCCCGCCAGCTAAATTGGAAGCTCTCCAAGAGCTTTTTCAATATGCAGAAGAGGGATTCATATCAAACAGCGACGACATGGAAGATTTCCTGAGTTTTTCTGAGGACACGGAAAAAAGCCCAACATTGGCTGCTTTGATGGTAGTGGCCAACGCGATCCTAAATTTAGATGAGTTCTTAACCAAGTCTTGACATGAATGATATAGCCAAGTTATTTCTGGAAAAACAACAACGTGAAGTTCAGGCCAAGACAAGGAGACACTTCATGAAGGAATGTGCGGCAGGACTCGGTGGTCTTGCTTTGGGATCCATGTTTTGGTCCTGTGACGGGTCGGCCCCGAGGTCATTGAATTTATCCGAAAGGGATTTAAACCCCCTTTCTCCATTATCGCCACACTTCAGTCCCAAAATCCAATCCGTAATCTATTTGCACATGGCAGGGTCTCCATCCCAATTGGAGATGTTTGACTATAAGCCGGAGCTAGAAAAACTGCACAATCAGGCCTGCCCTCCCTCTTTACTCCAAGGAAGGAAGTTCGCTTTTATTCGTGGAACTCCAAACCTGCTGGGCCCTCAGGCTAAATTTGAGCAAGTCGGGGAATCGGGGGCCTGGATTTCTGATTTTTTGCCCAATTTCAAAAAAGTTGCCGATGATGTGGCCTTTTTAAAAGCCGTCCATACCGACCAATTTAACCACGGGCCCGCTCAGCTTTTTATGCAGACGGGAAGCCCTAGACTTGGAAGGCCTAGCTTGGGTTCTTGGGTCACTTATGGGCTGGGTTCCGAAAACCAAAACCTACCCGGTTTTGTGGTGTTGACTTCAGGAGGCAAGACCCCGGATGCTGGCAAGTCTGTTTGGGGCAGTGGATTTCTGCCCTCAGTTTACCAAGGTGTACAGTGCCGATCCAAAGGTGACCCCGTGCTATATTTGGAAGACCCCAAAGGCATGAGCAGGAACCTAAAAAAGAAAACTATTGATATAATCAATAAGATCAATCAGGAAGAATTTAATTCGTACGCAGATCCAGAAATCCTTGCCCGCATCAATCAATACGAAATGGCATACCGAATGCAAATAGAAGTACCGGAAGTTATGGACATCCGGGAAGAACCATCGTATATCCATGACCTATATGGCACTCAGCCTGGGGAGGAATCATTTGCCAACAATTGCCTGCTTGCGCGAAAACTGGTTGAAAAAGGTGTTCGGTTTGTCCAATTGTACGATTGGGGATGGGATGCACACGGTACGGACAAGAGTACAGCTGTAGACTTGGGCATGAAAGACAAATGTACTGAAATTGATAAACCCATGACCGCCCTATTGCTCGATCTCAAGCAAAGAGGATTGTTGGATAGCACGCTCGTTGTCTGGGGCGGCGAGTTTGGCCGTACTCCGATGCAGGAAAACAGGGAGGGTAAAACACAAAGCTTCAAAGGCCGCGACCATCACGTGGATACCTTCACGATGTGGATGGCAGGAGGCGGTATCCGCAAGGGAGTAACCCACGGTCTTACCGACGAAATAGGGTTTTCCGGTATTGAAGGTAGAGTTTCCGTACACGATATACATGCTACTATATTACATTTGATGGGATTTGATCATGAAAAGTTCACATTTGATTTTCAGGGACGGCCATTTCGGCTTACCGACGTCGAAGGTGAACTGATTCGTCCCATACTTGCCTAATTCAATCCGTTTCTTCCCAATAATAGCTTACCTTTACTACATGAATCCAATAAATAGAAGATCCTTTTTACAGTATAGTGCTTCCACATTGGCAGCTGTGGCTTTTTCTCCTACCCTGAGCTTTGGGCAAAATCCAGCCCGGAAATTTAAAGTAAGCCTAAACCCAGGGGCCATTGGAGTAACTAGTACGCAAAAAGAATTAATTGGACATGCTGTCAGGCATAATTTTGAGGCCATCACTCCAATGCCTGACGAGCTTGGTAAAATGACACCCGGAGAACTTTCTGAATTTCTGGGAAAAATGAATGATCATAAGCTAGGTTGGGATTCTGCAAGTTTTCCAGTAGACTTCCGAAAAGACCAGGCCACCTTTGACAAAGGTTTGTCGAATTTACCAAAAATAGCCCAAATCTGCCAAAAATCCGGAGTAACCCGCATGAATACCTGGATCATGCCCTCGCATGATGAATTGACCTATCACCAAAACTTCAAGCAACATCAGACCCGGCTAAGACAGGCTGCCCAAATTTTAAAAGATTATGATATCCGGTTTGGTTTCGAGTATGTGGGAACGAAAAAGCTGAAAATTTCTAATCGTTATCCTTTTGTAGGAACGATGAAAGAAATGCTCGAACTTATTGATGCCGTAGATGTGACTGGAGTTGGTATTCAATTGGATGCATATCATTGGTACACTTCCACTGAAACTGTGGCAGACTTGGAGGCATTGAAAAACGAGCAGATAATTACCTGCGATCTCAATGATGCTACCGCCGGTCGATCAATCGCGGAGCAAATAGATGGAGAAAGACAGCTGCCTGGCGATAGTGGACTAATAGACCTTAAGGGATTTATGGGTGCGCTGATCAAAATTGGCTATGATGGAGCGGTTAGGGCCGAGCCATTCAATGCCAAGCTAAATGCCATGGACAATGAAGAAGCGTTGAAAGCAACCTCCAAGGCAATGTGGAAAACGGTTAACTTGGTGTAATAATTAAACCAAGTTAACCTAGTCATATGTTCTATTTTTTGGCCAGAATAGCTTCTTCATTTAAGCCTGCATGAATACTTCCGTCCTCAAACACGATTATTGGACGTTTGATCATGCTGCTTTTTTCCTGTAAGACTGGAATTGCCGAATCTGCATTCATAGTGGCGGCCTTTTCTTCATCCGACAGCTTCTTGTAGGTGGTGCCTTTTCGGTTAACCAACTCATCCAAGCTGATTTTCTTGAGAAATCCCCCTAGTAAATCCGCAGTAGGAGCCTGCTTTTTATAATCAACAAACTCATAATTCATACCTTCCTTTTCAAATAGTTGAAAGGTTTTTTTCATTGTGTTGCAGTTCTTTATTCCGTATACTTTAACAGCCATAACACTTCTTTAACTTATATTAACACGTTTAAATCTAATTTTTGGAATAATTTTTGAGAAATAATCTATTCAATCAATGTCGAATCTAAATTAACTCGAAAAGATGTTTAATTCAAAATTATTAAAAGTATTTTCATTTTCCTTATTGTTCGTGCTGAGTTTTGCGGTTTTAGGTTCTGCACAGCAATTGCCTACCGAACAGCCACAGGTCAATGAAAATTTTACCGATGAGGAGTATGAGCAATTTGTAGCCATAAACATGGACCTGATTCCACTTCAGCAAGATGCTGACGAAAAAATGATGACGGCTATTAGTGATAATGGACTGGAAATGGAGCGTTTTCAGCAATTATTTCAGGCCCAGCAACAGGGAAAAATCACAGATGCATCAGAAGACCCACAGGAAATCGCAAAGTTTAATGAAGCGGGTCAGCAGATCATGATAGTGCAAGAAGAAGCCAATCAAGAGATTCAGAAAAAAATAACTGATAGCGGTATGGAGGTTCAGAAATTTCAGGAAATGTCTATGGCGTATCAGCAGAGCCCCAAAGTAAAACAGAAAATTGACGAAATGATTCAACGTGAGGGGGAATAAAACCTCCCACATTTAATTTTTCCAAATCCAGTTTTTAAAATAAAAGGGGAAAATTTCCCCTTTTATTTTTTATCCTTGAACGGCCGTTTTCAGTGCTCTCTCATTGGCTGAAAGAAATTGATCAATATGAATATCTTTCAGCGCAGTAGAAAGGAATAAGCTTTCATATTGGGACGGAGCTAGATAAATGCCGCTTTTAAGCATTTCTTGAAAGTATTTTCCAAAGATTACAGTATCCGAGGTTTTTGCAGATTCAAAGTCTGTTACCTTCTGTTGTGTAAAAAACAAACTGTACATACTTCCTACATGATTGACTGTAAAGGGAATGCCAAAAGTAGTCAAGCTATCTCTTATACCACTTACAATCTTAGACCCAGTTTGTTCCAAGGTTTTATATATTTCGGGAGTCTCGTGCAGGTGATTTAGGATAGCCAAACCTGCCGCCATGGCAATGGGATTACCAGACAAGGTACCCGCTTGGTAAACCGGTCCCTCCGGAGACACATAATCCATAATTTCCTTCTTGCCTCCATAAGCACCTACCGGCATACCTCCGCCTATGATTTTACCCAAGGTAGTCAGGTCCGGTTTTACATTCAGAAGCTGTTGGGCACCGCCAGTTGCAAGTCGGAATCCCGTCATCACCTCATCAAAGATCAGCACAATTCCTTCTTCATCGCACAATTGCCTCAGGCCTTCCAGAAAACCGGGTTCCGGAAGTACGCACCCCATATTTCCAGCTACCGGCTCAAGAATGATTGCGGCGACCTCATTCCTGTTAGCTTCAATGACCCGTCTGACTGCTTCCAAATCATTATAAGGTGCCAACAGGGTGTCTTTAGCGGTTCCTTTGGTAACTCCAGGAGAATCCGGATGCCCCATGGTGATGGCTCCGGAGCCCGCGGAAATAAGAAAAGAGTCTCCATGCCCATGGTAGTGCCCTTCAAATTTAATGAATTTATCCTTTCCGGTATACCCCCTGGCCACACGAATGGCAGACATGGTCGCCTCAGTGCCGGAGTTTACCATACGGACTTTTTCTACAGTAGGGACCATTTGTGTAATGAGCTCTGCCATTTCCACTTCCCTAGCCGTGGGGGCACCAAAAGAGGTTCCATTTTCCATGGCTTTTATAACTGCCTCACGTACTAAAGGATGGTTGTGACCTAGAATCATAGGACCCCAGCTATTGATAAACTCAATATACTCATTGCCATCCTCATCATAGATATAAGGCCCATCGGCCCGCTTGATGAAGATAGGGTTTCCTCCTACCGCTTTAAATGCTCTTACAGGGGAATTTACACCTCCCGGGATGAAATTTCGTGCTTTTGCAAATAGTGATCTACTTGTTGATGTTTCGCTCATGCTATACTATTCAATGACAATTGCCCCCTCTTCCAATCGTAATATGGGAACAAAATTATTATATGATGCTTCGGAAAAATCAAAGCCAAATGTCAAAACTCCATCCATATAATTACTCTTCTGGATGTTTTCTTTGAAGTCAAACCCCTTTTCCGTGTTGGCTACACTCAAAATCCAATGGATAAGTTCATAGCCTAAATAGGAATTAAGACCCGGAAAAGTTTTAAAATATTCAAAATACGATCCTCTAAAATCCTCCACTGATGGTGAGGATAGGTTGGGCGTATTATTACTTATAAAATGAAAATCCTGGGCCTCCATCATTTCATAACTGGCAAAATTGAAGTAAAGCCAACTGTCCATCACGATAATGGGGACACTTGAACTTAAGGATTCAACCAGAGAAAATGTTGGGGATGCTATGTTGGGATCATCGGAGAAGATCACGACTATATCTGCTTTAGAACTACTATTGCCATTGGAAAGGCCAACCTGATCAAAAAAGGACCGCATATCCTTGGATGCTACCTTTTGGCTTTTGACAATGGTTATCCCTTCCATTCGAGAAAAAGTTTCGAAGTTTTTCGCCAACAACTCATCCCGGGTGGTCCCTGAGTAGGCCAAGGCGACGCGTTTACCTTGAAAACGCTTTAAATAATTTACAGCACTTTTTGCCAATGAAATGGTGGAGGGGCGAAATAGAAATGCCTCATCCATTAATGTCAAGCCTTCATTAATATTTGAAAGCGGGTTAACGAAAGGAATCTTGCGCTCGCTGGCAAAAGTAGCAACCACTTCAATTTCTTCAGGGTAGATAGGGCCTATGATTACGTCTGCTTTAGAAAAAAAGGGATCATTGAAAATTTTTTCAATTTCTTCGGGTTTTCTTTCCGTATCGAACGTCCTAAGATCCACCTTTATTCCGTTTCTTTTCGCTTCATTTACCGCGTGAAGAATCCCCCGGTACAGTTCAAATACAAAATTTGAAGCAGGAAGACTAGCAACACTGGCACTTCCAGAATAGTTAAATGGAAGAATCAATGCAATATCGAGCGATTGGTTCTCTTCCTTCAGCGCAAAAACTTCCTTAGTTTCCCCTTCGATATTTGGTGGAGCCACAAGCTTAATCCGTTCGTACACCCTGCTTTCTGCAGATGAAAGTGAGGGCTGAGCAGCAAGCTTCTCTCTAAGTGCTAGCACTAAACCGTAATTATCTTCAAACGGATCCAACTGCACCATCAGCACACTGGTTGGCGCGAATTTCAAAAAAGAGTAGGTGGCTTTGTATGCCTCCATTTTTAGCGACTGGCTTTCTATCCGCCCGACAGCCGTCAGTGCCTCACTATATTTATTTTGCCCGAAATCAATTAAGGCTAATAAAAAGCTTGCCTTTTCTTTCTGATCCTTAGTCCCTCTATCTATCAGGGGTTGCAAGATGGTTTTGGCTAATTCCGGCTGGGAATTGCCCATAGCCGCCCTTCCGAAGTGATACTTTGCATATCCTGCCAAATCTCCATAGAGTTGATCGTCCATATACGGACGCAGTAGGTCCATGGCCACTTTATACTCTTCTCTTTCAATTAATTGAATTGCCTGCTTATAATTCTCTGCTCCCTCTTGGGAAAATCCCCACTCGGGTATACAAAGCAAAAACAACAAAAGGATTGCAATGGTCTTCATTACGTTGGAAGTTGATTCAAAGGATTATATCAATTATTATACCCTTTAGGATATCAAGGACGAAAATAGTGGAATTTGATTCAAGTTAAGACTGAAATCCGCAATATCTTCACATGGTCAAAAACTTATTCCCATTCTATGGTGGCGGGTGGCTTGGAGCTAATGTCATAAACCACTCGATTTACGCCTTTTACCCGGTTGATGATATCGTTGGAAATTTTTCCCAAAAACTCATAGGGAAGGTGCACCCAGTCGGCGGTCATTCCATCTACCGAAGATACAGCTCGCAATGCTATCACCTGTTCATAGGTACGTTCATCCCCCATCACTCCAACAGATTGTATTGGGAGCAAAATTGCCCCTGCCTGCCAAACTAAATCGTATAGATTGGCTTCTTTAAGTCCATTTATAAATATGGAATCGACCTCTTGTAGAATGTGAACTTTCTCAGCGGTAATATCCCCCAGAATCCGAATAGCCAGCCCAGGTCCCGGAAAAGGATGTCGTCCGACTATATTTTCTGGAATATCCAAGGCCCTACCTACTTCTCTAACACCATCTTTAAATAGGGTTTTTAGAGGCTCTACCACTTTCAGATTCATAAAATCCGGCAGACCTCCTACGTTGTGATGTGATTTGATGGTAGCTGATGGACCGTTTACAGATACTGACTCGATCACGTCCGGATAGATTGTCCCCTGCCCTAGCCATTTTACGCCTTCCAATTTATGTGATTCTTCATCAAACACTTCAATAAACGTTCTCCCAATTGCCTTACGCTTTCCCTCTGGATCTGATATCCCTTTTAGGGCATCGTAGAATTTCTGCTTGGCATCTACACCGATAACGTTTAGCCCCAATCCCTTGTAGGATTCCAAAACTTCCTCAAATTCATTCTTTCGCAGCAGTCCATTATCTACAAATACACAGATAAGGTTTTCGCCAACAGCCCGATCAATCAAAGTCGCCGCTACCGAAGAATCCACGCCTCCGGATAAGCCCATTACGACTTTATCTTTACCAATCGTCTCGATCAACTCGTCAACAGTAGCATCTATAAAAACATCAGATGTCCATTCCTGCTTGCAGTCACAGATTTGCACAACAAAATTCCTTAAGAGGTTTTTCCCCTCAGTTGAGTGGGTTACCTCCGGGTGAAACTGAATCCCATAGGTATGCTCTCCTTCGACCTTGAAAGCAGCCACCCGCACGGAGGGAGTGCTTGCAATGATGTCAAAACCTTCCGGCAATTCCTTGATCGTGTCGCCGTGAGACATCCAAACCTGGGAACCGTGCGTCATTTCAACAAATAGACTGGAATGTGTGTCAAGATGGCTCAAATTGGCCCGTCCGTATTCTCTAATTTCTGAAGGTGCTACATTTCCTCCATATTTCTGGGCTAACAATTGAGCACCATAGCAGACACCTAGGATAGGTAGCTTCCCCCTTAGACTATCCAAGTCCAAATCAGGAGAACCCTCATCTCTCACCGAGCAAGGACTTCCGGATAAAATGATTCCTTTGATATCATCAGTGAGCGGTGGGATTTTATTGAAGGGGTGAATTTCACAATATACATTTAGCTCCCTTACCCTTCGGGCAATCAGTTGGGTATATTGGGAACCAAAATCTAGGATCAAAATCTGTTCTGCCATGCGCAAAGTTAATCAGCCCTCCTTAATTCCCGAAATAAAACAGGTTTTTTATCCCAAAACAAAAGCTGCTTAAGGTAGGTCAATCATCCGACGCGTCAGCAGTCTCTCCCACAAATAGGGTGTCAAGAACCTTGGCATTCAATCCTTTATCAGACAGATATCTTGCAAAAGTATGGGTAAAGCCATGGGTCAATAGAATATCTTCTGCCCCTGTAGCTGAGATTGCTTCATTGAGCCCATTCCAATCTGCATGATCAGATAACACAAATCCTGCATCCATTGCCCTTCTCCTCCTCGCTCCCCGGATATTCATCCAACCTGAGCAGGCTGCCGTTCTGTATGGAGATAGCTTTTTGAGCCAAGGAGTACTTGCTGCTGAGGGTGGTGCTATTACCAGTGCCGTGCCATATTGTTGTTTGGGAATCACTTCCGCTACTTTTTCTGCATGGGGCAGGGCAATTCCATTTTCTATTAATGCCCTGTTGCTATTCCAGATCGCTCCATGGAGATATACAGGTCCATTTTCCAAATTTAGATACTTCAATATACGCTGAGCCTTCCCCAGGGAATAGGCGTAAATCACCGAACAACGTCCCTGAGACGCATTGTCCTTCCACCATTGATTAATGGCTCTAAACACGACTTCCTGAGGCTCCCATTGATAAATGGGAAGACCAAATGTGCATTCAGAAATAAACTGATGGCACCTGACTGGCTCGAAAGGGGTTGACAACCCATCAGCTTCTGTCTTGTAATCCCCACTTACCACACTTACCTCACCTTTGTACTCCATCCGAACCTGTGCTGATCCAGGAATGTGCCCCGCAGGATGGAGCGAAACTTTCACTCCGTTCCTTATGGTGATATTACCATAAGCCATTGTTTCCAACGAAATGGATTCGCCTAGCCGGTATTTTAATATTTGGGCAGAATCGTCATGGGCGAGGTAATGATGCATTCCCCACCGGGCATGGTCAGCGTGGGCATGGGTTATTATTGCCCTGTCCACTTCACGCCAGGGGTCAATATAAAAATCTCCCTGTGGACAATACAATCCATTTTCCCTCAATTCTAAAAGTGCCATAGCAGTGATTTGCTTTTAAATTTCCTTCAGCGGTTTATTCGCCTGCGCATAACTCAGTCTTGCGAGCTTTCGGCCTACATGGTATTCATCCAAACCAGAAACAGTCACCGTTCCAAGTTTCTCTAAACTGATAAACCCATCTTCTCCAAGTGCCCCTTCCTCTACAAAGACATGTGCAATTTCTCCAATGACCATAACTGTGCCATTAATTTGAAGGGTTTGGACTTCTGCAAGGGTACACCCTATCTTTAAAGGACTGGCTTTAACAAAAGGCGCCCAAAAGCCCTCCAAATATTCTTCATCCAATCCGGTTGCCTGAAACTCTGACTCCTCCCATCTAGCACTCGTGTGGTGGGCCTCCTTGTAAAATGCTTCTGTCACATGGTTCAGGGTAAAAAATCCATTTTCCAGAATATTTTCCAGTGTGTGTCGCTCCACGGTGTGAGGCCTAAAAAGAACCCCTATCAAAGGGGGACTCGCCCCTATGTGGAAAACTTGCGAAAACGGAGCCAGGTTAGTTTTACCTGAAGCACTTTTTGTGCCAATCAAATTTAAGCTTTTATAGCCCGTAAGGCTATTAACGAAGTCCCTACGAAAGGACTTATCAGCTGATAAAATCGCTTTCTTGTCGAAATGCTTTATCAAATTGAAATTGCCTCCTCAATTGATTTACAATATTTTATGTCCAACTTCCCAACTATATTATCTGGATTATTTTTCATGATTTGCTCTTTGGCAATCATTACCATTTTTTCAAACCACTTCTCCTGGGGAAGAATTTTGCGATGCTTACTGACTCCATAGCCCAACATTTCTTTCTTCCAAACCAAGAAATACCATTCCATACTCGGTTGATGAAAAGCACGCAACGCCTTTTTGTCAAAAATAAATTTTTCAAAATTTCCAGATTTGATTATCTCAGAAATTTTGTCAAAAGTCTGTTTGAAATCTTCAATGGGAACGTAGTCCGTCAACAACTCACAGATAACGATACCTTCCTCAACATTTACAAAAACTTTAGCATACCGTTCCTCAAAAGACAAGTCAAAGTTTTCCAAGGCAGACTTATTTAGGGTTTCTTTCATTGGGAATAAATTATTTGGTATCAAGAGGAAAATGAGGTAAAATCAAATACGAATTGGTAAAGATGACTCACCATTAAACAACGAATTAAAATCTAATGAAATGTGTTTTTTCGCTGCGTTTTATTATGTTCAACCTCTTGTTTGAAATGATCCATGTCTTCTTCAATCCTGATTGCATAATCAATGGTAGTCTTCATAAGTTCCTGTTGGGAAGCAATTTGTTCCTTTAATCGCGCCAATTCCCTATTTAATTCACCTAATTTATCCTCATAGGCTTTTCTAAGCTTCTCTTTTTCCAATTGCGCATTTTTCAATTCAGCCTTAAAAATCAAATATGCTTCAGGTGGCGTTCTCATGCTATTTATACTTAATTCAAAGGGGAAAATACCCATCTCAACAACTCATATTTTAACTTTCACGGTTTTTTACCGGATCACCGACATTCCACCATCAACATGGAGAACCTGGCCAGTTACCCATGACGACTTATCTGACAACAGATATAGTGCAGCCTCAGCGATATCCTTAGCGTCCCCATATCTGCCTAGAGGGTGTCTCTTCTTTGCGCCCTCCTTCTTATCATCGGTGGACAGCAATGAGGAGGCTAACGGCGTATCGGTCAGGGATGGGGCAACAGCATTTACTCGAATCTGCAAAGGTGCCCATTCCGCCGCCAGAGAGCGGGTCAATGATTCTACTGCTCCCTTCGCTCCCGCAATAGACGAATGGAAAACCAGGCCGGTTTGGGCCGCCACCGTACTAAATAGCACAACAGATGCCCCCTTCGAATTCTTCAACGCCTTAAAACAATCCTGCAGAACCCGCACAGCACCCAGGAAATTAATATCCAGATCCTGCTGAAAGTCTTCCACTGTCAGCCGGTGAAAGGGCTTCAACGTAATACTCCCCGGGCAATACACTACTCCATGAATCTTCTCCGGAAGTTCATGGAGTGACTCTCCGCCTTTAGTTGCATCGAACCGGTTGGCATCCGTCCTACTTTTGGAATAAGCAAACGTATTTGCTCCAAGTTTCTCCAAGGCTTCGAGAATTTCTTTTCCAATGCCACTACTCCCTCCTATAATTACTATATTTTTATCTTCCATATTTTCTATTTCCTATAATGTATAATTGAAAAGTGGACAAATTGTTTTGCCGTTGCTATTACAGAAAAAACCGAAGTCGACTTCGGTTTTTCTTTAATTCTGCCTATGTAGAAGATGCTAAAAACTATCTAATTAATTAACGACTATTTTTTTAAGGTCAAATACTTCATAAACTCGTTGCGGGACTGCTCGTCTCTCTCAAACTTACCACTATAAAATGATGTCACGGTACTACTGTTCACATCACCTACCCCTCTGGAGGACACGCACATGTGGTTAGCATCAATAATTACAGCAACATCTTCTGTTCCGAGGATTTCTTTCAGTTCATTTCCTATTTGCATCGTCAACCTCTCCTGAACTTGTGGTCTTTTGGCGAAATACTGTACGATTCGGTTTATTTTGGAGAGTCCGATGACGCTGCCGTTGGAAATATAGGCAACGTGCGCTTTTCCGTAAATAGGCACAAAATGATGCTCACAATGAGAGAAAAATGTTATGTCTTTCTCCACCAACATCTCATTGTATTTGTATTTATTCTCGAAAAGCTTCGCATCAGGTTTGTTTTTTGGATCAAGACCTGAAAAGACCTCTTTAATGAACATCTTAGCCACCCGCTTTGGTGTTCCCTTAAGGCTATCATCTGTCAAATCCAAGCCTAATACGTACATGATTTCTCTGAAATGTTTCTCAATAAGCTCTATTTTGAGCTCATCATCCATCTCAAAAGCATCATCCCGCAGGGGTGTTTCGTGTGACGTACCTACATGAGAATCTCCAATCTCATCGATCGCTTCGCTATAGGTCATTCCCGTCGTATTCAACAAAGTTTCTTTCTGTTTCATATAATCGTACAATTAACTCGTATGTTTTATCAATTTGGTTTCTCAAAATATTCCAAATAACCACAGCAATGTTTTCCGCTGTTGGATTGAGGTTTTTAAATTCATGGGTATCTAAGTTTAAATTCTTATGGTCAAATTTCTTGATGATATGTTCTTGGATTAAGTCTTTCAACAATTTCATGTCATAAACATAGCCTGTTTCCGGATCTATGGATCCACGCAATTTGACCACCAAGTCATAATTGTGCCCATGAAAGTTGGGATTATTGCATTTACCGAAAATCGACTTGTTTTTTTCTTCCGACCAATTAGGGTTGTGAAGCCTGTGGGCGGCATTAAAATGTTCTTTTCGATACACGGTTACTTTCATAAGGATACAAACTTGAATAAAATAACTTTGTTTAATATTTTATCAAAATAATTAAACGTTTTTCATAATCCATTCACTTTCAGCAAAATTACATATTTTGTCCACGGGGAGTTATTAAAACGTCCATTTTTGAATTGACAAGCAGGTAACATCCTGGAATGGGTTTTGGGTTCAAATCAATCTACATAAATAATTGGCCATATTTTTAATTTCATGCAATTATTTTCAACACATTTTGTTATATTACTCAGAGATTGGTCAAAAACTTTAGCTATTTGATAAAAGTAACACTATGAAGAGAATTTGGTGTATTGTAATTATATTTCTTTTTGCCCCCCTATTGTCCCAAGAAATTCACAGCAGTGCCGAAGAAAGGTTTCCCAACGCTTCCATATTACCCAAATATGCGGAAGATATCAATTTCCTTACCGAAGTATTGTTGAATGAATTTGATGAATCAAGACCCGTCCCAAAGAAAAGCATGCTTGAAAAAGCATTGACGGGTTATTTCAATCTGGTAGAGAAAGGAGCCATTTCGTCTGGACGACCACTCACTATCATAGATTTCTCCATTCCATCTACGGATGACCGCCTTTGGGTGATTGATATGAAGAAAATGAAAATACACCTTCAATCTCTTGTGGCACATGGGAGGAATTCGGGTGAAAACATGGCCGAAAATTTTTCGAATCAACATTCCAGCTATATGAGTAGCGTGGGCTTTTACCTAACCGGCGAAACCTATCAGGGAAATCACGGGTATAGTCTACGATTGGATGGATTGGAAAAAGGATTTAATGACCAGGCCAGATCCCGGGCTATAGTCATACATGGCGCGGATTATGTGGACGAAAAATTCATCTCTTCGACCGGAAGGCTGGGAAGAAGTTTAGGCTGTCCGGCATTGCCCATGGGAACTCATGAAGAAATCATCAACGTCATCAAAGAAAAAAGCCCTCTCTTCATCTATGCGGAAGTTCCTGAGTATTTAGCCAAATCCCCCTTACTTAGACCCCTCGGATAAGGGGCATGGACGTAGAAAGTGCTTTGTACAATTCCTCATCCCTTTCGTAGATATCATGTCTGAACATAGGAATACCCCTTGAATCTGTCCAAAAAGTCAGGTACAATATCACAACAGGTATTTTTCGTTTAAGCATGACAGTCTGTTCTTTGCGGCTATACATAGCTGCTAAAATCCGGTCATCCGACCACAAAGGTTGATCCGCCAACAGTAACCTGGCTAATTCAAGAGGTTTTTGAATACGAATACACCCTGAACTGAGGGCACGGTCGTCGCGTGCGAACAACTCCTTGGATGGGGTATCGTGGATGTAAACATTATGCGAATTCGGAAACATAAACTTTACCCAGCCAAGCGAATTGGATGGTCCGGGGTCCTGCCTTACCATATAAGGAAAGTTGTTCGCCGTAATTCTACTCCAATCCACCGAATTTGGATCCACCTGCTGCCCGCTATGTGTCAATAGCCGCATGTTTTTGCTCGCCAGGTATCCTACATTTCGCTTGATAGCAGGGATTACATCATTGCGGAGGATAGTTGGCGGGACAGTCCATGTAGGACTAAAAACCAGATAGGTCATAGGGGCATTGAATATTGGGGTTTTTCGATAAGCCTGTCCCACGATTGCATTACTGTGAAGGAGGGTGTCTCTGCCTCTTAGATAGTCCATGGAATAATTGGCAATATTGACCAAAATCACCTCCGATAATACCGTATCGGGCAACCATCTCAACCTCTCCATGTTTACTGTCGCTTGACGTATTAAATCTTTCGGAGATTTATTTAACGCTCGAATTGTAGCATTGCCAATTACTCCATCAGGGTTTAGTCCGTGTTTTTCCTGAAAAACCTGTAACCGTTTCAAGAGTGCTGAATCATAGGTCTCTGGGGATTCCGTTGAATCCAAGTGATTACCCTCCCAAAAATCCAATCTTTCCCTAATTTTTGGTACCGCGACATGGGACTCAAGTGGTTTGATGGATTTCTCCACAGCAATTTTTTGCCAGTTTCCGGTCACTTGATTTTCTTTTTGAAATAGACCCATCAAACTTCGCCTCATCCGTCCATACATGGGAAAAGCTGGATAAAGCGCTGAAATTCCTTTTCGAACATCGCCTGATTCGATGGATATTTTAAGTTTGGTGAGAACTTCTCTTCTAGGTTCCTTGCGTTGTATTTCCCATCCATATACACTATGGCTCGGGTCAACTTTTCCCTGATAGATGTGAGTGGCTAATTCCAAAAAAGCATCCGTCAGGAGTACGTCCAATACGGCCAATTCAATGACGCTAAGAGGTTCTCGAAGGCCACGGCTCGCATTCTCCATAGCTTCAAACTGTTTGTTAATTGCTTCCAAATGATAGTCTGCGGGGTCTAAGCCATCAAATTTACACTGTTGGATCTCATAGCGCATTTCATATGCGGTACAGGAAAGTTTATCCCCATCTATCCAGGCTTCCCTGAATCCCCTTTCGGCATAAAAATCCATTCCTTCCCTAAAATGAAAGGCGCGATGGGAACCGATTTCCCAAGTCCCAACCCCACCATGTACTTCAAATAGATTTCTGATTTCGAACGCGGTGTGGTGGTGGTCTATTGTTTGCTGAGCAGGCGCATTATAATAGACAAACACTAGCAAAACACTGCATATCCATCCCCCTATTCTTTTCATTTCAGACAATTTAAAAATAATGTGGATCATTGCGGAAGCATTTTCTAATTTTCTAATGTATAGTCTTCATAAGCATGGCCAATCTCCCAGCATGGTTTAATCATATTTAAAAAAGATTCCAACCGGTTGAGTGGGATTAAATTGGGGCCGTCACTCAAGGCCTTCGAAGGGTCCGGGTGGGTCTCTATAAAAAACCCATCCACACCCACAGCCGCAGCCGCACGGGCAAGGAACGGTGCAAACTCCCGCTGACCCCCACTGCTTCCGCCCATACCGCCGGGTTGCTGAACACTGTGCGTCACATCAAAAACGACAGGAGCAAATTGTCTCATGATGGGAAGCGCACGCATGTCTACAACGAGGTTGTGGTAACCTAAGGAAAAGCCCCGCTCAGTAAGACAAACCTGTTGGTTGCCCGCTTCACGAACTTTGTCCACCGCATATCGCATGTCCTCGGGGGCCATAAATTGTCCCCGCTTGATTTTAACGGCCTTTCCCGTCTCCGCAGCGGCGATAAGAAGATCTGTCTGCCTGCATAAAAAAGCGGGGATTTGTAGCACATCCACCACAGCAGCCACTTCAGCTGCTTGATAACTCTCATGAATATCAGTCAACAAGGGGACCTTCAAGCGATTGCCAACTTCTTGCAACACCTTAAGGGCTTTTTCCCTCCCCACACTCCGAAAAGAACCGGAAGACGTCCTGTTAGCTTTATCAAATGATGCTTTAAACACATAATGAAATCCATAGGCCTCTGCCAGAGATTTTGCCTTTTCTCCCACCTCCAAGCAGATATCCAAGCTTTCCACAGCGCAGGGTCCTGCAAAAAGAACTGGGAAGTCTCCTCCCAAAGAGATCCCTTCGCGGATATTCATCTGATACCTGTTTTTTTTCATTTCTATCGTTGTTAACGGATTTCTATACCCACGCGTTGGCAAGATCAACCCTCCCACTGGCTATTTATCAATTTTGCAACTATTCCCGGAAGTGCCCCCTTCGCGGTCAGAATTGAATCTGCCACCTCACGAAACGCACCTTCCCCGCCCTTTAAGGAGCAAATAAAATCCACTTGATTCTTAACATATGGCAACGCATCGAGAGGTGCTGCTGAAAAACCTACTTTTGAAAGAATCTCCAAATCGATCAGGTCATCGCCCAAATAGGCACACTGGTCTGGAGTAAATCCCAAATCCGAAAGGATTTCCAGGACTTTGACATACTTGTCACGAACGCCATGATAATGAAAATCTAGCCCCATTTGTTGACACCGGTTTTTGACCACAGCTACATCTCTTCCTGAAATCACCCCTGTTTGAATCCCCTCAGCTTGCAAAAACGAAATGATCTGTCCGTCTTTCACTTGAAATTGTTTGTATTCCATTCCCTTATCGTCCAGAATGATTCCGCCGTTTGTCAGTACCCCATCTACATCAGTAATCAGCACGCGGATATTTTGGATTTTCGTTACCAGTTCAGGTGAAAGAGTTTGTGGGGTGTACATATTAACGTTTTTTCTTCCATTGGATTGAATACAGGTCCAGTCGCCGCTGCTCAAGGTTCCTCACGCTTCCCGCTTTCCTTAATTTAGTGAGCAGATCCAAGTCCACATCCGCGACAATGGTCGTTTCGGTATTCAAGGAAGCTTCTGCCACTGTTGCGTCATGTGGAAAGGAAAAATCTGAAGGGGAATAAATAGCAGCTTGAGAATGCTGAATATCCATGTTTTCCACTTTCGGAAGGTTACCTACAGAACCAGTAATGGCCACGTAGCACTCGTTTTCTATAGCCCTTGCTTTGGCGCAGGTACTTACTCTAAGGTAGGCATTTTTCGTATCGGTCCAAAACGGCACAAAGAGAATATCCATTTCCATCTCTGCAAGGATTCTTCCCAGCTCCGGAAATTCCACATCATAGCAAATAAGGATTCCGATTCTCCCGGCATCAGTATCGAACACTTTTAACCCATTGCCACCTTGAAGTCCCCAGTAGGCCTGTTCATCCGGCGTAATATGTAGCTTATATTGCTTGTCCATAGTACCGTCCCTTCTACAGAGGTAGCTCACATTCCGCAATTTTTTCCCATCATATTCAGGCATGCTGCCGGCGATGATATTCACGTTGTAGGAAAGGGCCAACTCCCTCATCCTGCCTATGATCTCCTCCGTGAAATCAGCCAGGTTTCTGATTGCCTCGGACGCTTCCATGTTGTTGAATTCAGACAACAACGGCGCATTGAAAAATTCAGGAAAAAGGCAAAAGTCTGATTTGTAGTTGGATATGGTATCCACAAAAAACTCCACCTGCTGCATCAAATCATCCACATTGGCAAAACGCCTCATCTTCCACTGAACCAAACCAAGACGCACACTAGTCTTTTTGTTACCAATCAGCTTTTCTTCCTTTTCGTAATAGATATTTATCCATTCGAGCAATGTCGCATAAGCCCGGGAATCTAGATCCTCAGGAAGATATTTGGTAATAACTTTTCTTACGTGAAATTCATTGGCCAGCTGAAACGACAATACGGGATCAAAAATCTCTTTGTTTTTCACCAATTCAATGTATTTCCGGGGAGTCATCTGTTCGGCATATTTGTTGAAGCCCGGGATTCTCCCTCCCGCAATGATGGATCGTAGGTTTAGATTTTCGCAAAGTTCCTTCCGCGCATCATACAACCTTCTGCCGAGCCTTAGGCCCCGATATTCCTTGTCAACAAATACGTCAGTTCCATATAGTGTATCCCCATCCTCGTCGTGGGTGTCAAATTTCCCATATCCGGTGATCTGATCATAAGTATGGGTGTCTCCAAATTTGGAATAGTCAACGATAAGGCTCATTGCTACTGCCACCACCTTACCGTTGTCCTCGATACAGATTTGGCCTTCCGGAAAAGCTCTCACTTGATTAAGGAATTCTTCCTTAGTCCAAGCCATGCCCTGATTTTTATATATACTGACCATGATTTGACGAATCCCCTCATAGTCAGAAGGTTTGATATTTCTAAGCTTAAGTCGGTGTTCTAACTCTTCTTTTTTGTTACTCATGCCACAAAAGTACTAAATTAAATGGGTATAATCCCCGTAAGAAAATATGTAAAAGGACCCCCGGCCTCATATTTCATTTTATCAAACCAAAAACGCAATTGCAGTATCGAGTCCGTGATTGCGTCCCTAGCGCGTATAAGCAAAAAAGTAAGCCTTCACCATACCAATCAAATGTGGTGGCGTCGGCAATTTTACACTGTATACCACTCAAAAGGTGTAACCAAAAAATTAAAATTGACCGTTGGGAAGAAATCGCTGCGCATCAAACCTGTTCGTCGACCGGATCAACATGCAGACATTCATAGACTTTTGCCAACCCCTGTTGATTATCGGAAAGAACGATAAGGATTTCGTTTTCTTCAATCACAGTAGAGCCGCTTGGGGTGATAAACTTATCTCCCTGCTGAATCATGGCGATAATAGCAGTTTTGGGAAAATTCAAATCCACGATCCTCGTACCAATAATGGGGTTTTCCGGATTTATCTTTATTTCTTTCATAATGGTTCTGGGATATTCCGCCAGAAACGCATCGGTTGGTTTGATGGGCTTGGCTTTTTCAGGCAGGGACACATGCAGCCACTTTGCTACCATAGATAATGTAGTTCCCTGAATCAAGATGGAAGTAAGAGAAATGAAAAATACGATGTTAAAAATCATATCCGCTTTCTCTATTCCGGCCAGGAGCGGATAGGTTGCGAATACGATTGGTACCGCCCCCCGAAGCCCAACCCAAGAAACATAAAACCTCCTTCTAATTTTCATTTTAAAAAAAATGAGACTGATAAATACACCTATCGGACGTGCCACAAAAATCAAAAACAGGGAAATCATCAAACCCAAACCCATCACCGGGAATACATGGGAAGGAAAAACCAGTAGGCCCAAGGTCAAAAAGAGAACAATCTGCATCAACCAGGCCAAGCCGTCAAACATTTTTAAGATCGCTTTTTTATGTATCAAATCCTGATTTCCTAGATAAACTGCACAGATATAAATAGCCAGAAAACCATTTCCCCCAATAAAATCAGTCGCAGAAAAGGTCAAAAACATAAGCCCTATGACCAATACCGGGTAAAGCCCTTCAAAATCCAATTTGATCCGGTTTATGATTATTTTGCTCAATCTTCCAAAAAGATACCCTACAATTCCACCCAAAATCATCTGCCTTAAAAATAAGGGTATGACCGAAACAAGCCCCATGTCCTGATTCACCACCAATCCCAGAAAAGCGATTGTCAATACGTAAGCCATGGGGTCATTACTGCCACTTTCCAGTTCAAGGGTTGGTCTCAGGTTTGTTTTAAGTGCTAAATTTTTTGACCTTAAAATGGAAAAAACCGCCGCAGCGTCTGTGGAAGATACAATGGATCCCAACAGCAAACTTTCATAGATGGTGAAATCAGTCACCAACCAAACAAAAACACCCAAAGATATAGCCGTTAGAAATACTCCCAATGTAGAAAGTGAAAATCCCTGCCAAAAGACAGGTTGAACCGTCTTCCAGTTAGTGTCCAGCCCTCCGGAGAAAAGAATAAAATTTAGCGAAATTATCCCTATGAATTGTGCCAACTGCGGATCGTTAAATTGAATACCCCCAAACCCGTCCGAACCGGCCAGCATGCCAACCGCCAAAAATAACACCAGTGTGGGGACACCGAATTTATAGGAAGTCTTACCGGCAAAAATACTTATTATCAAAAGTATCGATCCTATCAGTAAAATGTTTTCTATGGTTAAATTCATAAATACCCAGGTTAAAAATAATTAGTTGGATTTACTGCAAAGGTACAAAAAATTGGCAGTGGAATCCGTATAACGTGTGAACAGATCCTCTTTAATGCGTTTAAAACGCTATCGTAGAAGCAAGATTTAAAAATATCAACAAATATGCTTATTTTTCAGGCGGAACATTTGGATTAGATTAAAGTTAAATTGCAGTAATCTATGGACGAAATATATCAAGATATTAAAGGTGGCGATCTGGGATCATTTTGGGATCAGCTTAAAGACTGGCTGCAGTGGAATATCCTTTCTTTAGGAGACTCAAAAATTACCCTTGGATTGTTATTGTGGCTGATCATTTCGATTTCAGCAATCTTTATTCTTTCTGAGTTAATCCGGAAATTCTTAGCCAATAAAATACTTTCCAGATATGATCTAGACCTCGGCACGAGGCAGTCAATAGCGACAATTGTCAAGTATATATTGATTTGCCTTGGCTTCATTACCATTTTACAAAATACAAACGTAGACCTAAGCGCACTCGGTATTTTGGCCGGAGCGATTGGTGTAGGTATTGGTTTTGGGTTACAAAACATTACCAACAATTTCATCAGTGGACTAATCATCTTGTTCGAACGCCCCATCAAAATCGGCGATAGGATTGAAGTAAATGGAGTCAATGGGGATGTGATCAAAATCTCCGCAAGGTCTACCATGGTGGTCACAAACGACAATATCACCATCATTGTCCCCAATAGCCAGTTTATTGACAGCCCGGTCATTAACTGGTCTCACCATGACCGCAATATCCGCTTCAATATTCCAGTGGGAGTTTCTTATAAAGAAAATCCAGAACGGATAAAGGAAATCCTTATCGAGGTTGCAAAGAAAAACCCTGGGATACTAAAAAGCCCAGGGCCGGATGTGCTTTTCGATAGTTATGGGGATAGTAGTTTGAATTTTAATTTGAGAATTTGGACCACTGAATTTACCAGCAAACCCAGAGTGTTGAAGAGCCAATTATACTATGAAATATTTAAACGCTTCACAGCTGAGGGTATAGAAATTCCGTTTCCTCAACGAGATCTTCACATACGGTCCGGCTTGGAAAATAAACCTTGAGTGATAAAGAATTAATTCATGAATTGCATTATATTTGGAATATTGTACAAAAATGATATTGGTAAAGTAAGGGTGGAATGAAAGGCTTTATAGTTAGTATTTTTTTTTCTTTAGCAACAATAAATGCCAACGCCCAGGCTTTTAACCGATTTAAGTTTGAAGAGCCTTGGTCAGTTGCTTTGCATCTGGGCCCAACCCAGTATTTTGGTGATTTGTATTCCTTGTGGAAATATAACGAAGGCGTACAACCTGACTTCAATGCCGCAATAAGTGGTCGTTATACCTTTGGTACCAATCTGAAGGCTCGGGCAGATGTAGTTTATTATCAAATTTCCGGTCAGGATAATTTGGCAGACCCTAGAAGCGGAAGAATTCCAAGGGGTCTGAATTTCAGAGCGCAAAACTGGGAAGCTACCTTAATGGCTGAATATTACCTGAAGCCGGTAAAAGTATACAACATTACCCGTGAATTTTTTAATCCCTATATTTTTGCGGGAGTGGGCGTAAGCACCAATGACCCACAGACCCGTTACCGGGACCGATGGGTGGATCTCCGACCCCTGCGTACCGAAAATGAAGCCTACCCCGGCGTCGTCATGGTATTTCCAATGGGGCTTGGGATTAAATACAAAGTCAATGTCTACATGGACTTTTTCATTGAAGGAAATTATCGCTTCACACTTACCGATCACCTTGATGATGTAAGTGCATTTAACATGTCAGGATTTTATGAGGAGCTTATAGCCGATTACATTTCCGGTGAAAATCCCGACAGACTCCGCTTATCTGTCCGGCAGGCGAGGTATTTATTGGAAAATGGGGAACCCAATGTAGCCCTTATCAGATCTTCCAAGGGAGCACCTAGGCGGGGAAGCGGTGATCCGAGAGAAAATGAGCCCCATGCTAAATACGACGGTTATTTCAGTCTCAATTTTGGAGCGGAAATTTACTTTGCCGAAGATATTTGGGATAACTGGATTTTCCGCCATAGAGGTCGGGGGTGGCGGTTTTGGTAATTGGACATAGCTAAGTTAATTGGCATGTAATCGTATATCCCTTACAGTTTTCGAAATTTATACCGAATATTTTTTTTAATTTTGAAGCTATTATATCCTTTACTTACAAAAAACTAAAATGTCCGCATACAACTTTCGAGAAGTAGAACAAAAATGGCAATCATTTTGGGAATCTTCCCAGCAGTTTCAAGCAAGCATTGACCCATCAAAACCCAAATTCTATTCCCTAGACATGTTCCCGTATCCTTCGGGTGCCGGCCTTCATGTAGGGCATCCATTGGGATACATCGCTTCTGACATAGTAACCCGATACAAGCGGTTAAAAGGATTTAACGTATTGCACCCCATGGGTTATGATTCTTTTGGGTTGCCTGCCGAGCAGTATGCGATCCAAACGGGACAGCATCCCGCAATCACTACCGAAGAGAATATTAAAAGATACACTGAGCAACTTAAGCGGATCGGATTTGCATTTGACTGGAGCAAAGAGGTACGTACGTCCAACCCGGATTACTACAAATGGACTCAGTGGATATTTATGCAGCTCTTCGACAGCTATTATGATATTGACGAAGACAAGGCTAAATCCATTCAATCCTTGGTTGAGAAGTTTGAAAAATCCGGCAATATGGAGGTGAACGCTGTATGTGACGAGGAGACTCCCGCATTTAATGCTTCCGACTGGCGCTCTTTTTCAGAAAAAACCCAACAGAAAATCCTACTCAAATATAGGTTGACTTTTTTGGCAGAAACTTCAGTAAACTGGTGTGCAGCACTGGGAACTGTACTTTCGAATGATGAGGTAAAAGACGGCTTCTCCGAAAGAGGGGGGCATCCGGTAGAACGCAAAAAAATGAAACAGTGGAGCATGCGCATCACAGCCTATGCCGAACGCCTGCTAAATGACCTCGAAAAGGTGACTTGGCCCGAACCCGTAAAGGAAATGCAGCGAAACTGGATCGGCCGGTCGCTAGGTGCCGAGATGGTGTTTAACGTGCTGGATCACGATCTTCAAATCAAGGTATTTACTACACGAATTGATACCATCTACGGGGTTACCTACCTTGCGTTGGCTCCCGAGCATGAATGGGTGGATCAACTTATTACTCCAGATCAGGAAGCGATAGTTCGGGAATATGTATCTACGGCCAAGAACCGGTCAGAGCGCGATCGTATGAGCGATGTGAAAACCATCTCCGGAGCCTTTACCGGAAGCTACGCCATCAACCCATTTAATAGAGAAAAAATACAAATATGGGTTGCCGACTATGTGTTGGCAGGATACGGGACTGGGGCTGTAATGGCAGTGCCTGCACACGATGAGCGGGATTACAATTTTGCCAAGCATTTCGGATTGGAAATCAGACAGGTCATCGAGGGCGATATGGAAAACGGCAGCTTTCCTGGAAAGGGTGGGACCATCATGAATTCCGCCATGCTGAACGGGCTGGAAATGCAGGATGCCATGAACAGAGCCATCACTTTCTTGGAGGAAAACAATATAGGTAGAGGCAAAATCCAATACCGAATGAGAGATGCCATCTTTACCCGTCAGCGATATTGGGGAGAACCGCTACCTGTTTATTTCAAGGAAGAACTTCCCTACCTGATGGATGAAAAAGACCTCCCATTGGTATTGCCCGAAGTGGACAAATTTCTTCCCACCGAAGACGGAGACCCTCCACTGGGAAGGGCTCAGGATTGGACTTACAAAACAGCTGATGGCGAATTCCCCATTGAAAAAAGCACTATGCCCGGATGGGCTGGATCTAGCTGGTATTTTTTCCGATACATGGATCCTTCCAATGAATCCCGGTTTGTGGGTGATGAGGCGGAAAAGTACTGGGGTGCGGTTGATTTATATATAGGAGGTGCGGAACATGCCACCGGACATTTGCTGTATTCCCGGTTTTGGACAAAGTTCCTTTATGACAGGGGCTTTGTAAGCATCGAGGAACCATTCCAGAAAATGATCAACCAAGGGATGATCCAAGGAAGATCTAATTTTGTCTTTCGACAAAAAGGAACAAATACTTTTATCAGTGTTGGCTTGAAAGACAATTATGACACCATCCCCATGCATGTGGATGTCAATATCGTATACAATGACCAGCTTAATCTGGAAGCATTTAAAAATTGGCGTCCAGATCTTGCGAACGCAGAATTTATCCTGGAAGATGGCAAGTACCACTGCGGTGCTGAAGTAGAGAAAATGTCTAAATCCAAGTACAATGTAGTGAGTCCCGACGACGTGATTGAGCGGTATGGTGCCGATACACTGCGTCTTTATGAGATGTTTTTGGGTCCATTGGAGCAGTTTAAGCCATGGAACACAAACGGTATTGACGGCGTGTTTAAGTTTCTGAAGAAAATGTGGCGGCTCTTTCACGATGGACAGGATAATTTCAAGGTGACGGATATGGCGCCGAGTAAGGAAGAACTCAAAGCACTTCACAAAGCCATCAAAAAGGTTGAAGAGGATATTGACAAATACTCCTTCAATACGTCTGTATCTACATTTATGATTTGCGTCAATGAGTTGGCAGCACTGAAATGTAACAAACGGGCTATTCTGGAGCCATTTCTAATTATCCTTTCTCCCTATGCGCCACATATAGCAGAGGAATTATGGGCACAATTGGGACATGAGACTTCCATTATCCATTCCACCTATCCTGTTGCTGAGGAGAAATACCTAGCGGAAGAATCCCATGAATACCCCGTATCCATAAACGGGAAGATGCGGGCAAAGGTAAGTCTCTCTTTGGATCTGTCGAAAGAAGCAATCGAAGAACAGGCATTGGCTAATGAAACAGTACAAAAGTGGCTGGAAGGAAAAGCACCTAAAAAAGTGATTGTCATTCCGGGCAAAATCGTAAATATTGTTATGTAATAATTAAACTCCGGAATCATGCTTTGATTCCGGAGTTTTTCCCTTTATTGAAATCCTAATCTCAAATACCGCAAGACAGTTACTTCATGCTAAATCGGATCTTTCTCTCCCTTGCAAGTATTGGGGCCTCCCTGGTATTGGCCTATGCCCACCTATCACAGTGGTGTATTAGCGGTGAGGAATCCAATAGCCCCAAACCCACACAGGCGGACAGTATCCATTTTTATACCGGAGAAATGGTCCTCTCCCCAAATGCTTTATTGAGTTTTGGAATATTATTTTTGCTTATTGGAATTTCATCTATTGTTTTCAGCATCTTAGGGAAATGGAAAGGCGTGTTTTTTTGCTTCGTGGTTGCCATGATATTGATTTGGATTCGGATTTCTGCTGGAATTAGATAACTGAATACTTAAGCAACTGATTACCTGCCAACCACCGATACGAGTTTCCATTCCCATAATAAGTCGGACCCGCACAACGTTTTTTTTTCTTTCAATTAACCTTACCTTTGTTCGCTGAAATACATACTTATGAAAATCAGTGAAAATACGGTGGTCGGCTTGACCTATGAATTAAAAGTAACCAACAACGAAGACGGATCCCTTCCATTTCCCGCGGAAGTAAGAGATCAGGAGGACCCCTTTTATTTTGTGTTTGGAAATAGCGGTTTACCGCCAAAGTTTGAAACTGAACTTCAAAATAAAACAATGGGAGACACCTTCACATTTAGCCTAACTGTGGAAGAAGCATACGGAAATCCCGATGAAGAGATGATCGTTCAGGTTCCAAAATCCCAATTCACACAAGAGAGGGGATTTCAAGAAGGGATGTTGGAAGAAGGTAATTTTTTACCCTTATTGGATGAGGACGGATACCCGATGCAGGCGAAAATACTAAAGGATCTGGGGGAAGACTTACTTTTGGATTTTAACCATCCCTTGGTGGGCATGAACCTTCATTTTGACGGGAAAGTATTCGAAATTAGGGAGGCTACTGAAGATGAAGTGGAAAACGGAAGTATAGCGGATAACGGTTAGTCAGTGACCACTCAAAGTAAATTTTGAATAGTACCACAGAGGACACGGAGAATTATCTAATAAAACTCTGTGCTCTTTGTGCCTTCTTTGTGTCCTTCGTGGTCATCTTTTTCAAACCACATAGTTCACAGTAGTTCACATAGAGATTTTAGAAATCGAGTTGCTCACGTAAAATAAGAACCTCCTAGGCAAGGAAGGATATTTAAAAAAAACTCTGTGACCTTTGCCTTCTCCGTGGTCTTTTTTTACACCACATAGGAGTTCACATAGGCTCAAGGGATATACTTTGCGAAAACGCAGAGTCAATCCTCCTCTAAAACAAGCACATCTTTTTCATTGTAAGTAAGGCTAAGACGGTCGCCGACTTTAAATTCCCGATTACTATCCTGAATGCTCCAGTAAACATTTCCCTCCTCAAGCATAACCCTAAGGTGGTTATAACCCAATCGAAACTGGCATTGCTTCACAACTCCTTCTATTCCTGTGCCTGATATGTCCACAAGCACATGTTGCGGTCTTATGTATCTGTTTTTTTCGTGGCCAAGCTGATTAAGTCGGCTAAACATAGAAGCAACATAGCGGTTTTTTGGCATTCGGAATATCTCAGCCGCATTTCCATGTTGTGCGATTTTGCCCGCACGCAACACACACAATTCATCGGCCACCGCCAATGCATCGGACAAATCATGCGTCACCCATATAACAGTCAGGTCAATTTCCTCAAAAATATCATGCAATTCCTCCAGTAGAGCTCTTTTTTGGATGGCATCCAAATTGCTAAAGGGTTCATCAAGCAAGAGCAGTTCAGGCTCAACGCTAAGGGCTCTGGCAATGGCTACTTTCTGCTGTTCTCCTCCGGAAAGCTGCTTCGGCAACCTATCCTTTTTGTCGGCCAGTCCAAACAGCTTAAGTAAACGTGAAGTACGTTCTTCCACGTACTTTTTATCGTACTGGAGTAAGGGACGTTTGATATTTTCTTCCGCCGTAGAAAAGGGGTACAGCTTAAATTGCTGGTGAATCAATTGAATCTCATCGTAACCAGCCACCAACTTTTGCGTTGGATTCAAAATAGGATTTCCATTCAAGGTGACGGAACCTTCATCCTGTTCCTCCATTCCCGCAATAATCCGGAGCAAGGTGCTTTTTCCAGAACCACTTTCCCCGATAATGGCAAGCCGTTGCCCTTTGACCAAAGAAAGTGAGAAATCCTCCAAAGCCATCCCCGGTGCATCCTGATAACGCTTCCGCAATCCTGCTATCTTCAAAAAAGTCACAGGGAAAGATCGGCTTGCACCTTTTTGGGAAGGCTTTTCAAAACTAATTCATAGGAATGGTCGATCCATTCCAAAATAACAGGATCCGGGACACTGCCATCGAAAGGGACTGTATTCCAATGCTTTTTATTCATGTGGTAACCGGGCGTGACCCCAGTGTATCTTTCCCTGATATCCACCGCAAGCTCAGGATCGCATTTCAGATTCACACTTTCGAAGGCTAGTATATCCACTAAGGCAAAAATCTTCCCTCCAACGCGGAAACAAAGCGTGTCAGGACCAAACGGAGTATCTTCCGTGACTCCATTTTTAGAAAGGCAATACGAACGAAAAAATGTAATTTCCATGAATCACAAACTGTTAACTTCCGGGGGGTCAAGCCAAACGCTTGACCAACCAAATGATAAATGCAAACAGAAACATTAGAATGGAGATTTTATTGATCCCGTGCATCATCCGAAGGTTAAAGTTCGGCTTGTTGTCCGGATCGGGTTTTCTAAACACCCTAAAGAAATAATTTCCTACTTCTCCCAATTGGAAAAACTCTTTTACTTTATTTGCCATGACCTATTTTTCATGTGTTTATAATTTGTTTTTCAGAGGTCACATGGAATCTCGCTATGATAATCATCTTCCGTGTGAGGTTTTCTTCCTACTCGATTTCTTAGCAGTAAGCATTCTTTTAATCTACGTGTTCTGGTTCAATCCACTGACCGTCCTTTCGTATTATTTCAATCAGTTCATCAACCGCTTTTTCGGAAGGCACTGATTTTTTCATCACTTCCTTTCCCTTATACAGGGTAATTTTCCCCTTTCCTGATCCCACATATCCATAATCAGCATCTGCCATTTCACCGGGACCATTTACTATACAGCCCATAATTCCTATCTTAACCCCCTTCAGGTGATCGGTTCGTTTCCGAATCATGGCTGTGGTTTCCTGCAAGTCAAAGAGTGTACGCCCACAGGAGGGACAGCTAATGTATTCCGTCTTGGACATCCTTGTACGCGCAGCCTGCAATACCCCAAAACTTACGGCATTGTGTACTTTGGCCTGTGCCAATATATCTTCCCTTGGATCGCACGAGTAGGCGCCAAGCCCCAGCATAATACCATCTCCCAATCCATCGATCAACAACCCGCCAACATCTGTTGCCGGATAAAGCATCACCTGATCGGTTTCCAATCGTGGGTAAGATACTTGGACAACAATTGGATTTGTCACCTTCTCCTGAATAAACGACACAAAAGCCCTCCGTAGTGCAGGCAAGGTATGTTGATTATCTGTACTTAGCAGGATAACTACATCCTTTCTTCCATGTAAATGGGGGATTGCTGCGGTTACTTCTTTATCCGAGATACTCAGAAAATTCAGTGCAGGATGAAAGATATCAGTGTCCCGAAATGCGTTCAAACGATATAGTGGAAAGGTATTCTTTTGATCTGTTGCCTTTTGCCAGACGGATGCATCTTGAATTTCTTTCAACCCATTGGGCAGCATAAATGAAATGGGATTGGATCCAGAGTAGACATAATCGCAGCCCTGATCATTCATTTTCCATTTATCAAGTTCAGGAAGGTAAAAATGCCCAACGTTCTTAAGCTCCTTTTCTGTTATTTGCTGAATTATAGAAAGGTCCATGATGACGCGGGGTACATTTCCTCCACCAAAATTCACCACTTCAAATGCCTCCCTTTTCGTATATTCAAAGGGATTGATGGGATAATCATTTATTTCCTCTATGGATTCATGCCCGGGTCTGTTCTCGTACCTTTTTATAAGTGATTTTACCACAGGTGCCTCAAATTCGGGATCTTCGGTAAGCGAAACCCGGACCGTATCCCCCAGCCCGTCTTCAAGGAGGGCACCTATCCCAACGGCTGACTTGATTCTCCCATCTTCCGCTTCTCCGGCTTCTGTGACCCCAAGGTGGAGGGGATAAGGCTTAAATCCTCCCTCATCCAACTTCTGTACGAGCAGTCGGTATGCTTGAACCATTACTTGGGTATTGGATGATTTCATGGAAATCACAATGTTGTAATAGCTCTCATCCTCACAAATCCGCAAAAATTCAAGGGCAGATTATACCATTCCCAATGGGGTATCACCATATCTGCTCATAATCCTGTCAGAGAGTGATCCGTGGTTTGTCCCTATCCGCATTGCGGTGCCGTTTTTCTTACAGATGTTTACCAGAGGCAAGAAACGCTCTCTAATACGATCCA
>DATHWC010000306.1:0-17320 GCA_035460985.1 Lunatimonas sp.
CAGCCTGGTGGATAACCTGCCATTAGGAAATTTCACCAGGTCGTTCCAACCGGAGATTTCTTCATCACAATCAGTATTTCCTACTCCGGGAAGGATTTTGACTTGGGCAATTATTTTGGAACGGGTATCCGTATCGGGACCTCCAAGTGCTATTTCCCGTAAATGGGGATCCTCAATTGCAGTAATATGCCTTTCCCACACATCCAAATAAATCAAATCGGTCTGTTCTTGGCCGGTTTCTTCTTGCCCTGTCTGATCATGTCCGGTTTGATAATTTCCTGCATTGGGATGGTCCGTTTGCCCAGAGTACAGCAAAAGATATTTTAATGTGGGCAAGGTGTCGAATGAAAGAGGTGAAAGGTCTGCGTTTACCTCTACCCAGTTAGTCCCTGTATCAGTAATCTGTGCAATGATTCCGCTGGGATCCTCTTTAGTGAAGATCATTAGCCATTGGTTGGGAGCAAGGAGAATCCCGTCTATTTTGGTGTCATCTACCATCATACGGTGGATTCCTGAAAATGATCGTACTGGCAAACTGGAGCTGGGGGAGGTTTCAACCAGCAAACCTCCCACGTAATACCTGCCTGAGGTAATCAGCAAATCCTGCAACCCGTTGCCGGGATGAATAATCTTAAAACCACTATTATGAATGGGTGCGCCCGATTGGCCGATGGTGTCAATTGTCCTCGTCTTTCGCTGGTGGTCCACAATAGAAATGAGCTCATTCCAATCCGAATCCAATTGTACACGTCCCTGCTGCTTCAATACAGCATTATAGTGATTGTTCGTCGCTTTTCGACCTGTAAGTCGACTGAAATCTCCTTTCATGTTTTTATAATTTGTTTTTCAGAGGTCACATGGAATCTCGCATAGTTTCCCCGATATCCATCGGTGCATCCCATCGTGAGTGGATTGCGTAATGCTCGATTTCATGTAGTTAGACTTTTAAGTAGTAAAAATTATCCCTGATTCCAGACCGACAGGAAGATATTCCTCCAGAACTGAGCGTAAATTAGCCTGTCTTTGGGGCTGTTGGAGGTAATTTAAAACACCCATTTCTGAAGCATTATCAGCTCCGGTAAGGATTTGGGTGGGGGTGGCATCTCCTAATTGGGCATACGCATGGTGTCCGAAAGAGGTAGAATTAAAGTCTGGAAAGAGCCATTGAAGAACATTCTCTATAATGATTCCTTTTGAAGCTGGAACAAAACGCCCTTTTTCTTCCTTTTCCTTTACCTGAGCCTTGATCTCCATTTCGGGTTGGCATCTGTAGCGCCGGGGAGTTTTGGACTCCAGAGGCAAATAGCTAAACCGGACACAGCCTGTTTGCCTGCGTCTAATAAATATAGGGTCAACAAAGATGCAGTTCTCCCCATCTAAAGTCCTCGCTTCTACGGTCCCAAACACGGTACATTTTTGAATTCCCAGAGAACCTGACAGCACAGATATAGCAACTCCTTCTTTGAAATCAATCACGGATTCCTCAATTACTACTTGCGAACCTTCCGAATCTACCGTAATGGGGCCACAGATAGATCTGGATATGCTTAATGCCAGGATGCCCGATTGAGCATTTAATTCAAGGGCACCCGAATATGGGGTGACAGTACTGTGTTGAAGGGTAAGGCTGTTTAGATTTCCTTCAAGCACCGTAACTTTTCCTTCTATTAAAAGTCCGTTTATCAACAGACCTCCCCCATTTGGGGATTCTATTGGAGCCGTTCCTTCTATTTCAATATCTCCTCTAAAATGAGGCCTGCACCCTTCCGGATGAAAGGCGGCACTTTCTCTTTCCGGAATTCCTGAGGTGAATGTTATGGGCCAATGAGCCGCAATTATGAATAGAATTTTCCCTTCGGGAATCCGGATTCTTAAAAGACCGCTTATTTGTTCTTCATAAGTTCGATTGTCCATTATGGTAATCAGTCCCGTATTTCCGGTATCTCCCAATTCATTCCAAGCAGTGACAGCCTCCTGCAGGGTGGGAAAGATAATCTCTGACTGGACAGCACTGTGGTCTTTACTTACGCCTACCCTCCAATCAAAAATCATATTGGTAACTTCATCCAACGAATCAATCTTATTATAGGGACCTCCACCGATATCTCCGCTAAAGCCATAGTTATAATCTGCTTTTAAATTTGTCCCGGTTTCCGAATTTACAAGCATTATTCTTCCCAAGTCCGGATCTACTGCTGCAGAAATGGGTAGGGTAATATCCACTTCCATCGAAGTTTCATCTAGTTGTACAACGCTTTTTTTATAAGTTTTCCAAGCAGGTGGGACATGCCAATTGCTAAGGTTGCAGATCACAATTTCCTCATGAGGGATGGGCACAGCGTTTTCATTCACAAACAATTGGAAAACCGGGGGGTAAGTATCATGGAAATATCTAAAATAGGGTTCTTCATTATTAACGATAGCCTTTCTGCCCTCCTCAAGTTCATCGTGCAAAGCCCTGGCTCTTAGCAACCCAGGGACATTAACTTCTTGTGCCAGTTGTGTAATTTCAGTTTCACTCTGTGGCATGTTAAATAGCTGCATATCCAACCCCAACGGACTAAAAGTAAATGCCCCTTCGGGAATGCCGGTTTCCATGTCCATTGGTCGGGCTTCCACCGCTGTCATCCGGTAGGATTGTAATCGCCAAAGGAAAATTCCAATATTGGGAATATTATACCTTCCCTGGCCTTTGGATATCCTTCCTACATCTGCTGTATGGCTCAATACATCAAACGCTGTGTCCACCAGATCCAGCGCATTCATATTACGGAGGTCAGGAGTGGTGATGCTATGCAGTCTGATGTGATTGAGATGTTGGGTAGTGGCCAGATTTTGAAACAATTCTACCGCTTTGGAACGCCATCCGGTAACGTCCAAAGCCAATTGTTCGATAACTGCCGCAGTGCCTTTTCTCCTTCGGTAAGCCAGGGTGTTGGCCACATAGGCCCTTCTGCTGAACGATGCATCAGCTATTTCGTGGATATTTATTACCCCTAATAAATCCCCAATGTAAGGAACGACCCATTCTTCACAGGTCTCAATAAACCAGTTTTCATATAATTGGCTGATATTATCCTCTACCAAACCACCCTCCCTGGCCAGGATTTCTATAAATGCCTTCAGGGGTTCTCCCTGCTCCGCATCCAATATCCGGTAATAAGCCGGCAAAAGGCCGTACATGTACTTGGCGTCTAGTTTCATGTATTAATAATGGTTTCTTAATGGTTAAATAGCCTGTTCCGAACTTGATCGGGGGCATCTAGCCCCGATAATCTGCGTGTTGATTGCGTCATGCTTGTTTTTGTGAGTATGAAAATATAGGGTGTAGTAAGAAAGTTTTACGCTTCCATGGTACCTATTTCAATTTTATCCGGATCAATAAGCAGAAGCTGAGCTGGTTTTATTTCCTCTTTATCGGTGTCCCATCGGGCAGGGTTGGATATCAATCTAAAATGTTCTTCAGAGAAGGGTTCGAGGCCATCTAATTTTTCCAAATCCACAGCAATTACCCCCGCAACGGATTGGATGATAGCGATGACTTCACTTGGGGTGACATGCTGCCCAAAATCCCTTGATTGAAATTCAAATGCTGTAAGCAAGGCTGTTTCTATAGCTGAAAATACTTTTTCCTTTAGGTATTCTGGCGAAACTTTGACATTGATGTTTAACCCAAAGGAGATTTTTTCATAGGAGCTGGTTACCAGGGTGAAATTTTTATGGGCTGCGGCATTTATAGCCTTAAGCAGATTGTCCCTTAGTGCATCATCTATACCGCCTTCATCAGCAGCCGCTACAGTAAGATGAATGGTACGTTCCTCCCCTTTCCACAGCACATCGGCACGAGCTTTCCCGATCCCGGCAAAGGCCCTCGTAAAATTTTCATAATCCTTTATCGATACGATCCTATCCATGGTCAAAACGGTAAAAGGAAGGTTTCGCTGTATGTTTTCCTTTGATTCCGGCTCCTCTGCCCCACTACAGGACATGGGGTTAATGACAGACTTGACCCCAAGTTGGGGCGTCATCAAAAGCGATAGTTGTCCGGACTTTACAAGTCCCTCAAAACCAATTCCTACCCTATATTTTGCCCTTACATTTTCAGCACCGGAAGGTAACCTTGCTCCCGTAATGCCATCTCCAAACTGAACATATGCCGATCCATCTTCTTCCATTCGGGTGATGTAAACCCGATCCTTAGGAGTCCTGTTATACAATGTGGGAACTTCTTTCCAAAGGATGTCATTAACGCGGATGTCCAATGTACTTTCTATACCGGTGGCTGATGAGGAAGAGATGTAGGTTAAGGGCTTTTGCTTGAGGTTGAATTTTTGGAAAACCTGGCTCCCATCTCCACTCCCCAAAATCTCCTTTTTTGTTTCTCCATGAGTGCCCTTTGAAACATTGGCATTGATCTTAACCGTTTTTCGGAGGTAGGTATGGGTTAAGGGAGAGCGTAGGAGAATGGTGTTGTGATCCATTATCTCCGCTATTTCTATTAATTCACTCACTATATCTGGTTGATTGAGAGAGGTAGGTGCTTCTGGAAAAGCGGAAGTTTTTGGGGCTTGGTAAGGAATTAATCCTCCTGACTCCACCGTGACATGACCTTCTATGTTTCCGAACCGAACAAACCATTTTTCCAGATTATCAGGAAGTAGTTGGGGATGATTATCCACCTCCAATATATCCCCGGACACCAATGCTACAGATGTTCCACCTAAAATGGGATTAATATGATTTTGGTTTAAAAGGATTACCTGCTTTACAGGCTCACCACTGATGATCAATTGTTGCCCTATCCGAAGTTCCTCAGTGGTATTTTCAAGAGCTATGGAGTTGCCATATACAGCTTTTAAAATAGGGGCTTCCGCCAAGGGCAGTTCCTCACTTTGAGCAAGAATGATAGTTTCTCTTAAGCTACTGTCTGCAAAATTTTTATCCAGAGTGACCTTGCTGGATTTATTTGCCAAGACATATGCTTTTTTTGTCAGGCCTTCATTTGCCACCACTTTATACAGATCAACATTGCCCTGAGTAATAGAAGCTAACCAACTATTGGCCGTAATTTTGGAATAATGGGCGTCCAAATGAATAATATTGTCTGCTATCACTATGGATTTTTTCCAGTCTTGTAAAGCGGCATCATATTCACTTGACATTTCCCTTTTAACCAACCGCGACAAAACCCGATAGTCGGAGGCATTATGGCCGAATAAAGCAGCACGCTGCCGGAATACCAGTACTTTTCCGTTATTTCCATGATGAACCAGCGGAACTTCCTGATCCAATCCTATATCCCAAGTTATCAGTGTACGATTAGCTCCATCCTCCGTGGTGACCGAATGTAATGTCCGGATTTCCCATCTGTCATTTTCGGCTGCATATATTCTTTCCTCACCTAAAATCAAAATCTTGTCTCCTATTTGAAGCTGTGTGGCCGTACCCTGCAGATAAAGACTGGTAATTCCCTTAACCAATGTTTGCTTTTCAGTGAGCTGGGGTTTGATACCATTCCATTTCGTTTTTGCATGTATTTCTTCAGTTGTCTCAAAGAGCTGGGGTTTTTCTTCCTGTCCCGGAATACTCTGTACTTTTGTTCCTATGGGTAAAAGGGCTTCCATCGGTGCTCCGGGTGATTCATCCATAAGAAATGAAAATAGGGTACTGGCGGCAACTCCAGGTTTTGGCCTATAGCTGATATGCTTGGCAAGTTCAACTAAAGATAGGCGCTCCGTCGAAGTCCGGAGGTACCCCTCATTGATAATTCTTTCATTGTAAAAGCTTAAAACCTCCAGCAACAGGGCCCAGGCATCAAACAAAGCAATACTGGAATCGTCGTTTACCCTTACCGTAAGTTTACCAAGTTCAGGAGAATCTGAAAGTCTGCGGATCATGGACTCCTTGAAGGTGCTATGTCTACCTATGCGGAAGGACAATTCTCTTAATCCCACATCATTGCTAATGGAATGAGGGGTTAGTTCCTCTATTCCTTTGCAACACCCACAACCAGGCAATATTTTCTTATTGCTCATAGGCCACCAAACATTAAAAAGTCTATTTTCCCATTCTCAGGGAAATTGGGATCATTGTCCAACCTGATGATTTCATTCCTCGAGGCCTTTATCACTCCGTTTTCTTTTTCCAGATCTGAGGATCGATTTTGCTTTTTAAAGGTGGTCATTTCCACAGAGGCTACACCATCTATGGACATAGCCTTATGGTAAACAGCACTTAGGTATACAGGCTGACCAAAACTAAATTCATCAGGATGGAAAAACCCGCGGACACCATTTACCAATTCATATCGGCTGAATACTTGCAATAATTTTTCCTTGACGGAGCTTCTGAAATAGCCCGGTTTTACACACACATTTATTTCCATCTCCAGCGGTACAAATACCGGAGGCCGGATTTCAAGGTCGTATCCTGCCATCCTGTACTTTTCTAGATGGGTATAAATTTCACTTCTGAAAGATTGATCAATGGGAAGGTCATTTTTACGGTCAATGGTCAAAAATACGGTCAGCCAACTACCTGTCCATCGAAATTTCGCAAGTGCTTTTTGGACTTCAGGATGCAGTTCCGTCTTTTCTTTGTAATCTTCCTCAGTTACGGCTCTTTCCTGAGTTCTAAAGGCTTCCGGGGCATATTGGCGCACCTCTTCCATGGACTCCGGCCTTTTCCCTCCTTCGGAAGGCAATGGATTTCTTACATTGAGTATTCCATCCTGGTCCCATACCATTCTACCGACACCTTCCGCTCCGATGTTTCCAGCCAATCCATTACCTATGCGGTAGTTAGCCTTTGGTTGAAATCCCAATCCTGGATTTTTACCCAGGATATTGTCTCCGAAACGCATTTGTACGCTCAAGTCAGCCTCTATTTCGGCCACAAATTCAGTCGCAAACCGATCACTGCCCAGTAAGCTCCTTTTCGACTGCCATATTTCCCGATCTGTTGTCAAAGTGATTTGAGGTACAGCCTCATGTGGGTTTTGAAGTAGTGTTTTTTTTGCGGATAATTTCTTTGCAGCCTGATGATGATATTTTAATGCTACGGTAACTCCAATATCCGGTAACTTGGGACGAAATTTTCCCACACTGAATAAACCCATATCTTCAAGTTGTTTTACTTCTTTAGATAGGCCATGATCAGCCAAAACGATATTTCCCCGTGCTACACTCAGGTTGGAAAATAAGATTCCATCTATGGTGGCACTTATGCATAAGGGAAAGGGCAAGGCATCTTCTTCCGCCCAAGCTATATCGTAAACGGTGATCTCATTTAAGAAATCCTCTCTTTCCAATACTTGGGTCAAACGGATGGCATGCCTGTGGGAGTAATCTGCATCTGCCTCCCTACCCGTGGTGGGACTGTTTATTTCTTCAAAAATCAATACCTGCCCAGTTTCAAGGAAAAGACTGTTTTGGTCCTCTCTATACAAAGTAGCCTTGGTGGCTCCCTTAGGCAGACAACAGTTGGTATCATCCCAGGTATAAAAATGGATCTCATTATGGAAATGATATATTGTCAACTCGTGCCTGGATTCAAATGGGATGATATTTTTTTCCTTTAACTTTCGATCAAGATCCGTTGAGTTTATTCTTGACTCTTTGCTTATGCCTTTAGTTAAAAATAATGTACTTTCGGGCAAGGTGGCCATATCCGAACTGCTTCCACTTTCTACTTCAATGGCAATCCAAGTTCTTGCATTGCATCCATTATGTACGTGATAGTCTAGCAATCGTGCATGCCGGATGGATGAAGTCCTCTTTCTGGCTTTGAACAGATAGCTTTCTGTTGCCACTGCATCCTGATAATAACTTAAGTAATCCCCGGTATAGGCCATCAGTTCCACCAAGGCAATCTTCAAATCGGCCACATTCCTTTCTCTCCATTCCGGCATAAGTAAGCTAAGCCTGTCTAAAAGCAGGCGACGAAAGCTGGAATAGTCTTTAGCCAGGTAATCCACTCTGGGATCTGAAATCGGTTCTTCTGGACAGATACTCTCTATTTTACAGTCAAAATCGCTAGGACAATTGGCTTTGAAAGAAAAAGGTATAGAAGACAACTGGGAATCAAATCCCTCCAACGTCGTTTTATTGCTAGGGGAAGAAACAAGCCGCAAGGTGTAGGTTGAAAAATCTCCGGCCATATTAACCTGAATCCTCATTATGTCGGAATCGCTGGTTACAGCCACTACTTCTATGTTCTGAATCCTGCTTCCCCCTTCTATTATGAAGTTATCCGCAGAAAGAAAATTGATGCCCATAGGTACCCCACCTGTCTCGCCGGGTAATGGGTGGAAAAAATGTACCACCAGGTTTTTTTGGTCTGAAGAAACCACTTCTAGGTAATCCATACCATTTATGGAATTACTACTGGCTACCTTTAACCTTCTTGCCTGGTTTTTACAGAAATATTGCATGATTTTTTAAAATGACCTTTCAAAAGTTACTTCATCTCTAGTCCCGGATTCTATTTCAATAAATACGATAAAAATTCTAAGTGTGGAACTAAATGCTTCAATTCTGACCTCCTCCACTTCTATTACCTCACTGAGCCATTGTTGCAAGGCCCCTTTAACCAGAAATTGAACTGTGGCGGTCAATTCAACACTGTTAGGTTCGAACACTAACTGATTTAGGCCACTTCCAAAATCCGGTCTGTTCACCCGTTCTCCCGGTGCGGTGAAAAGCACTTGACGGATAAGATTCTGTATATGCCCGGACCGGTCTGTGGTGGAGGTACGACCGTAGGTTCCTATTTGATATGGAAAATTGATATACATAAAATAGCAATATGTGCAATCTGAAACTGCAGGTATGGAATTCTGAAATAATTAGTACTTGCCAAAAGAATGAATATCTAGCGGGAGCTTTTTCTTCAGTTTATAAAAATAGTGACGGTTTAAAACGTGCTACTTTGCAATTTAAATTCCGGTCACCCTTGTCTGGGAAGCTGTGATTAATACAGGTGTACCATTTGGGATACAGATGGCTTGACTATCAAACAACAGGATCGGCATTCCAAATGAAGTTATTCTGGTAGCGGCTGTGATCCATTGTGCCGTGAGACAAGGTAGCGGGTTTCCTGCAGGAGTAGTAAAGGGGCAGGCCGCAATGGCATATGGGGGCGGTTGCAGGACAACAGGTTGGCCCATAATGGTTAGAGATGGGCTGGTGACGGTTGGCGTAGCCTGACCGCCATGGCTACAGGCCACCGAAGCTCCCAAATGAAGTAGAAATCCCGGCATAGGTAGTTATAGGTTTAAGTGACCACAAAAGCCCCATTATTAATGGTGACGGCGGGGCCGGACATGATAATGCTGGCACCCTTGCCATTTTGAATATAAATTCCTGTATCGTTTACAATGATGGAAGCGCCAGTTGGACTTTTCAGCATAATTCCTCCCGTGGGTCCGGGAAGATCACTAACCACTAATGTGTTTTGACCTGTTGTCTGAAGGACGATGTTCGGTGAAGCGGGAATTCCGGCCAGTGCCAAGACGGGTACTTCTGCGGCAGAACCCCAAAAACCTCCAGACCAGATGGGATAATCTGGATTTCCTCCCTCAAATTCCACCCAAACACCAGCTCCGATTACAGGCACAAAATAAGCTCCCATCTGGGGGCCAGCCATTGGGACGCAGGGCATGGACCAGCTAGAAGTTCCCAAACCAAGAACGTCCGGGACCTGTACCAAAAGCCTTCCCCTCTGTTCAGGATCAATGTTATTAATCACCATGCCACGGTATTTTCCATATCGCTTTTCATCCATAATTTGTGAATTAAACAGGCACTCTCGGCATGGTAGATACCAGGCCGTTCCGGGAAAGTGTAAAACTTTGCTTGTATTCCCCCCTTTTAATCTTATGCGTGACGCTTTTCACATAATACAATCCATTAAAAGCCTCTCCTGTCCCTCTTACCCCTACCAATGACCGGGCTTTCAAAATATGGCCATATCTGACAACATCAAGAGATCCGTTTCCCGTAACAGCATCCGAGGTTTTGGCTGCACGTGCCAGCCCTTTTGCAATAGCCTGTACCGGGTTGAGCTTGGCAGTATCTGCCATTTTGGGAAATTTGCTCGGAAATGGGGGCAGTAGCCCCAAAGGTGGATTAAGGGGACTAATATCCGGAATGGGTATGGGTATGGGTGCCCGTGTTTGTTCATTTTGAATATATATGATAGGCATTTCCTTAGAATTGCCGTCAAAGCTAAAATCCAATGCTTCCACATTGGTATGTATATCCATGTTCAGGTTTAAGGCAGGCTGGGGAGAGCCTACTTTTATTTCAGGCCCCCAATACGCTTTATTGGTGCCTGGAACTGGGCCAGGTTCGATATAAAATACGTAGCCCACATCTTCTGCCAACTTTTTAATATACTGCAAATCTGTACCCTGATGAACAGGAATGCGGCTGGTGGGAATGGGGATATCCATAAATACACTCGGAATGACAATAGGAATCATTCCAAAAAGAGCGTATTTAGCTATTATCAACGCCACTCTGGCTTCTGCCGGCATTCCAGGATAAGGTATTCCTGTAAAATCAATCAGCTTCATTACGGAGGTTAAATCTGATCCGGATACTGTCAGGATGGATTTCCCGCTTTGTACATTGGGGTTCAACTGGTGATTTTCTATTACCCCATCCATCAATACATGCTGGGAGCCTTTTACCTGTACGATGATGATTACCCGGATAAAAGGTCCCACCTGCCCCAACAGCAACAACAACGTATTTAAAGGTGATTTGGAGCTAAATGAAAAAGTCAACTGAAATCCGCTAGGCTGCCCTGAAGAGGTCCGCACCTCCACATCCGTAAGGGCATCCACAATAGGTTTGGGAACAGGAACCGGAACCACAGGCCCTATCAATAAAGACATTTGTATATTTCCCCGTAACATATTATTTTCCTAAAATCCTGACCCTGAAGGAATTTTTAATTTTCTTCCTGTTTCTTCTGTTAGTTCTTCCGGTTTCATTGCTTGATTGGCATCGGCTACTTGCCAAAACTGTTCAGGATCTCCGATATAATGTGCGGTAATGATATCCACCCTTTCCCCATCGGCTACTGTATGCTGCTGTTGACTACTATAATGCCCTGCCGGGGGAATGAATCTTCGACGCAGGTAAATTATCGGCTCACCGTCTATCCCTTCCCTCATAGCGGTTTTAATGGGATGGTAACGACTGCTGATCGGAAGGTTATGTGAGGGAAGGTTTGCCGAATCGATAAGTGCTTGAAATGGATCCATTGTTATATACTGTTTATTCCGAAGGCTTTTATGCTACCCGAAGTAAATTTTGTAGCTAATTTCTCCTTTTGTTGCTGATAGGCCATATATAGAGTTCCCCCTTTATGGTCGAAGCCAAAATCGTTGACCGTAAGTACTTTCATGCTAAGATTTATTTTGGCCCTAATGGGGTTGAGATTGGCATCGAATGCTTCCTCCGTTATGCTTAGTTCGGATAGTTGGACGGGTATTACCCTGTTTTTGCTCCAAATGAATAAAACGAGGGGACTTTCCACAGGAATAATTTCCAACACACCCGAAGATGCCAAGCCGTTGTTGGCGATTAGTTTACTGCTATCGGGATAGACTATTTTTTCCAAAATTGCCAAGGCAGGTTGTAATCCATCCTCCAGGGTTTGTCCATCTTTGATTTCCAGCATATCCGTGGCATCCATTTCAGCTTCCAAAGTATAGGTTTCCACGGGTGGATTCACAAGCCTTAAAGCATCGGATTGGGCTGAACCCTCTCCTAAACGTTGGGGCTGTAAGCTTCTGGTCATAGTTTCAGGATTGTATTGTAATGGAATGACCTTAAGCACTGCGGAGGTAGTTGGATCAAGAAGCACTATACCCCCTTGAAGGGTTTTAGGAGAGAGCGGAGACGAAGGCATGGATGGTCAGGTTGTTTTTGATTGTTTCGCTACCGGAGGCTCTGGTATCATGTAAATGGCTTGTAGGCGTACCCGCTGTTCCTGAAGGTTTTCATCGATCCATTCTTGGTTTAGCTCCATTTTCTCAAAGTCCTTCCAGATGCGGGTATCGTTGGCGCAACTGTACTTGCGGCAAACGGAGGGGCGGTTGGCATAGATGGTGCAGCCCTTGCTCTCCCCGTCCACATGGCAGCAGTATCCGTTTGTATTGTGACGAATGAAGTAAGGCTGTCCTAAGTCCCACCTGATTTTGCCTGATTCTATTTCTTCCACCGAGAGGGCAAAGTTCAACTTGCAGCATACGGCTTGGCATATGTGCATGCGCTCTTCGCAGTTCACGGGAGTAAAGACGCTTTCGCCCGGTTCGTTGCCTCCGACAGCCACTCCTGCGTGCAGGTACTCCTGCTTTTCAATCACCTCTTGCCTTACCTTTTGGACGGTTTCTTCTAAGGCATCTTTATCTACGATCCCTTTCAATATCAGGGTGTCTGCTAAACCGTAAAGGAAGGACTCAATCTCGTTGATTCTTTCAGCTTGCCGACTGAGGGAGCTATGAGCAAAAAAGCCCGACCGCTCTACCTGGCGTTCCAGTTCGTCGAGGGAAGGATAGCTTTTATGTGGGGTTTGGGAGGTCATTTTTTGACGTTCTTAGTGTTTTGCCCTTTTAGCCATTCCTTCCATTTGGCAATGGAAGAAGTCCGTTGCTCTATGGGGGCGTCGTATTGGTAATTGCCATTTTGCTGTAGGAGTTCCCGGGTTTTTTGTTCTCCATCGGAGCCATCGGGAAAGCCAATTCCTGACTTCCAACCATTTTGCCTATTGATTACACCTTCAAGTACCCTTAGTGCTCTTAAACGTTCCCATTTATCCTGGCTATTTAAAGAAGGTAAAACGGCCTCAATTGCCTCTACTCCATATTCAATGAGCTGATGGACAGCAGGGGTATAGTCTAAATGGAGTCTATCAGGATTTTCATTGATAACTTTTACCAAAGAATCAATATTTAAACTGTCTTTATGCTTTTTCATTTCAGGTTGTTGGCTTGATGAACAGGGTGTGGTTAAGAAAAGGAAAAATAAAAAAATTAGTATCATAACTATTTAGTTGGTGCATCTGGAGTGTCGGGGTTTTTGTAAAACTCATTGAATTTATCTAACGCTGCCAAAGTAGTTTCCCCAGGATTTTCCCTAAAGCTTTTGTATTCACTTTTGATTTTGGCTTTACCCTTATCCAAGTATATTTCAAAACCCCATAAGACGCTGCCATACCAATAACCTGTGTCTGAAGCTTTTGCCGAAGTTACAAAAAGAAATCTTCCCGGTGCTGAATCACCTGGCCCGTCCCATAAACTTGCTGGTTGTATATCTGCTTTGCTTTTTTTATAACCATCTTGACTATCGCTACTGTTAGGCCAATAGTCTCGGTAGTAGGGAGAAATTGTGGCATCACTTTTTTTGGTTCTCGGGTTGGCTTTGGGATCGGCTGCCGAATGGTCTATGAAGAAACCTCCAGCAATGTTTTTTTTGGTGTCCCTTGTAGTCATCACTTTATTCCTATCGCCTTCTCCACCTGTCCAAGTATAATCTTTTTCTGTTTTTCCTGTTGTATCAGTAGTGCGAACAATTTGAATTAACCTAATTTTATTTGCATTCGGTGCTTTTCCATTAGGTGTAAATTTCACAGTGCCAGTTTCGGTGGCCCGGTCTCCTGCTGCCGCTGCATCATTCTTTGTGAAATCCACCTCCATTTTTCCATTTTTCAATTCTTGGTTGCCCTTTATATCCCGCTGAATCACATCTCTTTTCGCCAGCACTGTCCTCAGCCCACTCCTAATTCCCAAACTAGGTGACCGATACTTCTCCACCACCTCCCCCTGCACAGCTTTTCTGCCCAAACTGTTCGCCTCATTCTCCAGCCCCTGATTATCATTCAGCGGCAGCCCCTTGCCCAGCACGGCATTGGGCTGCACTACGCCACTTCGCTGCTGTACGATGTGGGTAAACTCATGCCCTATCAGGTTACGCCCACTTTCCGAATGGGGATTGAACTCGCCGGGTGCAAAGTGGATGCCCTCACCCTGCGTGTAAGCGAGAGCGTTCAGGTGCTGTGCCGCTTGGGAGCTTGTATGGATGTTCACATCAGAGAAATCCTGCCTGAAGGAGGTTTCGAGATTGGCCTGTAGTTCGCCCGGTAGGTTGGGATTATGTCTTGATGGTGTATACATGGGTATTTCCCCAAAATCAAAACCGATATTCTTACCCGCCCTAATAGTATTGCCTTGGGAGGTGGCATTGTCTGCCTCCTTATTCTGATGGGAAGAGGCAGGCTGATGACTGGCTTCGTTGCCCGCTTTACTAGATGTGGAATAGTTACTCATTCGGTCGTTTTTAATCCTTGATAAATCCCGCCTGCGATACTCTTCCCAATATTCCCGGTGGTTGGATTTGAAGGCAGGTGTATGTGGCCGCCATTCAGTTTGCTGACCTCATATATGCCCGTCACGGTCAGGGGCAGTCCCTGCTCAGTTAGCATAGCTGTGAGGTGATGCTGTATGGCCTGATTGAGTTCATTTCGGTTAAGGTGATCGAACCCTTCCAGCACTATTCGTTCTATATAAATTTCAATATCCTGTGCCATCATTATTGCAGCGACTCGGAAGCACCCATTTGTTTGTCTAATTTCTGGTATTCACTGCGCGCGGCAAATCGGATATCCTGCATGGATACAGGTTGGTTTTTGTTTGCGGCCGCAAAAGAAGCGTTGATGGCGATATTACGGATGTTCCCACCGGGGATATTGAGTGCTCCTAATTTTAGATAGTCAAGATCATCCCGAGGTGTTTCTAATGGAAAGGTCCTTTTCCAAATTTCAGCCCTCATCTTTGTGTCAGGGAATGGGAACTGCACCACAAACCTGATTCTTCTCAAAAAAGCTTTATCCAAGGCATTCTTCATATTGGTGGTGAGAATGGCCAGTCCCCGGTATTCCTCCATTTTTTGAAGCAGGTAACTTACTTCTATATTGGAATATCGGTCATGGCTGTCCTTTACCTCGCTTCTTTTTCCAAAAAGAGCATCTGCTTCGTCAAACAGCAAGATAGCTCCACTACCTTCTGCGGCGTCAAAAATCTTTTTGAGGTTTTTTTCTGTTTCTCCGATATATTTGTTTACCACCTGACTGAGGTCAATCCGGTATAAATCAAGATTTAATTCATTCGCCAATACTTCTGAGGCCATCGTCTTACCCGTACCACTCTCTCCTGCAAAAAGGGCACTGATACCCAAACCCCGTTTGCTCTTACCGGAAAATCCCCAATCAAAATAAACCTTTTGCCTTTGCTGAACATGAATAGCGATTTCATTCAAAATTGCTTTTTGAAATTCAGGCAGTACCAAGTCATCCCATTTTGCCACTGGCTCAATCCGCTGCGCCAGATGCCCCAAGTTTGGGCGGGTATGCGTACAGCATACCTCCCACAGCTGTTCCTTTAGTCCCTTGGAAACTGCTGTTGAATTGCCGTTTTTCCTGTTTTCATACAAGGCTTCCCTCGCTAAATTTATAATTGTATTTGAATCCAAATCAAATTGGTTGACCAGATTTCCAGAAATTCCATCCATACCCTCAGCAACCTCTGACAGGTGTTGTTCCCATAATAATCTTTGTTCTTCTTGGGTAGGCCGCAATACCGCTATACTAAGCAATTCCCGATCAATAACTGAAATTTTTCTATTACTGCCCAGAACCAAAATATGTGGTATGTTTTCCATCATATAAGTTATAAGCTGACATGTTTTCTGGTCCTGTAATTCATCTTGGCTATCATCCAGAAACAGTACATGTCCAAACAATAAGGCATCCCTGTTCCATAGCCGGACCATTTCCATTAGTTCGCTATAATTATGGGGTATTAATTGGGTAGGAAGCCTATAGGTGGATAAACCGTGACTTGCAAATGCCACTGCAATAATATTTAATTTTTCCTTGTGGCTGTTACCCAACAATTGAAGGAGGGGATAATTCTTCCGGTCTTCATAATTAGAGGATAGGTCCTTTTTTAGTTTTTCAGCTAATATCTGATGTGAAGATACCAACTTTGCTTCGGGAACTACCAGTTTGAAAAAATCCTGTAAATGATGATCTAAGGATTCAATTCCTGCTACAAAGTGAAGGATATGTTCGTCTATCCTACAAGTTGCCTGAGATAAAAGCGAGTTATTGTTTAATTCAATCAAATGCCACCTCCGAAGCGGTGCATCCGGTGAAAGTGCTGACCAGTGAGCATCTTCAAATGCAGCAAGTGCCAATCCCAAGGTAGGGGATTGACCGGAATCTCCTTGAAATTTCTGAATGATTTGGACAAACTGAACATCAATTTCCACCCCAATGCACATCAGCAAAATTTTTTCTTCGAATGAACTGAGATGAAAAACATTAACCAAAGTTTTTAAATAAGGGGAAACAGTTAATTTTTCTTCCTGCATCCTCAGATCATGCTTGGTCCTCTCCAAAGCAAGGTCGGCATCGGTTAAATCCCCATTTTTATCTGCCTGTATCTGATAGCGACTCAGCTCCGCTTTTATCACATTTACTGATGCGATCAGGTATCTCCTGTTAAATTCCAACCACTGCTCCCTTTCCATATTCTACTGGATGAAGCAGGTTGATGGCGATGTCGTACTAATCATAGAATGTCCATTTGTGGGGAATCAAATTCACGGGCTGTTCCGGTAAATAAAGGACTTACTGCTCCATCCACCTGTATACGTAGCAGGTAACTGCCTGGCCTTATTCTATTGGCTTCAAAGTATAAGATACCAATGGGGTCATCAGCGCCTTCAAAAATCGAAGCTGAAAGTGGGAAACTGTAAGAAACCGGATCTGTCCCTGAATCAGGATCTATTTGATTTAGTAAAAGAACCACCCGCTGTCCTGGATGTACATGTGGTCTTACTTCTATTTCAATATCTGCTGATATATGATTTCCATCAGAGATCACTCCGGTAGTAACCCCACTGTTTAAAATTTCAGGACTTAGTACAAAAGCCTGTAAATTGGATGATGCGCCTTTAAATTCCCTTTCTTCCGGTAAAATTCCCACCCGAAGGGGTTGAATGACTTGGACCCCATGAATGCCTGCTTTCAGCACATAAGTCTCTAAAAGTTGAAACCGCAATTGATTCTCCCTAACATCAGTTTCATCCGGAATTATTTCCAGGTCACCTATTTTCACCAATACTCCCGGACTCTTCAATTGGTTTCCCTTTAAGATCAAAAAATCATTGACCAAAATGCTTCGGTTTTCAGAAATGGGATCGGATTCGGAACGTTGGGATACTATTTTTTGAATAGTCGGGCTGCG
>DATHWC010000307.1:0-18264 GCA_035460985.1 Lunatimonas sp.
TGACAATTCCAAAACGGCCTATGAAACATCCAGGCTACGCTATCAGGATCTGAAACGTGAAATAGATTTTAACGAAAGGAGTGCCTCAACAAACCTGGCTATTACCAAAGCTCTCGAAAGTGATTTGGTACTTAAGAGTGAGGTTAGGGGAAGGGTGTATGCCATTCTCAAGGAAAAGGGCGAAATGGTCAATGCCCAAACACCGCTTGCGGTAATAGGCAGTGCCACTGAATTTATATTGGAAATGCAGGTAGATGAATACGATATAGTCAATGTGGCAAGAGGTCAGCGGATTTTGATTTCCATGGATAGCTACAGGGGGCAGACCTTTGAAGGGATCGTATCCAAAGTCAATCCCATCATGGATGAACAAAGCAAGAGCTTCACCGTGGAGGGGATTTTTGTCGACGTGCCAAGGGTTCTTTATCCTAACCTAACTTTGGAAGCCAACATAATCATTCAGAGTAGGGAAAACGCACTGACCTTGCCAAGGGTATTTATCCTCAATGATCAGTTTGTAGTCAACTCCATTGGGGATACCGTTGCCGTTCGATTGGGTATCAAGGATTATCAAAAAGCAGAGATACTTGAGGGAATAGATGAAAATGCAGAGATAATCAAACCGAAGCAATGAAAATAGGACTGATCTTAAATATTGCAAAGGCCTTGATGGTGGCAAGGTTTAAGCAGACTTTTATTGCCGCTATAGGAGTTGTGTTTAGTATTACCATGTTCGTGGCCCTGTTGGGCTTTATGAATGGGCTAAATCAGTTACTGGACGGGCTGATTTTAAATAGGACCCCCCACATTCGGTTTTATAACGACGTCAAGCCCAATCCCAATCAACCCATTGATCTTTCTGAAAAATTCACAGGTTTTTATAATATCATCCGATCGATCAAACCTGCCGCAAGCCGGTTGAGCATCTATAACAATGAAGCTATTATTAGGACATTACGAGAGGACCCGAGGGTATTGGGCGTAGCGCCGAAAATTTCCGCACAGGTGTTTTACAATGTGGGGACCATTGACATTACTGGAGTCATTAATGGCATTGATGTCGAGCAAGAAGCTAGCTTGTTTGCGTTTGAGGATTACGTGACTGTCGGGAATTTTATGGACTTGAAGAATACGGCCAATAGTATCATTTTGGGAAAAGGGGCGGCGGACAGAATGTTGGCTGAAATTGGTGATGTCATTCAGGCTACCACCGCACAGGGAAACAGAATCCAACTTAAAGTCGTAGGCTACTATCAGTCCGGATTGGGAGATTTGGATAATGTGCAGAGTTATGCATCCATCAACACGACCCAAAAAATGCTTGGTGAATCTACCTCCTATATTACTGATATACAGGTGAAGCTCAGGGATTTTGAATTGGCGCCGGGAATGGCCAGGGAGTACCGGGAGATTTTCGGCATAGATGCCGACGATATTCAGACTGTAAATGCCCAGTTTGAAACAGGAACACAGATTAGAACCTTAATCAGTTATGCAGTCGGCATTACCTTGCTGGTGGTGTCTGGCTTCGGGATTTACAATATTCTGAATATGATGATTTATGAAAAGATGGATACCATAGCCATCTTAAAAGCCATAGGTTTTTCAGGCTCCGATGTAAATAAAATATTCATTACCATAGCGTTGACTATTGGTGTGTTTGGCGGAATAATCGGTCTGTTATTTGGTTTCGCAGCAGGGTTGGGCATTGAACGTATCCCCTTCGAAACAGAGGCACTGCCCACCGTAAAGACCTTTCCAGTCGATTTCAATCCGAAATACTATGTAATAGGAGGCGTATTCAGTCTGATTACTACTTATTTTGCGGGTTATTTTCCTGCCAGAAAAGCCAGCGGGGTAGACCCAGTAGATATTATTAGGGGGAAATAGTACAAGACTTAAAAATCATTATCAAACCCATCAATCAATTAAAAATTACGGATTACGAATTACGAATGAATAAAAAACCCATCAACCTATCATCCTATAAACTCAATACAACCATCGACCATATTTATTCGAATGAGAGGAAAACCAGTTCTTGCAGCCAAAGGAATCAATAAATATTTTTACAGTCCGGTGAAAACCCAGGTCTTGAAGGAAGTGACCTTTCAGATAAAAAGGGGTGAATTTGTGTCCGTAATGGGCAAATCCGGCTGCGGAAAGTCTACTTTGCTTTATATACTTTCCACCATGGATACAGATTATGAGGGTGATTTGTGGATTGATGAAGAACTGGTGACTGAAAAAAGCCCTAATTTCCTTTCCAAAATCAGGAACGAAAAAATAGGTTTTGTTTTTCAGTTTCATTACTTGCTCAATGAGTTCTCTGTACTGGAAAATGTTATGATTCCCGGACTGAAATTGGATTTGAAATCCAGACAGGAATTGGAGCATATAGCGATGGAAAAACTCAAGATATTTGACATGCAGGATCACGCCTTGAAAAAAGCATATCAGCTCTCGGGGGGGCAAAAACAAAGGGTTGCAGTTGCGCGGGCTTTAATGAATGACCCGTTAATCATTATGGGTGATGAGCCTACCGGAAATCTGGACAAGAAAAATTCAGATATTGTATTCAACATTTTCAAGGATTTGGCCAAGGAGTTTCACCAGACCATGTTGATTGTGACCCATGATCCAGAATTTGCAGAGGGAACGGACAGGATTATTGAAATGGAGGATGGATATATCATTAGGCAATGATTTTAAATTTTTTGCCATGGATAAATATTAAAACAAATACCGCATACCCTCTGCCCGTGCCCAATGGTGGGATTACGGCTGGGACGGGGCCTATTTTATCACCCTATTTATTCTTCCACTTACTTTTCGTTTTCATCTGATTCCGGTTTCTTTTGGCTTTAGAGTTTTTGTTCCCGCGTTTCTTTTCCAAGGGCTTTGCGGGATTGGTTTTTGGCCGGTCTTTCTTGTCGTGAAAGGCTCCCTTAAAATCAGGATCATCTCTTCTCTTCTGTAAATCCAGTTCCCGCTCGTATCCCTGCTTTTCCTCATACGGGGTAGGAGCTATAGGAACTTCCTCGGGAATGGGTGCTTCCGGCACCTGCATTCTGATGATGGACTCAATCCGCTCAAAGTGATATACCTCGGCAGGATTGATAAAGGTAATGGCCGCTCCGTCTTTTTCCGCCCTGCCAGTACGGCCGATACGGTGTACGTAGTCTTCATAGATAAGAGGCACGTCAAAGTTGATCACGTGGCTTACCTCCGTGATATCCAGTCCCCGTGCCGCCACATCGGTGGCTACTAGGATGCGCACATCGCCGGCCTTAAAAAGATCCATGGAGTTTATCCTGGTATTTTGACCTTTATTGGCATGGATGACTTTGACGTCACCAATATCCCTTCGTTCCAAAAAGTGAAACACCGCTTCGGCATTTTTCTTGGACTTGGTAAAGACGATTACCCGATTCAGCGTTTCCTTTGTGAAGAGGTGCTCCAGGAGGTCGATTTTGGTTTTGATGTTGGGAACATAATATTTGACTTGCTGAATAGTCTCGGCGGTCGTGGCTTGTGGAGCGATTTCAATTTTCTCGGGAAATTCCAAAAACTCCTGGGAGAGCCGTTCTATCCGCTCATTAAAGGTAGCCGAGAACAGCAAATTTTGGCGTTTTACGGGGATGATTTCCAGTATTGCCCTGATCTGCGGCATAAAGCCCATATCCAGCATCTTATCAGCCTCGTCCATCACCATGGTTTTGATGTCCCTAGTGTAGACTTCCCCCCGTTTGTACAAATCCATAAACCGTCCCGGTGTGGCTATGATCAGATCCACGCCCTTTTGTACGGTCTCTATTTGCGTTTTCGGACCCAACCCGCCAAAGAGGCTGACATAACGAAGGTCGGTGTACTTGCCAAAGCGAATCACCTCCTGCTCAATCTGAAGGACAAGTTCCCGGGTTGGTGCAAGTATAAGTGCCCGGGGATGATTTCCTTGGGCATATTTTATCTTAAATAGAATGGGTAATACATAGGCTGCCGTTTTTCCAGTACCCGTTTGGGCAATTCCCAGAATGTCATGTCCGGCAAGGGCTAGGGGGATGGCCCTATCCTGAATGGGGGTCGGTTTTTCATAGCCCGACTCCGCAACGGCCTCTAACAGCTGTTTATTTAACTTAAATTTCTCGAAAGATGGTAGGCTATCGGACATGATTTTATAATTTTATGGCGGCAATGTAAAAGGAACCTAAAAGCAATACCATGAAGAAGATACTGATCCGCGGTGCAAATATAGTAAATGAGGGCAAGATTATGCGGGGAGATGTGTATATAAAAGAAGGGATCTTCTTTGCCGTAGGTGGGAATTTGTCCGAATATGAAGTTGATGTGGAAATAGAAGGGGAAGGGAAATACCTGTTTCCTGGCTTAATTGACGATCAGGTACACTTCCGGGAGCCCGGTTTGACACACAAAGCCGACATCTACACTGAAAGTAAAGCGGCTGTTGCCGGGGGGATCACTTCCTATATGGAGATGCCCAATACTCAGCCCCAAACCACCACCCTGGCCTTATTGGAAGAGAAATTTTCTCTAGCCGCTGAAAAGTCCCTAGCGAACTTTTCCTTTTACTTTGGAGCGACAAATGACAACTTGGAGGAATTGCTTCAAGTTGATCCTGCCAATGTATGCGGTATTAAAGTATTTCAGGGATCTTCCACCGGCAACATGTTGGTCGACAATCCCGAGAGCCTGGAAAATATTTTTCGGGAGTGCAAATTGCTCATTGCCACCCATAGCGAAAACGATCAAATCATTAAGGCAAACCTGAAAAAATACAAGGAAGAATTCGGCGACGAGATTCCTGTTTCCTACCATCCCAAGATACGTTCTGAGGATGCGTGCTACGATGCATCCAAAAAAGTAGTGGACCTGGCTAGGATGTACGGCAGCAAATTGCATGTACTTCATATCAGTACAGCGAAGGAAGTTATGCTCTTCGATGAAGACTTGCCGTTGGAAACTAAACGTATAACCGCGGAGGCCTGTGTGCACCATCTCTGGTTTTGTGATGCGGATTACGAAGAGAAGGGGAATTTTATCAAATGGAATCCCGCCGTTAAAACAGCTGCGGATAGGGACGCTATATTAAAAGGAGTATTGGAAGGCAAAATCGATATTATTGCGACCGATCATGCGCCACATACTTTGGAGGAGAAATCGGAATCCTACCTGAAAGCACCCTCAGGAGGTCCATTGGTTCAGCATTGTTTGGTCGCTTTGTTGGAAATGTATCATCAGCATAAGATTAGGCTTGAGGAGATAGTACAAAAAACCAGTCATAATCCAGCCATTCTTTTTGAAATCGAGAAGAGGGGGTATATCCGGCCCGGATACCATGCGGATTTGGTATTGGTGGATTTGGATGATCCTTGGGAGGTGAGCAGGGAAAATGTACTATCCAAATGCGGTTGGTCACCTTTTGAAGGACAAACCTTCCAATCAAAAGTAACCCATACCATTGTGTCCGGTCATTTAGTGTACGAAAACGGGACATTTCACGAAGAGAAAAAGGGAAGCAGGTTAAAATTTGAAAGAAAAATGTAATCAGTTATTGTCTTAATAGAAAAAGGATATTACCTTTGCATTCCATTACAGCGAAAGCAGTGTAGTCGATTTAATACGGTGATTGTAGCTCAGCTGGTTAGAGCGCTGGTTTGTGGCACCAGAGGTCGCCGGTTCGAACCCGGTCATTCACCCAAGGTCCTTTCTTTAATAAGAAGGGACCTTGTTTTTTTAAAAATTAGATGCAGAAAATGGCATCTTATTTGATAGGTTGGTCTGAAGTTTAAAAGGTAAAGAAATGTTTAGATTATTTAATACTTCAAAAAATTACCCAAAAGTACGGACTGTGAATATCAGAGATATTCAAATGTATATGGTGAAATTTGAGGAATCACTCAAGGCGTTGGAAGAAGTTCAGAAAGAGTCATTTAGTACCACATCGAGCTGATAAAAGGGGGATATTTAAAATATCCCCCTTTTTGTTTTCGTAAAAATTCAGATTGTTTTTTTCAAGATTAATTTTTCTTTCCAAAGGTTTAAACTATTTTTATAAAAACCTAAAAACTTTATGCTTAGATGAGCTACATACATTTTGACAAGACTCAACTTATAAACCTGAATTATTCCCTGGAGAAAGAAATCATCCGTTCAAACAGGTCTGGATGCTATACAAGCACTACCATAATCGGATGTAATACCAGGAAATATCATGGACTTTTAGTAGCCCCACAGCCCCAGATAGATACGCAGTTGCATGTGTTGCTTTCTAATGTTCATGAAACCATTGTCCAAAAAGGATCAAGTTTTAATTTGGGGATAAATAAATATCCAGGGAATTACTCACCCAGAGGTCACAAATATTTGGAGGATTTTGATTCGGAACCCAATCCCAAGCTAACCTATCGGGTAGGAGGAGTGGTGTTGGAAAAGGAAATCATTCTTGATACCCACGTTGACCGTGTTATGGTCAAATACACACTGATTGATGCTCATACACCTACGAAACTAAGAATTAGCCCTTTTCTGGCATTCCGAAGTTATCATGCCCTATCCAAGGCCAATACCTATGTCAATAAGAAATTTGAGAAAATCAATCAAGGGGTAAAATTTCGCTTGTATGAAGCTTACAGTGATTTATCGCTTCAGATTTCTAAAGAGAATGAATTTGTTCCAGCGCCTGATTGGTTCTACAATATTGAATATATCCGGGAGATTGAGCGCGGCTATGATTATCAGGAGGATTTATATGTTCCTGGTTATTTTGAGTTTGATATTGAAAAGGGGGAGTCCATTATTTTTTCGGCAGGACTGGAGGAAGCCAATCCCGATAACTTAATACAGGCCTTTGATAATGAAGTAAGTAGAAGGACTCCTAGGGACAATTTTGAAAACTGCCTCAAAAATTCAGCCGGGCAGTTTATAAGTCGGCGAAACGGAGAAACCCGCGTGATTGCCGGCTACCCCTGGTTTGGGTGGTGGGGAAGGGATACCTTTATAGCACTTCCCGGTTTAACCCTTACACTTGGTGATACCAAGACATTTCTTGAGGTAATGGACACCATGTCAAAAGATCTTATTGGACCACTTTTCCCAAATGTTGGGAGTGGAGTAATGACCAACATGAATTCGATCGATGCACCGCTTTGGTATTTTTGGGCACTCCAACAGTATGTTGTCTTCACTGGAGACGAACAGACCATAAAGGACAGGTACTTGGGGAAATGCAAGGGGATTATTGACGGCCTGCTGGAAGGCACCGAATTTAATATCCATGTGCAGGAGGACGGTTTATTGTATGGCGGGATGGACGGTACTGCACTGACCTGGATGGATGCAGTGACAGCTGACGGACCCGTAACCCAACGGCGTGGGTGTCCTGTCGAAATTAATGCATTATGGTATAATGCACTGAATTTCTACAAGAGTCTGACCGGTGATACAGAGATAGGGGATTTAGCGGAAAAAGTAGGAAAGAGTTTTGTGAAGGAATTTTGGGATGAAAAGAGGGGGTACTTGGCCGATGTGGTCGATGGGGATAAAAAGGACTGGTCAATCCGCCCCAACATGGTTTTTGCCACATCGCTCCCTTATTCACCCTTGTCCGAAGAGCAAAAGGACAGGGTTTTGGAAGTAATTAAAAGCAATTTATTTACAAACAGAGGGCTCAGAACCCTGGCACCAAGTGATCCCTCCTACAAGGGATACTACCTCGGAAACCAATACGAGCGGGATAATGCCTATCATCAGGGCACAGTCTGGCCGTGGTTGATGGGGCATTTTGCAGAGGGGTATATCAAACTTCACGGCAAATCCGGTAAGAAATTTATAGAAACTATGGTAAGTAGTTTTGACGGTGTAATGACCCAGTATGGGATAGGGACGGTAGCAGAAATCTACGACGGGGACCCTCCGCATAGGCCTAAAGGGGCGATTTCCCAAGCTTGGAGCGTGGGAGAATTGTTAAGAATGAAATCAATAGTCAAAAACTATTAAAGGATCTTTCATGAAAGTATTAATGTTTGGGTGGGAGTTTCCCCCCCATATTTCCGGAGGATTGGGCACCGCATGTTACGGGTTGGTGAAGGGTCTGGCCTACCATAAGCAGGACATGATATTTGTTGTTCCCAAACTTTGGGGGGACGAAGATCCGCTGGCTGAATTTGTCAATGCAAGTGACATTGAAATTGACTACAGGGAAAAACGCTTCAAACAAATTTGGAAGAATTTAACCTATTTAGAAGTTAGTTCATATCTGGTTCCTTACCTAAGCCCTGAACAGTATTCGTCCTACACCCAGGGAATGAAGGAAGGAAGCGAAAACCTTGACGACAGTGTCTTCTCCACCAAATTTAATTTTAGCGGGAAATATGGGAAGGATCTAATCCAAGAGGTATCCAGATATGCGCTTGTTGCCGCCCAGATAGCCAAAGATAAACATCACGATATAATTCATGCCCATGACTGGCTTGCATTTCCGGCGGGAATTGCGGCAAAAACAATCAGCGGTAAACCACTAGTTGCCCACGTTCACGCTACTGAATTTGACAGATCTGGTCTGACGGTAAATCAGCAGGTTTATGCCATTGAGCGTGCAGGCATGGAAGCAGCCGATAAAATTGTCGCAGTAAGCCAGCTCACAAAAAATACGATTGTAGCCAAATATGGAATCCCAGAGGAGAAGGTAGTCGTATTGCACAATGCGGTTTTGGATACCAGTGCCATTAAATATAAGGCAACCAAAATGGTTCCGGAAAAGATAGTTACCTTTTTGGGGAGAATTACGTTCCAGAAAGGCCCGGAATATTTTGTGGAGGCAGCGGCAAAAGTTTTGAAGAGGGACGAGAACGTTCGCTTTGTAATGGCTGGATCGGGGGATTTGCTTAATCCAATGATCCAACGGGTGGCTGAACTTCGGATAGGAACCAAATTTCATTTTACGGGATTTCTGAAAGGGAATGATGTGGACCACATGTTTGCCATCAGCGACGTATATGTAATGCCTTCCGTCTCGGAGCCATTTGGGATTTCACCCTTGGAAGCGGTTCGCCACAATACTCCGGTGATCATATCCAAACAGTCCGGTGTCGCAGAAGTTCTGCAAAATGCAGTGAAAGTGGACTTCTGGGATATTGATGCCATGGCAGATGCTATTTTTGCACTACTGCATTATAATGGCATATCCAAGATGTTTAAAGAATTGGGTCGTGAGGAACTCAAGAAATTGAAGTGGGAACACGTCGCTTTGAAACTTATCAATATTTACAAGGAAACCGTTAAAAAATAGTTTATGAGAACCATCTGTTTTTATTTTCAGGTACATCAGCCCTATCGCTTAAAACCATACCGATTTTTTGAAATTGGAGATGACCATAATTATTGGGATGATTTCTCCAACAGAAGCATCATGCGTAAAGTGGCAGAGAAATGCTACATTCCCATGAACAATTTATTGCTTGAATTAATCCACAGAAATAATGGTGCCTTCAAAGTAAGTTTTTCGATTTCAGGTACCTTTTTGGATCAAATGCAGGAATATGCCCCAGATGTGCTCGAAAGCTTCCAAAAACTGGTCGCAACAGGCCATGTGGAGTTGCTAAACGAAACTTATGGACACGCCCTCTGCGCATTGAAAAGCCAAAGCGAATTCAGAGATATGGTGCATTCACATCAGCAAAAAATTAAAGAACTTTTTAATGGGTATACCCCCAAAGTATTTCGAAATACGGAACTGATATATTCCGATACCATCGGTAAGATGGTGTATGAAATGGGATACGAAGGGATTCTGACTGAAGGTGCCAAGCATATCTTGGGATGGAAAAGCCCCAATTACGTTTATGTCAACGCTCTTGAGCCCAAGCTTAAGGTACTGCTCAAGAATTTCCGGCTGAGCGATGATATCGCTTTCCGATTTGGGGAGCCCAAATGGTCTGATTACCCCTTGACCACTGATAAATTTGTCGACTGGATCAATCAAATACCCAAAGAAGAAGAAGTACTAAACTTATTCATGGACTATGAAACCTTCGGAGAGCATCAGTGGGCGGAAACAGGAATTTTTGATTTTATGAGACACCTGCCGGAAGCGGTTTTTGCCGGTTCTGATTTTGGGTTCTCCACGCCATCGGAAGTGATTGCCCAAGCTTCCCCTGTAGGAATGATACATGTACCTACTCCTATTAGCTGGGCGGATGAAGAGCGCGACCTTACAGCATGGCTGGGAAACGATCTCCAGGATGAGGCATTTGACCGCCTGTATGAACTGGAAAAACGGGTCAAAAACTCCAAAAATCCGGATATCCACCGGGATTGGAATTACTTGCAGACAAGTGACCATTTCTATTACATGTGTACGAAGTTTTTCTCCGACGGTGACATTCATGCCTACTTTAGTCCCTACGAGAGTCCTTATGAAGCCTTTATAAACTACATGAACGTATTGAGTGACTTTATGCTTAGGCTAAGGGAGGAAGAGCGGGCCTCCGTCGCCAGTTAGACTGTTCTATGAAAATTTAAAGCCTCTGCATGAAATTTCAGAGGCATTTTTATGTCTCAAAAGTAAAGGTTTTATTCAGGTTTGTGGGTGAGTCGAAGCCCTCTCAAAAAATTCCTGAGAACTTGATCTTTGCAGGGTCGGTATTGGGATTGGGATGGGTTGCGGAAAAACGCACTCAACTCATGTTTGCTGATATGTTGACCAGCCTTTGATAATATTTCCAACATGTCCTCGTCCTGAAGGGACAAGGCTATTCGGATTTTTCTCAACACGCCGTTATTGCTTAAGCTTTTTTCCACTATAATAGGTTTGTCATCCTTTTTACCCCTTTTTTTCACAATCCATCCATTTAGAAACTGGGCCAGGTCTTTGTCATAGATGGGTTTAAAGGCTGGATCATCGTCTTTCTTTAGCCAGTCGGAGACCTCTGACCGGGTTGCTGGTCTTCCGCCTAATTCAAACAAGGACATCATTTGGTCATCACTGAAATCAAAGGTGTATCGCAGGCTTCGAAGGGTGTCGTTATTATTCATGCAGCGGAGTTTTAGTTCGGATATTATGGAGTCAAAGATAGGAAACTTCTACTAGAGAGCTTACAGCTGGCCTGCCTTGACCAAAAAAAAAAGCCCTGGTAACGTACCAAGGCCTTCGTGTAAGTTTATTTTGATTTTATTTTTGAGAAGTTAATCCACTTCCACAGCTTCGATATTTTTGAAATAAATCTGCTTGTCCGAATCCAGATCCACCAAGACCGCACTGTCGTTTTTGATGTAGCCACTGAGAATTTGCTTGGAAAGCTCATTCAAAATAAGCCGCTGCATGGTTCGCTTGAGGGGTCTCGCACCATATTGCGCATCGAAACCTACCTCGCCCAAATAATCCAACACGTCCGTCGTCGCATCTATCTCAATGCCTGACTCCGCCAGTCTGCTCTGGATTTCTCTCCATTGTATGTCCACGATTGTCCGGATGATGGCCTTGTTCAGAGGTTCAAACATAATGACCTCATCGATGCGGTTAAGGAATTCTGGACGCACTGATTTCTTTAGCAAGCTGAATACTTCTGCTTTGGTGTCCTCCATGACCTGCTCTTTGTTCCATTCCTCCATCGTGTCGAACCGTTCCTGGATCAGTGTAGAGCCAATATTGGTTGTCATGATGATGATTGTATTTTTGAAATTGGCCAATCTGCCCTTATTGTCGGTCAAGCGTCCGTCATCCAACACCTGCAGTAGGATATTGAATACATCGGGATGTGCCTTTTCGATCTCGTCCAGCAGAACGACAGAATAAGGTTTTCTTCGCACTGCCTCAGTCAACTGACCGCCTTCGTCGTAACCAACGTAGCCGGGAGGTGCACCTACCAGCCTGCTTACGGCATGGCGTTCCTGATATTCAGACATGTCAATCCGAACCATCGCATTGTCATCGTTGAAGAGGTACTCAGCCAGGGCTTTTGCCAGTTCAGTCTTACCTACCCCGGTAGTACCAAGGAAAATAAAGGAACCAATCGGCCGTTTTGGATCTTGAAGTCCTGCCCGGCTTCTACGCACGGCGTCAGAAAGGGCAGTAATGGCTTCCCTTTGGCCTGCCACCCGTTTGCCCAATTCATCTTCCAAGTGCAGCAATTTTTCCCGCTCACTTTGTACCATTTTCGAAAGGGGTATGCCGGTCCACTTCGACACGACAGAGGCAATATCCTCGATATCCACTTCCTCTTTCAGCAATGGTGATCCTTCCTGCATCACTTTCAACTGTTCCTGAAAAGAAATGAGTTTTTTCTCACTTTCACCTATTTTTCCATACCTGATTTCTGCGACTTTTCCGAAATCACCAGCCCGTTCGGCCTGTTCAGCTTCGATTTTGAGTTTATCGATGTGCTCTTTTTCCCGCTGAATGCCCTGGATAACTGCTTTTTCACTTTCCCATTTGGCTTTTACGGTTTGTCTTTTTTCGGATAAGTCTGCGATTTCCTTGCTAAGTACGGTTTCCTTGTCCTTGTTTTTTTCCCTTCGGATCGCTTCCCTCTCAATTTCCAACTGCATCACGCGGCGGTTGAGCTCGTCAAGTTCCTGGGGAAGCGAGTCGATCTCCATCCGGATTTTCGCAGCTGCCTCATCCATCAGGTCAATAGCTTTGTCCGGAAGGTACCGGTCTGAAATATACCGTTGAGAAAGTTCTACAGCTGCAATAACCGCATCATCCTTTATGCGTACCCCATGGTGGAGTTCATATTTGTCCTTGATACCCCGCAGGATTGAAATGGCATCTGCCGCATCGGGTTCGTCTACGATTACCTGCTGAAACCTACGCTCTAGTGCCTTGTCTTTTTCGATATATTTCTGATATTCCTTGAGAGTGGTCGCTCCGATGGCGTGTAATTCACCCCTTGCTAGTGCCGGCTTCAGTAGGTTGGCCGCATCCATGGCACCTTCGCCACCGCCTCCGGCGCCGATCAGGGTATGGATTTCGTCGATAAAGAGGATGATCTGACCTTCCGAGTCTGTCACTTCCTTGATGACTGATTTCAATCTTTCCTCAAACTCCCCCTTGTATTTGGCACCGGCCACCAACAACCCCATGTCCAAGGAAATTATAGTTTTACTCTTCAAGTTTTCGGGGACGTCCCCACTTACGATGCGTTGGGCAAGACCTTCTACGATCGCAGTCTTACCCACACCGGGTTCTCCCAATAAGATAGGGTTGTTTTTTGTCCTTCTGGCAAGAATCTGCAGTACCCTGCGGATTTCCTCATCCCTTCCTATCACGGGATCGATCTTGCCCTTTTTGGCCAGTTCATTTAGGTTTTTGGAGTATTTTTCCAGAGACCTGTATTTGGATTCTGCGTTTGGATCTGTCACTTTATTTCCTTGTCTAAGTTCTTTTATTGCTTCGGTTAATGCTTTTTCGTTTACCCCCTGATCTTTTAATAGACCTGCGGCAGCCTCTGAACCAGCCAGTATAGCTAGAAGAAGGTGCTCTACCGCCACATATTCATCACCAAAGGATTTCAGGTAGTCTTTTGCCTTTTGAAATACTTGATTGGTGGCATTGGAAAGATAGGGTTGTTGTTGACCTGATACTTTAGGAAACTTTTTTATGATTTCTTCAAGCTTTTGTTGAATCAGATTGGGGTTGATATTCAGTTTTTTTAGTATAAAACCGGTGACGTTTTCATCTTCGAGTAGGATAGCTTTGAGCAGGTGAGCTGGCTCGATTACCTGTTGCTGTTCGGCCGTGCAAAGCTCCAATGCTTTTTGTACAGCTTCCTGTGATTTTATGGTGAATTGTTTGAAATCCATGCCTTTGATGAGTTTGTTTGAAGATCAGTTCAGTATTATCGCCTGTTTTACCCATTAAAACAAATATGTAACCAAATTCCAAAATTTGAATATCCCTGAAAAAATGTCCGAATATGAACGATTTAAAACATTAATCCGGTCGTTTTGTCAGTCATAGAGAAGGGTCAATTCCCCTTAATCTTGATCGGTAATCACTTTCCGTACATATCTCAGCAGTCAGGAATATACGAAATAATTTGACGAAGTTAAAATTCGTTCTATTGAGATGCTCATTATTGTTGGGTATAAAAAGCATAATCAGAAATAATCTGCTGTAGAAACTCCAAGGATCGCTGTTCATGGGTCACCGCTAGAAGAGAGGAGGTTTGTTCAGCAAGCTTTTTGATCACTTGGAAATCCCTTTTTACCAGTGCCTTGTCCAAAATGGTTTTTATTTGTTGAATTTGGGCATCCTTAAGTTGAGTTACTTGCGGATAGCGCGGGGAGTAATTTTCCGGTAAGGAGACCATCAGGCTTGCGCCGAGAGTGGGGTTGGTTTTCTCGCTGATGACGGTCGTGCCCGCCGCCATATCCCCGAGACGCTGACCTTTGCCGCCGACTAGGATAACCAGGACGGCTATTCCACCGGAAGTGAGCGAGATGTCGATCAATCGAAGAACCCATCGTATAAAAAAAGTAAACATGTCGGGTTTGGAACCGTCCAACTTGACCACACGCAGGGCCATAGCGGCTTTGCCGGGGGTACGGCCGTTCATGAAGGTTTCGAAAAGAAAAAAATACATAAGCAGCGGTACGGCGAGAATCATGTAAATCACCCACATTTCGTTACCTCCTGATGGATTCAGGTTGCCCATCCCTATTAATAAAATCACAATGTAGGCCGCTTGAACAACTATATCTATAAAGTAGGCAAGAATACGGTCGCCCACTCCGGCAATTGTTTGCTGAATTCGGATATTTTGTGCCGTTTCTATTTGAAAATTATCCATTTATTTCTTTATTTGATAAAAAACTTTTTATAACCAATGCGAGAGGCAGCATTTATAAAGGCAAATAAAGATAAATGGTTAGCATTTGAAAACGTGCTGCAACATAAAAAAAATATTTCTCCGGATGAACTTGCGAATTTGTATCTGGAAGTGACGGACCACCTCAGTTATGCCAGGACGTTTTATCCCCAAAGCAACACCTCCACATACCTCAACCAATTGGCTGCACAATCCCATTTGCTATTATATAAAACGAAGAAAAATGCTTCCAGACAGTGGTTTTCTTTTTTTACCTCAGACTTTCCGTTGATGTTTCATCAATACAGGGGCGTTCTGGCAGTTGCCTTTTTGGTTTTTGCGGTATTTTCCGCCATTGGGGCCTTCAGTGCGGCGACAGATGCGGCTTTTGTACGAAGTATTTTGGGAGATGACTATGTCAACCAAACCTTGCAAAATATAGATAACGGGGATCCAATGGCCATTTACAAAAGCTCCGGATCCATTGAGATGTTTCTCGGGATTACCATTAACAATATCCGGGTGGCAATCACGGCCTTTGCCATGGGAATGTTGCTCGGAATTGGCACCCTTTATGTCTTGATGAAAAACGGGGTGATGTTGGGTTCCTTTCAGTATTTCTTTGCTGATAAGGATCTGTTTTGGGAATCATTTCGTACGATCTGGATTCACGGAACTATAGAAATATCCGTCATCATCATAGCCGGCTGTGCAGGGCTCGTAGTAGGGAACTCCATTTTGTTTCCTGGCAGCTACTCCAGGTTGCAGTCATTTAGGCATGGGGTGATGGATGGGGCGAAGATCATGTTGAGTACAGTTCCTTTTTTTATCCTTGCGGGTTTTTTGGAAGGATTCGTTACCCGACAAACCCAGATGCCGGTAGTTTTGGCCTGGGTTATAATATTGGGTTCTTTAGGGTTGATTTTGTTTTATTTTGTTTTTTATCCATATCATTTAAACCGCAAACATTCTCATGGAAAACCAACACATTCAACTTAAAGCTGAAAGAAGCATTAGTGCAATTATTTCAGATAGTTTTGAATTCGCAAGAAGTAATTTTGACGCATTGAAGTCCCTTTTTATGAAGGGCCTGTTAATCCCATTCATCATTCTGGTATTGCTAAGCGGCATTCAAGCCGCTTACACCCCTGTCAGCTTTTCCACAGATCCGGATATTACTCCTTTTGGCCTGACTTATTTTTTAATGATGGTTGCGTCAGTAGTTTACATGGTGTTGATGATTGGCATCGTATTGAACTTAGTCAAGGCATACGCCAACAATACAATGGGGATTAATGAGTCCGATGTAATTTTTCAGGGGAGAAAAGTAGCACTTTCCTTATTGGGATATGTTGTTGTGATGGTGATTTTGGTGGTGTTGGGAATGATATTGCTCGTCCTGCCCGGGATATTTATATATGTTCCACTGATGGTAGGATATGTGGCTCTTGTGATGGAAAATAAATCCATCAAAGCGGCGATTTCCAGGGGATTTCAGCTGGTAAAAGGAGAATGGTGGGTGACTTTCGGTACACTCTTAGGTGTAGGTATTGTTTTTGGAATCATTTCCTTCGCCTTCCAACTGCCTGTTTTTGTTTACGGGATGATGAGGGGATTTGGTACGGCGGAGGAAGTCTCTGCTTCCGCAGGGGGTGTCGATATCGTTGCCGCTGTATTGACCATGGTGTCTGTAGCACTCACCTATCTGTTGTATATAGTATTTATTATAGCCCTGGCATTGATTTATTTTGACCTTGACGAAAAAAAGGGAAGTACAGGCTTATTGGAACAAATCAAACATCTTGGAAAAGAGGAATTATAGGATCATGCTTTGTTTGGCCTGGGCATGCTTAGGTCTATTATCTCTTGATTTATACGCCCAAGAAGCGCCTTCTTTGGGAGAGGAGCACTGGGACTTGGCACCGAGGGAACAAGTTGTTTTCGACAGTTTTTCCATAGAGAAATTTAAAAATGACCCGGCATTCGCTTATTTTGAGGAAATAGGGGAAGAATCATTCTGGAATAGGATCAGGCGATGGCCGGGGAAAATTTGGGATAGCTTTTGGGCTTGGATTTTGGCTGGTGAAGAAGCCACCGGATTGATAGGCTGGATGATACGGATCCTTCCTTACATAGCGGTGGCTGGAATGCTGGTTGTATTGGTATGGATCCTAGCCAACCTGGAACGGGACGTTTCCGGTAGAGGAGCCAGGCAGAGCAGTCAAGTCCGTATGCTTGCTGAAGAAGACATCATACACCATGCCGCTATAGACCAACTTATAGAACAAGCCAAAGCTGCTGGAAACTACCCCTTGGCGATACGGTATTACTACCTTCAAGCCCTTCAGTTGCTGACCCAAAAAGGGCTGATTACTTGGCAGGACCAGAAGACAAATGCAGATTACATGCGCGAGATTCCCAAAGGAAAGCTGAAGGATACCTTTGCCAGGGTGACCTTGGCCTATGATTCCATTTGGTACGGGAACTTCGAAGTGGATGAATTGCTTTTCTCCCGAACCGTACAATCCTTTGAACGGCTAAAAGCATTGTTATGAAAAAACGAAAGGTATTGCTAGCAGCAGGATTACTGATCCTAATCACAGCGGTTTTTTTCTTTGAAACCTTCTCCGATCCTCCGATAAATTGGAATGACAGTTTTTATAAATCGGATAATATACCGCTGGGGTCCCAGGTCTTCCATGAGGCCCTACAAGCTTGGGCGGGCGAGGAAAGGTTTGTGGAGGTAAACCTACCCGTCTTCGAATTTCTGAGGGATTCGACAATTAAAGGTACCTATTTCTTTTTCAACAGAAATCTTTCCTGGAATGCCACCGCTACCCATCAGCTTATGGATTGGGTAGCTGACGGAAATACGCTGTTTATGGCCGCCAGTGATTTGGATGAATTTCTCTTAGATACTTTAGGGTTAATCATTGAAAGGCGATTAGAATACGAAATAGCAGCCAATCATGTCAACCTAGACTTGGTCAATCCCCACCTAAACCCACCCACTTCTGTCCTATTTGACAGGGAGGAGCCGCTTGTGGCTTTCACCGAGATGGAAAGCATCTGGCCCTTTCAGGTACTAGGAAGAGGAACTAAGGTATCTTCGGGCCAATTGCCTGATTGGAGTGAAGCCGATGTTAATTTCGTCAGCGTGGAAATGGGAAAGGGTAAGATTTTTTTACATACCTTTCCGGCTATTTTTACCAATTACTTTCTGTTAAAAAATAATAACTTGGATTATCTGCGTGGAGTCTTAGCCTATCTTCCCGATAATAACCTGCTGTATGTTGACAATTATTACAAGGCCGGAAAGTCTTTTTACAGTTCGCCCCTCTACGTGCTTCTGGGCACCCCGTCGTTGAAGATGGCCTACTACATACTTTTGGCAATGGTCGTGCTTTGGGTATTGTATGTAGGCAAGCGCCGGCAA
>DATHWC010000308.1:0-29358 GCA_035460985.1 Lunatimonas sp.
GGTCTATTGCAACATATTGTCGCCTTGGGGCGGTTTTACCTCCTATTATATTCTTCTAACTTCCACTGCGGTTATCTAATTCCCCGTAGACTCACCTATCCATTGAAAAACACATAACTGCCCCTACCCTGCCCGAAAACCTTCCTAAAATCTGTGTGTTGTGCAACAATTTTAAAGAAGCACCGTGCTACCTAGAAGTAGAAATTTGTTAGCCAACATGTGATGGTTCCCTAAAAATAGAAAGAATGATTTTCAAATTGAGACTACCGGCAAAAATTGTTGGTATTTTTCATCAGAAGGGAATCCAACAGGTAAAATCGCTTAGGAAATAATAAATTCCCCCATATAGATAGGCTTTGTTACCAGAATGCACTATTTTTTGCCTTCAAATGTTTTTGACCCTTTTAGCCCCGCTTCATGACCTTTGTTATCATCGCTGCCAGTATTCTTTTATTGGTTCTCCTAATTGTCTGGATTAAAGTAGAACCCTTTATTTCATTTCTTTTAGTTTCGGTTTTTGCGGGATTTCTGCTGGGTATTCCCCTCCCGGAAATCATGGGAGCCATACAGCGGGGAATAGGTGACCTGCTGGGATCTCTGATAATTGTTATTACGCTAGGGGCTATGTTGGGTAAAATCGTGGCCTCAAGTGGTGCTGCCCAGCGCATTTCCACTTTTCTCATGCAGTTGTTTGGCAAAAAAAACATCCATTGGGCCATTGCGCTGACGGGCCTGATTGTGGGTATTCCGCTGTTTTTCAATGTTGGATTTGTTCTACTGGTTCCCATCGTGTTTACGGTTGCCTACCAGTATAAAGTGCCTGCCATGTTTGTGGGGGTACCTATGCTCGCCGCCTTGTCCGTAACCCACGGCCTGCTTCCTCCACATCCCGCACCCGTCGCGCTGGTAGCTCAGTTTGAAGCCAATATGGGGATTACACTTATATACGGTATACTACTTAGTATACCACTTATAATAGTAGCCGGTCCGCTTTTTGCCAAAGCCAGTTGGATAAAAGCAATGGACGTAAAGCCCCTTGCAGCATTCAGGGGCGAAAATAAACCCCCGGAATCCTTGCCGGGACTGGCAAACAGTTTGATCTCTTCCCTACTTCCCGTGTTTCTGTTAATCCTAACTTCACTCTTACTTCTACGGGTGGATGAGAATGGGGAAATGTATCCCTATTTGAAGTTTATCAGTGATCCCTCTGTCGTTATGCTGATTTCTTTAACCTGGGCCACGATCAGCTTGGGCACCCAAATGTCCCGAAAAATCGGCGTCATCATGGAGGAATATGGCCAGGCAGTCAAAGACGTAGCGCTGGTGATATTGATTATAGCCGGCTCGGGCGCATTTAAGCAGGTTTTGGTGGAAAGTGGGGTCAGCCAACAAATCGCGGTTGGACTGCAGGGTTGGCAAGCTCATCCCCTGTTTTTGGGGTGGATGATTGCGGCCATTATAAGACTGTCCGTAGGGTCAGCGACCGTTGCAGCCCTCACCGCGGCAGGCATAATAGGCCCGCTCGTTGGAGATGGTTTAGTGGACCCTAATCTAATGGTGCTGGCCATTGGTTCGGGTAGCCTAATATTCTCCCACTTCAACGACGGAGGCTTCTGGCTAGTCAAAGAATACTTCAACCTCTCGGTAAAACAAACCCTGATGTCTTGGTCACTTATTGAGACCATCGTCTCCGTCATGGGGCTGCTGGGAGTTTTGGCATTGGATTTAATTGTTTAACTTCGTAAATCATCGAAACTAAATATTAATAATAAACTACAACTATGGAAATCGAATCCGCAGAATCCAGATTTAAAGCATTGGGACTGACATTACCTCCCGCTCCAAAACCTATGGGAGTTTACATACCCTACCTGATCGACGGTAAACACCTATATCTTTCCGGCCATGGACCTGTGACGGTTGACGGCACATTACTGACAGGAAAAGTAGGCCGTGATATTGATAAAGACGAAGCCAAATTCGCTGCCCAGCAAACAGGTTTGACGATGTTGTCCACCATTCAGGCCCATCTTGGAAGTTTGAACAAAGTTAAGCGGGTTATTAAAGTTTTGGGCATGGTAAACAGCACGGTTGATTTTGGGGAGCATCCCTTTGTTATCAACGGCTGCAGTGAGCTTTTTGCCAAAGTGTGGGGGGAAGAGAACGGTATAGGTACAAGATCCGCTGTGGGTTTTGGGTCCCTGCCTGGAAATATCCCGGTAGAAGTTGAAGCCTTGTTTGAATTGGTATAAGAAAAAACGATGGATAAAAATAGCGATTGGTTTACTCTCTTACATCCCGAGCACATTGATACACCCGCGTTATTGGTCTATACGGCGAGGGCTAAGGAAAACATCCAAAAAGCCATATCTGTAGTAAAAGACCCGAAGCGGCTTCGGCCTCATGTGAAAACCAACAAAGCCGTTGAAGCTTGTCAATTGATGATGGAAGCGGGAATAAGTGCGTTTAAATGTGCTACCATTGCAGAAGCTGAAATGTTGGTAAGGGCGGGAGCCAAGGATATCTTGTTGGCCTATCAGCCGGTGGGGCCAAAGCAAGAAAGGTGGCTAAATCTTATTACATCTACCAATGGAATTACGTTTTCCTGCCTCGTTGACAATTTCCGAATCGCATCCCAGTTGTCAGAATTGGGGGAAAAAAACAATGTGACATTCCGTGTATATATTGACCTCAATGCGGGGACCAACCGCACCGGCATTGCTCCGGGAGATCCGGCCGAAAAGCTCTACAGGGAATGCCTTACCCTTAAATCCCTGCAAGTTATTGGTTTCCATGTATATGACGGACACCTTAGGCAGCTGGACATCGGGGAAAGAAAAAAAGCGTGTGACCAAGGGTACCAGGAAATTGATGCCGTAAATCAGCGTCTTAAAAAAGAAGGGCATTCGGTTGAAGTGATAGCAGGTGGCTCGACCACATTTACCATCCACGCCAAGCGTCCGGAGGTTATTTGTTCGCCAGGTACATTTATATACTGGGATCAAGGGTATGGTGAAGGACTTCCTGAACAGGAATTTGAACCGGCGGCCCTTGTCATGACACGAATAATTTCGTTGCCGGCACCGGGTCTTATTTGTCTGGACTTAGGGCACAAGTCAATTTCCGCTGAAAACCCTTTAACAAATCGGGTTACCTTTCTAAATGCTGACAACTTAACCCCGGTCAGCCAAAGTGAGGAACACCTGGTCATGAAGACCGATATAGACCACCCCTATCAGGTTGGGGATGTTTTTTATGGGATCCCCTATCACATCTGTCCTACAGTAGCTTTATATGACCATGTTTCCACAATAGAGGATGGTAAAAAAACAGGGGAATGGAAGGTTATGGCACGGGACAAACAGATAACTTATTAAAGGAACTCATTTGCCTGCTGGCATTTAATTTTATCAAATATGTTTACAATAGATGCTCACCTGGATCTCAGCATGAATGCCCTAGAATGGAACAGGGATTTGACTAGACCAGTAAAAGAAATCAATGCCCGGGAAAAGGGGCTTACAGACAAACCGGACCGGGGAAATGCAACTGTTTCCCTGCCTACCCTTCGCGAAGGCAACATTGGACTTGTCGTAGCCACCCAAATCGCACGCTATGTAGCACCGGACAACCCTTTACCCGGCTGGCATTCCCCCGCTCAAGCTTGGGCGCAAACCCAGGGGCAGTTGGCCTGGTACAAAGCTATGGAGGATGCGGGGGAAATGGTTCAGGTCAACGATCTTGCTTCTCTGGAAAAGCACCTTGATTTGTGGATGAATCATATCCCAAATGCCGAATCTCCCATAGGATATATCTTATCTCTTGAAGGCGCGGACTCCATTGTAGACCTCAGCTACCTTGAAAAAAGCTACGAGTCAGGTCTAAGGGCACTTGGCCCGGCGCATTATGGACCCGGACGGTATGCACAAGGTACAGACGCAAGCGGGTTTATGGGGAAAAAAGGTCAAGAATTACTGAAACTTATGGAATCCCTCAACATCATCCTAGATGCCACCCACCTCTGTGATGACAGTTTCTGGGAAGCTCTGGATCATTTCAACGGGCCAGTATGGGCTAGCCATAGCAACTGCAGATCCCTTGTGAACCACAACCGCCAATTCAGTGATGATCAGATAAAGGCGTTAATAGATCGGGGAGCAGTAATAGGGGGCGCTTTAGATGCTTGGATGATGGTTCCCGGGTGGATTCGTGGAAAATCTCTGCCCAAAGAAATGGACTGCGATCTGGAGAAAATCATAGATCACATGGATCATATCTGTCAGTTGGCGGGCAATGCAAACCATATTGGCATAGGGACGGATTTGGACGGAGCTTATGGCAGGGAGCAAAGCCCCTATGACTTGGAAACAATTGCCGATTTGAGAAGAATCCCGACTATGCTCCGAAACCGGGGGTACAAGCCCGGTGACATCGAGAAAGTTATGCATGGAAACTGGATTCGTTTCCTTAAAAAAGCTTGGGACTAATTATCGAAATTATTCTTTATTTATTTTTAACAAATACCATTATTGGTTAAACAATCCATTTTTTCAATATTTTTTTTCTGAGCATTTATTTATAATAATATCGTCTAAAGCCCTGTTAAAGGGCTTTTTTTTTACTTTAATTACTCTCAATAGATGTCTTGTGGAATTTTTTTTAAAAAATATTAGACAAAATGCTTGCTAGTTTGTTTAGGATATTATACTTTTGATTAAACAAAAAACAAAAGACCATGACAACACTTGAATTTAGTTATTCGCTCACAAAATTGACCAAGTCTTTGAAACCATTTGCGCTTAAATTAACAAGGGATCTAGACGATGCAAATGATCTCCTGCAAGATACCATGGTCAAAGCTTTTACCAACAAAGACAAATTTACCGACGGAACCAATCTTAAAGCTTGGTTATATACGATAATGAAAAATACGTTCATCACCAACTACCAGCGTATGGTGAGAAGGGGGACTTTTGTGGATACTTCGGATAACCTGCACTTTATCAATTCGGGTGCAGCTATCATTGAAAATGACGCCTATGGGGAATTTGCCATGAAAGATATTACCACAGCCATAGGCAACTTGGATGATGTGTATAAGAACCCGTTTATGATGCATTTCAGAGGTTTTAAGTATCATGAGATTGCTGAAAAGTTGGATATTCCTATTGGAACTGTGAAAAATCGAATCCATATTGCAAGGAAACTACTGAAGGACGATCTTTGCGTCTATCAAACAAAAAATTAATATGTCCACAAAAACTGTGGTAGTAATCGGTTCTGGATTCGCTGGAATTTCAGCTGCCACTCACTTGGCAAATAAGGGATATCAAGTTACCTTGTTAGAGAAAAACACTACCCCCGGAGGCCGGGCAAGAAAGTTCAGCACCGAGGGGTTTGTCTTTGATATGGGACCGAGTTGGTATTGGATGCCTGACGTTTTTGATAATTATTTTGCCCATTTCGGGAAAAAAGTAAGTGATTATTATGATCTAATCCGACTTGATCCTTCCTATGCGGTCATTTTTGGAAAAGACGATAGGTTGGACATTCCTGCAGATCTGAAAGAATTTAAGGCGATGCTTGAAGGGTTGGAACCCGGTGCATCTATGCAACTGGACAAATTCCTTGCTCAAGCTGCATATAAATACCAAGTTGGAATTCATGACTTGGTAACTAAACCAAGTCGCTCATTGATGGAATTTGCCAGGTTTTCGCTGTTAAGAGACCTATTCCGAATGGATATTTTTCAATCCATGTCCTCCCATGTAAGAAAATTCTTTAAAGAAGATAAAATTATAAGGCTGATGGAGTTCCCAGTGCTTTTTCTAGGTGAAACAGCACAAAAGATTCCAGCATTATATAGCCTGATGAATTATGCGGATATTGCATTGGGAACTTGGTATCCGAAAGGAGGAATGCATAAGATCATTGATGGAATGGTAATGCTGGCAGAAGAAAAAGGGGTAACCTTCCGATATCAGTCTCCAGTAAAGAAAATAAATGTAAGCCAAGGTAGGGCTAATTCCGTAACCTTAGAGACAGGTGAAATCCTATTAGCGGATATAATAGTCGCTGGGGCAGACTATCACCATGTAGATACCCAGTTGCTGGATATGGAATATAGAAACTATACCGATTCCTACTGGGATAAGCGTGTGCTGGCACCATCTTCCTTGCTTTTCTACCTTGGAATAGACAAGCGACTCAACAACCTCCTCCACCACAATTTGTTTTTTGATGAACCTCTTGGTCCACATGCTGATGCAATCTATACACACCCCCGATGGCCGGAAAAACCGCTTTTTTATGCGTCGGCACCTTCAATAACAGATCCCACAGTAGCACCAGAAGGGATGGAAAATTTGTTTATTCTAATCCCCTTGGCTCCAAACTTGAATGATGGTGAGGAAATTCGTGAAAAATATTATCACCTGGTAATGGATAGGCTGGAGCACCTGACGGGTCAAAAAATCAGAGAGCACGTGATTTATAAAAAATCATATGCCCACAGCGATTTCAAAGCAGATTATAACGCGTTCAAGGGGAATGCATATGGGTTGGCCAACACGCTTACACAAACAGCCTTGCTAAAACCCTCACTGAAAAGCAAAAAAGTATCCAATCTTTATTATACAGGCCAATTAACCGTGCCAGGCCCGGGCGTCCCGCCATCCCTAATCTCGGGAGGCGTAGTGGCCAACGAGGTAGAAAAAGAACATAAAATGGTATAATTTCCTTATATTGAACGCTATGATAGACTCTAAATTGCTATTTGAGGAAACCACATTTGAATGTAGTAAATTAATTACCCAACGATATAGTACCTCCTTTACACTGGGTATACGTACCCTGGACAAAAAATACCACATGGCAATTTATGCCATTTATGGTTTTGTGCGATATGCGGATGAGATCGTTGACACTTTCCACGAGTTTGACAAGAAAGCCCTTCTGGATGAGTTTGCGGAAGACACCTATAAGGCAATCGAAAATGGTATTAGTCTAAACCCGGTTCTGAATTCCTTTCAGGTAATCGTCAATCGATATAATATAGACAAAGACCTGATTAAAGCGTTTTTGCACAGTATGGAAATGGACCTTGACTTCACGAAATATGACGACACAAAATATCAGGAATATATTTATGGATCCGCGGAAGTAGTGGGCTTGATGTGCTTAAAAGTATTTTGTCAGGGAGATGAAACGATATATACCAAGCTGAAACACCCTGCGTGCAAACTTGGTGCTGCTTTCCAGAAGGTCAATTTCCTGAGAGATATAAAGAGTGATTATGAAGAACGGGGACGCGTATATTTTCCGGGAGTTGATTTTAAAAATTTTGACCTGGCTACCAAAAAATCCATTGAGGACGATATTCAGAGAGATTTTGATGAAGCACTCATCGGCATTCACAAGTTGCCCAAAGGAGCTATGATGGGTGTAAAAATTGCCTACTTGTATTACTTAAAGTTGTTTTTCAAAATTAAGGGACTATCGCCTGAAGTCATTACTTGCCGCCGTATCCGAATTCCCAATTCCAGAAAAATATCCCTGTTGATTAGAACCTATTTTGGGTTAAAACTTGGGATAAGCTAATGGAAAAATACTACTACTTGGGGCTAATGATTTTTACACTTTCATATCCTTTGTCCCAATCCTTTGAACACCGCATCCAATATGCCAAAAACCTGTATGCCCTTATTCCGGCTACGTTAATAATGGCGGCAATTTTTATTGCTTGGGACCATTGGTTTACTGTGATAGGTATTTGGGAGTTTAATCCCCGCTATATCTTAGGCATCTATTTCTTGGATTTACCGGTAGAAGAATGGGCGTTTTTCTTTATCGTTCCTTATGCATGCGTGTTTATTTATGAGGTTCTGAATTACTTCGTAAAAAGAGATCTTTTTAAACCTATCTCAAAATATCTATTATTAACCTTAATCCCCATATTTGTTTTTTTAGGGATTATTCACATCGACAAAATGTACACATCAGTGAATTTTATTTTTGCGGCTGCTGTGTTGTCCGTTCATTTCGTTATCTTTAAGGATAAGCACTTCGGCAGGTTTCTATTGGCTTACCTGGTTACCCTTATACCGTTTATGTTAGTAAATGGCATTTTAACAGGTTCTTTCATTGACGAACCTATTGTAAAATATAATAATGCGGAAAATCTTTCACTCCGAATTGGAACAGTTCCCATTGAAGATACTGTTTATAATTTGAGTATGCTCTTGTTAATCAATACGATATACGAAAAAGTGAAGGAAAAGAAAACATTTCGAAGAATGGAAAGTTTATAACCTATGTTAAATCTCCACGTCCATATTGACCAGCATTCTGGCTTTTGTTTTGGTGTTGTGTATGCCATTGAGATGGCAGAGGAAATTCTGGATGAAGAAGGGTACTTATACTGCCTTGGAGACATCGTGCATAACGATGAGGAAGTAAAGCGCCTTACCAAAAAGGGACTCATCATCATCAACCATGACGACCTTAAAAAGCTGAAGGGAGAAAAAGTCCTTATACGGGCACACGGAGAACCTCCTTCCACTTACGAACTAGCTATTCACAACAACCTGACACTTATTGATGCGAGTTGCCCTGTAGTGCTAAAACTTCAAAACAGAATCAAAAATTCCTACGATAAAGATGAGACCATTTACATCTACGGAAAACACGGGCATGCAGAAGTAATCGGTTTGTTGGGACAGACCGGAAATAAGGCAATTGTTTTTCAGGATATTTCTGAACTGGACATTCCTTCTTTACCCAGAAATATTACTCTATACAGCCAAACTACCAAAAGCACGGATAAATTCTATGAAATTAACCAAATCCTCCGTGACAATGGGATTACGATCAACACCAATGACACTATTTGTCGGCAGGTATCAAACCGAGATAAAGAATTACGGGATTTTTCCTCGAAATTCGACCATATCGTATTCGTCAGTGGCACAAAATCTTCCAACGGGAAAGTATTGTTTAATGTGTGCAAAGACAAAAACCCAAATACTTATTTCGTATCCAATCCGGATGAGGTAGATCCCTCTTGGTTTAGCGCAAATGAATCCATAGGGATTTGTGGTGCTACTTCCACTCCCATGTGGCTGATGGAACAAGTGAAGGAACGAATTGTGACATTTTGAATGAAAATCGCTTTTAGGTTGTTTTTCGAATATGCTATCAACTCCATCAAAGGCCTCAAAATCGTCCAAGGATTTTAAAGGTGTCTTAATTGCCTTACTGATTATTGGGGCGTGGTTCTTGTCCCTATTCTATTTGCTCCAAATTCAAATTAATTTCTGGAATCCCTGGATTTATCTAGGTGTATTGATACAGATGCACTTGTACACAGGCTTGTTTATCACTGCGCACGATGCCATGCATGGGTTGGTGTCGGATAACAAACGTTTGAATCACGCTATTGGATGGTTTTCATCCCTGCTGTACTCCTACAATTTCTATTGGAAATTATTTCCCAAACATCACGAGCATCATCGCTTTGTAGCGACAGAGAACGACCCAGACTACCATCCTTCCCATAATTTCTTCATTTGGTATTGGAGTTTTATCACCACCTACCTATCTATCTGGCAGTTTTTGCTAATGGCCGTTACTTTTAACGTATTGAAGCTTTTTGTTCCACAGGTGAACCTGATTGTGTTTTGGATGGTTCCTGCAATCCTAGCTACTTTACAGCTTTTTTATTTTGGAACATACCTACCCCACAAAGGGAATCATACAAATAAACACCATTCAGGGTCCCAAGCCAAAAACCACATTTGGGCCTTTTTCAGTTGTTATTTCTTCGGGTATCATTATGAACACCATGATTCCCCAGGAACTCCCTGGTGGCGCCTTTGGAAAGTTAAAGAAAGTCGTCAAAATTAATTTCACTAAAAATCAGTCATAACCGCTTTTTTTCAGCTTATACCTAAACCTTTTGCTCTTATTTCGATTTACCTATTGAAACCATAATTTCAGTATGAAAAAGCTATTGATTTTGCTTTATTTTTCAATGATTTCCACGCTCCTGTTTGCCCAACAGGGAAGTATTCAAGGACGGGTGTTTAACCCAGTCAATAATGAACCGATACCCTTTGCCAATATCGTAATTCAAGGTATGGAAAAAGGGACAGTTTCTGATGAAAGGGGTTTTTACCAGCTGGAGGGTATCGCTCCCGGCCTATATAATGTCCGAGCATCCTTCATAGGATTCAAACCTAAAACTATCTTTGAGGTCCAGGTAACTTTGGCGCGTTCAGTTCAACTGGATTTTGAACTGGAAGAAGAAGCCTCAGACTTGGAGGAAATCGTCGTTTCATCAGAATTCTCCCGATCTGAGGATACTCCGATTTCTGCCAGAAAGTTAAATGCAAACGAGATAGAACGTTATCCTGGAGGCAACCGGGATATTAGCCGGGTGATCCAAGCACTTCCCGGTGTAGCAAGTACCGCGAGCTTCCGCAATGACATCATCATCCGTGGGGGAGCTCCTAACGAAAACAAGTTTTTTATAGATGAAATTGAGGTGCCAGTCATCAATCACTTTGCCACACAAGGATCTTCCGGGGGACCGTTAGGTATTCTAAATGTGAATTTGATAAAAAACGTAGATGTCATCAGCGGTGCTTTTCCTGCAAACCGGATGAATTCCCTAAGCTCATTTTTTGAATTTGAACTAAAAGACGGCCGCAGAGATAAGATGTTGACCCAACTTACAGTTGGTGCTAGCGAGCTTACCCTATCTAATGAAGGTCCACTAAGTGAGAAGACGACTTATATCCTTTCGGCGAGGAGATCCTATCTTCAGGGCTTATTCCGGCTAATCGGGCTGCCATTTCTGCCTACGTTCCATGATTTTACCCTTAAAACCAAAACTAAAATTAACGATAAGACAGAACTTACTTTCCTGGGAGTCGGCGCGATCGACCAATTTGTGCTGAACTTTGATGTCCCATCCGGGGAAACAGAAGAGGAACGGGATGATAGGCTGTTTTTGTTAAATAATCTGCCTATATCCACACAGTGGAACTATGCAACGGGAGTAAAACTTAAGCGCTTCCGCTCAAACGGCTTCTGGACCTACATACTGAGCCGCAACATGCTAAATAACAGGTCATATAAATACCTCAATAATGATGAATCCAATCCCGCAAATCTCATATTCAATTACCTCTCTCAAGAAAGCGAGAACAAATTCCGTGCGGAAAACAGTATCTTCGGTAAGGGATATACCCTGAAATATGGTGGGAACTATGAATTTAGCCGATACTACATTGAAAACTTTAGCCGTCAAGCAACCGAATCAGACGGTCAAGCATTAGATATTAACGCAACTTCCTTTTTTAATTCGTATGGTGCGTTTATTCAGGGAAGCAAAAAATATTACAACGAAAAACTACTTGTAAGTGGCGGGATCCGGATGGATGGTAGTGACTTTGGATCCACCGCAAGCAACCCACTAAATCAGATTAGCCCCAGACTTTCCGTCAGCTACCAACTTAGAAATAATCTTTTCTGGACAGCCAATGCCGGAATCTATTATCAAAAGCCACCGTATACCGTTCTGGGTTTCAGAAATAATGCAGGCATCCTCCTAAATCAGGAAAACGATGTCCGATATATTCGTTCCACGCACTTTATTTCGGGAATAGAAATCCAAAAACCGGATAAAAACCGGCGGTTTACCATAGAAGGTTTTTACAAACTTTATGACAACTACCCCTCCTCTATTCAAAACGGAATTGCCCTTTCCAACTTAGGGGCGGACTTTGGTGTCATTGGCAATGAAGCAGTACGCTCCGATGCTGAGGGTCGGGCATATGGTTTGGAATTCCTGGCCCAGCAGCGCTTGTTCAATGATTTTTACGGTATTGCGGCGTTAACTTTAGTAAGAAGTGAATTTACAAACCCTAATACAGTAGGTTTTATCCCATCTGCCTGGGACAACCGCTTCATCGTAAGTCTCACCGCAGGAAAGAGGCTGAAAAGAGACTGGGAAATTGGTGCCAGATGGAGGTTTTTGGGAGGGACGCCTTATATACCTTTTGATTTGGAAGCGTCAGCTCTAAGATCCAACTGGGATTTGTTTAACCAAGGAATCTTTGACTATAGTCGGATCAACGAACCTCGGTTAAATAGTTTTCACCAATTAGACCTCCGTGTAGACAAAAAGTACTTCTTCGACCGCTGGAATCTAAACTGGTATTTCGACATTCAAAATGCCTATAATTTCCAGGCAGAACAACCGGACAGACTAGTGGCGATCAGAGATGAGCAAGGCTTACCCATGGTAGACCCCACAGACCCCAGCAGGTATTTGTTGCGGAGTATTCGGAACACAGCCGGATCGATTTTGCCAACCGTGGGAATAATCATTGAATTTTAAATCCGGATTGTGATACCTTTGCAACTTGATGTGCAAGGTGACACTTATTCTGCTTCTGGTAATGGCCCCAGGAATGAATCTTTGGGCTCAGGAGATTCCTGAAAAATCCAATGGAGGGACAATTGAAGGTCTGTTTGATTTTGCGGATGAAGTCATAAACTTAATCAGCAGAGACTCTTGGACCTTTATTCCTGCTGTTACCTATTCGCCTGAAACCAGTTTGGGACTAGGAATCCGGGCACTAAAACTATTCCGCCCCGCAAATTCGCAGGATTCAATTACCCGACCATCATCTCTTCCTATCACATTTCTCTACACGCTCAACAAACAAGCCTTTGTCACTACTGAGTTGAACTTGTGGATGAGGGACAACAGCGCCTACCTAAATACTAGGTTTGAGTTATCTGATTACCCATTTCGCTTTTATGGCATAGGAAATAATCCCCAAACCGATGAGGTATATGCAACCCGCTATGCCTATTTTCATATCAATTATGAAAAACGACTTGCTCCTGGACTGTATTTGGGGCCCCGGTATGAATTTCGAATAGACGACATTTATGAAAAATTGGAACAAGGATTACTTGCCTCCGGAGTAGTTGCCGGGAGCGACGGGCAGTTGCTCTCCGGGTTGGGACTGGTCTTAAACTACGATACCCGAGACAACATCTTCCAACCGGGAGTAGGTGTATTTCACCAGTTGTCCTATATGACATTCCAACGCTATTTCGGGAGTAATTTCACATTCAGTCAGTACCAATTGGATTTACGAAAATACATCGAAGTGCGTCCAACGCATATCCTAGTCGGACAGGCTTGGCTGAGTTTTACGGCGGGAAACCCACCTTTCCAACACGTCTCCCTCATCGGAGGCAGCGACAGGATGAGGGGCTTTTTTGAAGGAAAATACCGAGACCTACATGCGATGGTGTATCAAACAGAATATCGACTTCCCGTATATAGAAATTTGGGTTTGGTGGTTTTTGGGAATGCCGGACAGGTAGCTCCTACTGTCAAAGGTTTCTCTATACAAGGATTCAAATATGGTGGAGGTGTAGGCTTTCGCTATAAATTAAATGATGAGGGATTAAATATTAGATTGGATATTGGTGTGGGAGATCAAAGAGCTTTTTATTTTGGACTGAATGAAGTAATTTGAGGAGCGGGATGGTTCTACTTGGGAATCCCTCCACTACTTTGCTCAAGATCAAAAAAGATCATGGACTTCAGAGAATTAAATAAACTTCTAGGCAACATTGATATCTACCTACTGGATCAGATTTTAAAAGGCAGGTTCACTCCTGAAATGAAAATCTTGGATGCCGGATGCGGTGAGGGGAGAAACACGCATTATTTTATCCAAGAAGGGTTTCAGATATTCGGAGTTGATCAGGACAAATTATCCATAGAAATGGCCCGCCGATATGCAAGTTCCATCCGTAAGGACTTTGACATTCATTGTTTTCAGGTAAATGGATTGGAAAACTTGATGTTTCATACAGCGGCTTTTGATGCGGTATTAAGTAGCGCGGTCCTGCACTTTGCCCGTGATGAAAATCATTTCTTCGTCATGGTTGGAGAAATGATCCGTGTCCTCAGGCCGGGCGGAATCTTCTGGTTACGTATGTGTACTGATGCTGGAAATATTTTGGATGAGGCCATTAGCATGGGCAATAGTCGCTTCCTATTGCCAGATGGAAGCGAACGGTTTGTACTTACGGAAGCCCTTTTGAGATCAATGATTGAAAAATATGGCCTAAGACACATGGAACCCCCAAAATCTGTAGTGGTCCATGGGCTTCGTTCAATGGGAGTTTTTGTTTTTGAAAAAGGTAAGGCTACCCTCTAAAAAAAGCTATCTTTGCCCCAAACTATACGTTACGTAGATGGACTTACAGTACGCACTTGAATTGATCGGAACATTTGTTTTCTCCATTTCGGGTGCATTGGCGATTCAGGATAAAGGCCATGACTTATTTGGTGCTGGATTTACCGGTTTTATTACGGCAATCGGAGGAGGCAGTTTGCGCGACATTCTTCTGGGGGCACATCCCCTGGTTTGGATAGGCAACGTCGATTTCCTATATGCCATCCTAGCTGGAATTTTGGTTACTTTTGTTTTTTTCCGTTTTGTATCCAAACTCCGAAAGACGTTGTTTTTGTTTGACACCTTGGGAATTGCTTTCTTTACCGTCTTAGGTGTAGAAAAGACTCTGAGTCTCGGATTCAGTGTAGAGGTGGCCGCCATTATGGGGATGTTTTCCGCAGTCATGGGTGGTGTGATCCGTGATACGCTTACTAATGAAATACCCATTTTATTTCGTAAAGAAATTTATGCCTCCGCATGCCTCGCGGGTGCGATAGTTTACCTTATCGCCAACCATTTTGGTCTGGAAAGAGACATTAATTTATTGATTTCAATCAGTCTTATCATAAGTATTCGGTTAGTCGCAGTGAAATATAAACTTAGTCTGCCTACCTTGGGATGATGGGAGGGATGAATCAAAATTTAAACGTTAAACTTGGCGTAATTTTCCAGTCTTGCAGAAATATTGGCCTGTTTTTCATAAATGCGTGTATTACTTTAATATAAAAGCTAACATAAAGGGTTAATTTATGACTATTACCATTCTCTCTTCAGTAGAAGATTTGAATATTGCCGCAGCTGAATTGTTCATCAAAGCTGTCCGACTCAATCCAAAAATTGTATTGGGCTTTTCTACAGGCAATTCTCCCAAAGGGATCTATCAATTACTTATACAGGATCACCTCAAAAATAAAACTAGCTACAAATCGGTAACCACATTTAACCTGGATGAATATGTAGGGCTAGGCACATCCAGTGAACAGAATTACAGATACTTCATGGACACCCATTTGTTTAACCACTTGGACATTGATAAATCCAAGACGCATGTACCATCTGGATTGGGAGATCTTGACGCGTCTTGCCGCCTATACGATGAAAAGATAGAAAAAGCGGGGGGTATTGACCTTCAACTTATCGGAATAGGAACGAATGGACATATTGCGTTTAATGAACCCGGTACTCCTTTCGATACCAGAACACACATTGCCAATCTCAGTGAAGAAACAATTGAGGCCAATTCCAAAGATTTCCCATCTAAGAATGATATCCCCAAACGTGCGGTCACCATGGGCATTCAGTCCATCATGGAGGCAAAGCAACTAGTAATGGTGGCTTTTGGCAAAAATAAGGCAGAGGCTATTAAGAGAATGATTGAAGGACCCATCCATACGGATATGCCGGCTTCAATTCTCCAAAAACATCCTAACGTAACCATTTTCTTAGACCAAGAGGCGGCCTCTCTGTTGAAGAAATAGAGAATTTCCGGGAATATTAAAGAATGAGGTTTCGCAAATAGATTCTAAAGAGCAATCCATCTCCGACTACACTCTCGATTTCTATTTTACCGTCATTCGCTCGGATTTGTTCCCGTACGAGGTACAAACCAAGGCCTTTGCCCTCAACATGATTGTGAAAGCGCTGATACAACCCAAAAAGCCGGTCTCCGTATCTCTTGAGATCTAATCCTATGCCGTTGTCTTTATATTCGATAATTCTGTATTCCCCTAATTTGTAGGTAGAAATCCATACTTCCGGTATCCGGTCGGGATGTCTATATTTTACAGAATTAGTCAGGAAATTCATGAAAAAATTTTCAAGATGTGCATAGATGTAGTTCATCTCGTTCAAATTGGAAAAATCTTTATGTATTTTTATTCCGGATTCTTTTAGTTGATTAAACAAACTTTTTTCCACATTATTTAGCAAAAGATTGAAATTGATCACCTCTACCTTGGGTATTTTTTGTTTTTTGATAGACACAACTTCAATAAGGTCCTGCAGTGTGGCGTGGAGTAGGTTGGTGGAAATTTTCAAATTCTCAATAACTTCTTCGTTTTCCGGATCTGCTGGGTTTGTTTCGTTATAGAGGTCTAAAAGCAAGGAGATGTTTACGATTGGTGCTCGTAGGTTATGGGAGACAATATATGCAAAACGCAAGAGCTCCTCGTTGTGAGACTTCAGATCCTTGATGAGAATTTCCCGTTCTGCTTCGAGTTTTTTTGAGTCGGTAATGTTTTGCTGTACTAACAGGATCCTGTCAATTTTCCCCCTTTCATTCCTAAGAGGGACGCCGCTTTTCAGATAATATTGCTTTCTATATTGTACCTCATAGGTTACCATTTGACCTTCCAGCACATGTTCTAAATTTGTTTGGGAGATTACTCTATATTTCGCATCATACAAGTCCAGATGGGAAGTCCCTACCAACTCGGCCGGCTCTAAATCCAAAAGCCGATACTCTGTCCCCTCGGTATATATATAGCGGAGTGAAGTGTCCAAGACATCGATGGTTCCCCTTGGGAAATTTTTCGCAATACTTTGGTACAATTGACCAGACTCAAGAAATCCATTGTCCCTGCCTTCATGGACATCGTGCATCGGTAGGGCCGGAGAGTCACTGTCCATGACTAAAAAGGCGGACGTAATAAGTTCTGAACCGTCTGCCTGGGGAATAATTTGACCTTGGATTTTCGTGGTAACCTCTATCCCCTGCTTCAAGACAAGAGTAGTACAGATATTTTTCCCTAGCTTAAACTTCTCATATATGCCTTCAAAAAGTGGCTTGCGGATAGCAGGAAACACCTCCTGCAGAGAGGATTGGACAATAAGTGGGTCGATGTCTGCGGCCCATTGGTGATCATCAGACCTGAGATACACCCATTCATAGTTATTACGAGCAACCCTTTTGAAAGTGACCAGTAGGCTACTAATTCCATCAGCAAATAATTCCACCATGAACAACACCAAAATTACCCAGAATCCTTGAAAAAGCTAATTGCTACTCAATTGTCAAGATTTTCCCAAATATAAAAGAAATATAATTACGATCGATGCTGTTTATAACACCAAAAATGTACCTTACAATACAATTGGAATTTTTGAATAGAAATTGAAAATTTATAACTGTTTTTTCAAAACATACGAAATTCTAAGGCTTTCCGGTGGATCCTCTTCATTCCCGGACCCACGCAAAATATCCAATGTAACTACCCTCCCTTCCTCCGAACGCAATAATTTTGTGACATCCGCTAGCTCCCAAAAAAAAGAAGGCACCTTATTAATGGCAGTAATCTCATCGTAAAGTTGTATGCCGGCAATGCCTGCGGGGGAATTTTCCCTAACCTGACTTACATAGAAACGTTTTTCTTCTGCTGAAAAAACCCGGACCATCATTCCACTCATGTCGTAGTCAAATTGCTCACTGAATTTGGCCCCTTTTTTATAGAGCATCCGTTCTCTCGGATAGTCCAATATTAATTTAACCCGGTTCAATAGTTCGGAGCCAATGCTGCCTTGACGGCCTGTCTCTACAATAACACCGGAAAATTCCGTCTCGTCAGGATACGATGTGATAACGTTTCTGAATTTAAGGCCGTTGATATCCACTCTTCTAACTCGTCCCACAAAGCCAAAGAGATCTCCACCTAGGGATCTCCCAAGATCCGTTTCCAGTGTGAGCGGGGGCAATTGGATGGCATCGGTAGTTTCTCTATTTAGTAGCAAGCCGTGGTTAGCTCCTGTATCGATCAACAATTTTGCTTCCAGTTCCTCTGCGCCAATTTGACGAATAGTTGTATTTATATATGGTTTGTTACCTATCATTTCCATTGGAATAGACCGATAGGCAAAAGGTCTCCATTTAAGAGCCGATGTCCGGTAAAAAGAAACCACTGCATTGTCATAGTCGATTTTTATCGGATTGTTTTTGAAAAATTCATTACCTATCACACCATAGATCGGTATTCCAATTACTTTTTCCAATTCCAAAAAATCTTCATCCAAAACCAAAATAGCTTGATAAATCCCTTCAATTTCCCCCAAGTCAAAGTTATTGTTCGGAGAAACCGATGCACTTAAAACAGTTTGTCCATCTGCGCCCACCAAATTGAGCTTGCGGGTATATTCCATACCAAGTTCATCAGCAATTGTCTTGCTGAAGAAAATATTAGACTTAACACCTGTGTCAAACAGGAAGTTGACGGGAGGCCCACCGTTTATTGAAACAGGGATAATGACCAAGCTATTTGAATCTATAAAGGGAATTTTTATCCTCCTAGATTCCTTCTTCATATAAAAGCCAGGTACCTGGCCGAAGGAAGCACCTCCAAGGAATAAGAAAAAACAAACAATAAAAAACCGGCTGAATGGGTGCATAAATGTGAGTGGCTAATCCAATATTTCGTTAAGATAAAAAATAAATCCGAGTCCTAATTCATTACTATGGAAAGTTTACCTAAGATTTCATCTATCTTGGCTCTAATTTAGAATTAAAGCAAATAAGGTGGATTTTTCCCGGGTATTGAAGGCCGAATTTGAATAACTCTAAAAAATACCGCATATTTATTATTCAGAATAAAGTACTATGGCAGAAAAGTCACTTATTGAAAAAGCAAAAAAGATTTTTGAAAACTATTTACTCCGTCAGGGTAGCCGCAAAACTCCTGAGAGGTTCTCAGTTATTGATGAGCTGTATGCCCTCCCTCAGGATGAACATATAGATGTTGAAGGCCTCTTTTTGCTTATGAGAAACAAAGGCTATACAATCAGTAGAGCAACCATATACAATTCTCTTGACCTACTTGTTGAATGTGGACTGGCTGTAAAGCATCAGTTTAAAGACAAAGTGGCGCTTTATGAACAGGCATTGACCTACAAACATCATGATCACTATGTCTGCAATCAATGCAGAAAAATTAAGGAGTTTTCTGACGAAAGGATTAATCTCATTAAGGATGCTATGGGAAAGGAATTTGTCTCTACGATAACCAGCCATTCCCTCGTATTATATGGAGATTGTAAGATCGTAGAATGTGAAAACTTGATTGTCGTATGACGATCAAGGACTTCATAAACACTTTTATTTAAGTGACTCGTTGTAAAATATGCGTCGGTAAATCGGTTTCCTGTAAAGGAATTGCAAATATAGAATTGGGTATAGCAACGGAGTTAAGATCCAGTTGGAGCCTTGGTAGGTAATCTCATCCTTTATTTCAGTCAAAGTGCTCCCCCTGTTAATAAGGCGATGTGTATGTTGCCAAAATCCAAGGAAAAACGGAAGCTTTATCCCCTTATCTACAAAATAGAATTCCGACTCATTGGTATGGTCTTCAATGATTTCACTAGTCCATGTTTGCTTGAAAAAAAGAAAATTCAACTCAAGGCTGACGATATCTCCTTTCCCCGAACCATCAAAGCGCAACAGCTTTACCGGAGGAAACGGCGGGCTTAGCAAACTAAAGAGGTCTTGGTTGAAGCCTTCTTTTACTGTTAGATAATGCTGACTTACCGTCGTCGAGATAGAGATTCGCATATTGCTGTAAAAAACGAAATTAAAAGTATCCGGCCGGATGATTGGCCGGATACCGTTTTCCCAAAGGAAAATGAGAATTAATTAAGGCGCTTAAGGTATCTGAATAGTTCACTGTCTGAGGATATAACCAAACTGGTCTTTTCATCTAGTGATTTTTCAAATGCCTCCATGGTTCTCAGAAACCTATATAAATCTATTGATTGCCTGTTTCTGTTGAAAACGGAGGCATAGATTTCGGAGGCTTCCGCATCCGCTCTTCCACGAATTTCTTCCGCCTTCTGATAGGCTTCAGATTGAATGAGAGCGAGGTCGCGCTCTTTATTACCTTCTATCACCCTGGCTTCTCCCTGCCCTTCCGAACGGAACTGATCGGCAATTCGGTTTCTTTCACTGATCATCCGGTCATATACTCTGTCCCTGACATCATCCACATAATTCATACGCTTAAACCTAAAGTCCAAAATTCTGACCCCAAGGTCTGCGCACCTTTCGTTCGCCTTTTCCAAAATAATTTTTTCAATAGCCGCTCTTCCCACACTGATGTCTTCCAGAACTTCAATCTCCTCCATAAAGTCTTCGGTTATCTCCGGGTCTCGATTAGAAGAGCGTACAATATCGAGAAGCTCATTGCTAGCGATGGCATTCCTCGTTTCTCCATCCAAAATATCGTCCAGTCTAGACTGTGCAGACCGTTCGTCCCTTAGTCGAATAAAAAACTGAAGTGGATTTGTAATCTGCCACCGGGCATAGGTATCCACGAAGATAAATTTCTTGTCTTTAGTGGGAACTTGATTTTTGTTTCCATCCCACTCAAGGTACCTTTTGTCAAAAAATTGCGTTTTTTGAATAAAAGGTGTTTTGAAGTTCATGCCCGGAGTAGAACGGGGTTCGCCCACTGGTTTTCCAAATTGGGTTACGATCGCCTGTTGGGTTTCATCTAATATAAATACGGTGTCACTAATCGTAAAAAGGATCACCACGACCAAGATTATATATCCTATTGAGCTCTTTTTCATGGGTTGATTTTAGTTGGGGTACTGTTGAGATTTAATAAAGGAAGCACATTGCCACCTTTCTCATCGGTAATGATTTTATTGCCAATTTTAGGCAGGACTCGTTCCATAGTTTCGAGGTAAATCCGCTGTTTGGTTACTTCCGGCGCTTGGATGTAAGCCTCATAGATCGAGTTGAAACGATCTGCTTCACCTTTGGCACGGTTTACCCTGTTGAGGGCATAAGCCTCAGCAAGTTGTACGGTCTCTGTCGCCTCACCCCGTGCTCTTGGAATAACACGGTTATATTCCGCTTCTGCTTGATTGATAAGGGTTTCCCTTTCCTGCTGCGCCTCGTTTACCGCATTGAAAGAAGGCTTTACCGGTTCGGGCGGGTTAACATCTTGGAGTACCACTTGATCTATTCGTATTCCGTTTTCGTATTCGTCGCACATTTCTTGAAGAAGCACCTCCACACTGGTTGCGATTTCCTGCCTACCTACTGTAAGCACTTCATTTACGGTACGGTCTCCCACAATCTTTCTCATAGCTGACTCGGACATGTCCTTCAGCGTTTTTTCAGCATTTCTTACACGAAACAAAAAATTGTAGGAATTGACGATCCTATACTGGATCACCCATTCCACATCGGTCAGATTGAGGTCTCCGGTAAGCATCATGCTTTCATCAGAAAAACCTGTTTTGGTATATTCTGAGGGCTGCCTCAGATCCGAAGTCCGAAAACCAAATTCCTGCTTTAACTGCCGTTGCACAGGAATCTTATACATCGTTTCAAAAAACGGTATAATAAAATTCAATCCTGGCTGGACCGTACGGTCATATTGACCCAATTGGATAACTACGCCCTCCTCTTCCGGACCTACCGTCTTTATGGCCGTTCCCAAAATTATCAGGACAATAATCCCAATAATAACTTTACCGAGATATTTTTTAATCCAATCTGGATTTATGTTAATCTCATATTGTTCTTGTGCCATTTGAAGTTATTTTAGTTTATATTTACGACGCAAAGTTAACACCGCTTCAGGCTATTCCAACCGAAAAACTCACGAAGTTACTTTTAAGATCTTAGTGGATACCAAGTGCGTTGTCACAGACTATCTAGATTACCCATATCAACGTGAAAAACAAAATAATCCAAACAATATCCATAAACTTCCAATAAGTGGCAAAAAGCTGAAATGTCATAAGGTCAAAGGGATTCGATAGGAGTATCAAGCTCTTGACTTCGTCTTTTTCACAGGCCTGTACTTTACTTATAAGCCTGCCTGCAAAAATCATTGCGCCTACCAAATGAATTATATGAATACCAGTAAGCACGTATAGAAAGCTTCCAGATGCTATCCCTTGAAAATCAATACCATTCGCCGCCAACTCCCTCCACCCCAAGAATTGGAGGCCTGTAAACGCTAAGCCCAACAGCAACGTAGCCCATAAATACTGCTTAACCTTCTCCGTTCGGTCCTGCCGGTATTGGGGTACAATCTGGGAAGCTGTATAGGCACTTGCCAACAGAACGAAGGAACTTACTATAAAAGACTTTGGAAAGTAAAGTGTATTGAAAAAGGAGAAAGTTGCCTGGGAACCTAAAAACGCAAGCAGCAAGAATAAAAATATCAATCCGCTGCCAAACATCCCCAAATACATCATTGTCTGATAGGGGTGCATATTCTCTATACGCGTAAACCAGTGTTCTTTATTTTCAGAAACCATCGAAGCTTGTTTGAAATTAAAACAATAAACTTTAGCGATGGTTCATCGCCTTATATAACTTAATCCTATTCGGACTTATGATAACATAAATAAATTGTATTTTTGCTTTCCCAAAATCACCTTTTCAATTGCCAGCATGATCAATGGGGTAGGTAACGATCTTGATTTCCCCTCTTATTGGGAGAATATAGGTGCCTTTTTGATTTATAGGCCCACATTATAAAAAGAAGTTTTACTTTGGACATACAAGCCTTCATAAACCTGTTTAATCAGGACCCCTTTCTAACGAGCATTAGTGAGGAGCTAAAGGACAACACCCATCTCAATTATCATTTCAAGGGTCTTTCTGGAAGTGTGGACATGGTGCTGGTGCAATCCGTGATCAAGAATATTGGGGGTTACCACCTGATTATGGCTCATGATAAAGAAGAAGCTGCCTATCTCATGGGAGATATGGAGGCGTTGTGCCCAGAGCTTGAGCCATTGTTCTTTCCAGCTTCGGTTAAAAAACCTTATCAATATGATGAGCTGGATAATGCCAACGTATTAATGCGGGCAGAAATATTGAATATCCTAGCCACCAAAAAACGGGAATCTTACGTCCTGATTACCTATCCAGAAGCAATTTACGAAAAGGTTGTCAACAAAAGGAGCTTAAAAGAAAACACCTTCTCTGTAAAAGCTGGGGAAAAAATCGATCTCCCTTTTTTAGAGGAACTGCTCATAACCTATGATTTTGAGAAAACTGATTTCGTGTACGAAGCGGGGCAGTTTGCGGTAAGGGGCGGCATAATCGATGTTTTTTCCTTTGCCAACGAGTTGCCTTACCGCATAGAACTTTTTGGGAAGGAAATTGAAACTATACGAACTTTTGACGCCGAAACACAGCTATCTTTAGATTCGGTTGACGAGATAAGTATTATCCCAAACATCCAAACCCGGTTATTGAGTGAATCCAGACAATCCATGGTGGAATTTCTTCCTCCAGACTCTTATATCTGGTTTAAAGATCGGGGTCATGCCCTAGGCCAGATCCAAGACCTCTATGAGCAGGCAAATGCCCGCCATGATGCGCTTGGCCACAAAAATACAGGAAGTTCCACCTTGTTAATGGCTCCGGAGCGACTTTTTGATGGCCAAGTCGGGTTTCTCGAAAAAATTACCTCGTTTAAGAAGATTGAATTTGGCCATGTTTTCTCTTCAGAATCGGCTAAAATATTTTCGTTCGATACCAAACCCCAACCTTCCTTCAACAAAAATTTTGATTTGCTTCTTGGTGACTTGTTGGCCAATGAGCATCAAGGTTTGGTTAACATCATCAGCTCGGAGAGTGAAAAGCAGATTGAACGCCTCAAAAACATCTTGGAGGAACTGGATCCCACGCTGCGGACTCAATCCCTTTCGATGAGTCTGAGAGGTGGATTTATATTTCCGGCTATGAAAATCGCCTGCTACACCGATCATGAGATTTTTGAACGGTTCCATAGATATAAGAGCAAAAAAAGAAGCAGTAAATCCAAGGCACTCACTTTGAAGGAGTTGAACAGTCTTCAACCCGGGGATTTTATCGTCCATGTGGATTATGGCGTAGGCAGATTTGCAGGGTTGGAAAGAGTTGATGTCAACGGTAAGCAACAAGAAGCCATCCGGCTAGTTTTCAGGGACGATGACCTTCTGTATGTCAATATTCATTCCCTCCATAAGATCTCCAAGTACAGTGGTCAGGAGGGAACACATCCGCCCATGTCCAAACTGGGTTCTCCGGAATGGGACAATAAGAAAAGAAAGGTCAAGAGCAAGGTTAAGGACATTGCAAAGGACCTGATTGCACTCTATTCAAAACGCCTTGGAGCACCCGGCCATGCATTCTCCCGGGACAGTGTCCTACAAGTGGAACTGGAAAGCTCCTTTATTTATGAAGATACACCTGATCAGGCCAAGTCAACGGCGGATGTAAAGGTAGATATGGAAAAACCCCATCCGATGGACAGATTAGTATGCGGGGATGTGGGGTTTGGAAAAACCGAAATCGCCATCCGTGCAGCATTCAAAGCAGCCAATGACCGCAAACAGGTTGCAGTGCTGGTCCCGACGACTATCCTGGCCATGCAGCATTACCAGACGTTCAAGGAAAGGCTGGCCCAATTCCCGGTGGAAATAGACTACATCAACCGCTTTCGCTCCGCTAAAGAAATTAAAGAAATCGTACGTAAAGTCAATTCGGGCGAAATTGACATTCTTATAGGTACACACCGAATTGTAAATAAAGACATCAAATTTAGAGACCTTGGCCTGCTAATCATCGACGAAGAGCAGAAGTTCGGTGTCAAGGTAAAAGATCAGCTTAAGCAAATGCGGGTTGATGTGGATGTACTTACGCTCACAGCAACCCCCATTCCCCGGACTTTGCATTTTTCACTTATGGGAGCAAGAGATTTGTCAGTGATCGCAACTCCTCCCCCCAACCGGCAACCCGTCACTACGGAGATTCATACCTTTCAAGAAGAGATCATCAGGGACGCCATCGCCTATGAACTTAGACGAGGTGGACAGGTTTTCTTTGTTCACAACCGCGTAGGAGAAATTGATTCCATTGCTAACCTCATTCTCCGTTTGGTACCGGATGCAAAAGTCATGGGTGCACATGGGCAAATGGATGGTAAAAAACTGGAAAAAATAATGATCAGTTTTATAGAGGGGGAGTATGACGTCCTAATCTCTACCAACATTATAGAATCGGGCCTAGACATTCCGAATGCCAATACCATTATCATTAACAGGGCCCACATGTTTGGGGTCAGTGACCTCCATCAGATGAGAGGAAGGGTCGGGAGAAGCAATAAAAAGGCCTATTGCTACCTGCTTACTCCCCCTACCGCAACCCTCACCCCGGAGTCCCGGAAAAGGCTGGAAGCATTGGAGGAGTTTTCGGATTTGGGGGATGGCTTTAAGGTTGCTATGCGGGACTTGGACATTCGCGGCGCGGGAAATTTACTTGGTGCGGAGCAAAGTGGATTTATTACCGACCTTGGCTTTGAAATGTACCACAAGATTCTGGATGAAGCGGTTCAAGAACTGAAGGAAAACGAATTTGCGGCACTCTTTGAGGTTGACCTTAAAGAAAAGATAGAGGTTCTTGTCCGGGACTGTGTGATAGAAACCGACTTGGAGCTGCTTATCCCGGAGACCTACGTTTCCAACATTTCTGAACGACTTAGTCTTTATTCCCAGTTGGATAACATAAAGCAGGAAGGAGAGCTTGAAACGTTTGAACAAAACATTAAAGACCGATTCGGCCCTATTCCGGAGGAAGTCCGATCGCTGTTTGAAACGGTTCGGTTGAGATGGTTGGCAGAGCGGTTGGGGTTTGAAAAACTCACGCTGAAAAACAAACAAATGAAGTGCTACTTCGTTCCTTCTGAAAGACACCTGTACTACCAATCTCCCGTATTTGGCAATATTATGAAAAAAATTCAGGAGAAGGCAAAGCACTGTAAAATAAAGGAGTACAAAAACCGTTTGATTCTTGTAATTGACGGCGTGCCAACCATAAAAAGTGGCATTAAATGGTTAAATGAATTTAAAATATAAAAAATTTTCTCCTTACTAAAATGATTTTCGAAGCTTATTTTACGGAAATTATTGGAGAATTAGGGAAAATTGATTTTACGATCTGTGTCCCTGCCCTAAAAGAATATTGTTAAAATATATTATTGATCTTATATTAGCGTTTTAATAGCGTACAACCAAACTATTTTCACATGACATTGGTGAACAGATTCAACGGATTGACCTCTTTGGCAGCCCTCCTAATATTCAGCTTGGTTTTATATTCATGCGGAAATCGTTCAAGCAGAAGAACAGCCAGCAACCCAGGAGGTACGAGTGCATCTACCGGTGCCCAATATAGCTTTAATGAAGATGATACTACCAAATTTCAAGTCTTTAGATTGCCTAGAGAGGTAATAGGTCCGAAGCTGAAATTTATCCAAGGTGGTAGAGCTGTTTTGGGATCTCAGGAACAGGACATCATGGGCTTTCGAGATAATGTGGAGCGTACGGTAACTGTGGCTTCATTCTATATGGATGAAACTGAGGTTACTAATGTTGACTACAAAGAATTTCTTTTTGAGATTGCAAATAATACCAACAGAGGTATTTCTCAAGATTCCCTTCAGAAATTGCAGCCAAAGGATAATGTATGGGAAGGGCTAATGTCCTATAATGATGTTTATGCTACCTATTATTTTCGGTATCCCGGATTCAACTTTTATCCTGTTGCTGGGGTAAGTTGGAGCCAAGCCAATGTTTATAGTCAGTGGAGAACCCTGTATGTGAACGAACTAACTAGAGAAAGAAATAACCTAGATTCTGCCTTATCTGCTGGACAATTGATTGAACGAGGAGTAACCTTCCCAGCGTATAGATTACCCAATGAAGCTGAGTGGGAGTTTGCCGCTAAGGCTATGGTCGGTACCCAGTATATGGATGAAAACCAAGAAAACGGACGGATTTATCCCTGGGACGGGAGAGGTCCTCGTAACCCCTATAATATAAAGAGGAAATCCAGACAAGGCGACTTCTTGGCTAACTTCAAAAGAGGCAGGGGAGATTATGCGGGGATTTCTGGCTCAGTATCCAACGACGGAGACATCATTCCCACAAACGTGTATAATTATCCACCCAACGACTTTGGGCTATATAATATGGCGGGAAATATGAATGAATGGGTTTTCGATGTCTATCGTCCATTGTCCTTTCAGGATTTCGATGATCTTAACCCACTTCGAAAGGACGGATTGTTCGATGAGGAAGAAAATTACCAGACAACCATGATTAATGACAACTTCAGGGTTTTCAAAGGTGGGTCATGGAAGGATGTGGCATACTGGTTAGCTCCCGGAGCCCGCCGCTTCATGCATCAGGATTCAGCAACAAACCATATAGGGTTTAGATGCGCCATGATCGCAGTTGGCGGGAAAGACTACTAAACTAAAAGGATATCTACTTCAAAAGCTGTTTCCATCCGAAAGGTAGAAACAGCTTTTTGCTTTTAAGGCACTTTATAAACACAATTAACTACTTCATCCCGCATTAATTGGACTTGACATTTGGAGGTGGGAGTAATACCAAATTTTTGTATTAATTCTTAAGAATAGTTTTATTTTTGTACGTATAATGGACTTGTTTTAAGGGTTTTGTATGAGGAAATTTGTATTTTTAGCTGTATTATGTTGTTTTGTGGCATCAGTTTCATACTCTCAAAGTTGGAGAAGAGTGGGTAGCTGGGGCAATAATTTTAGCGATATCAAATGGATCAACAATGAAGTAGGTTACCTCAGTGGAGAGAACATTTTCCTGAAAACAATCGATGGTGGCCTTAGTTGGACTGAGCAGTTAGCACCTACAACACTTCAAGTGGTCAAAATGGATTTTTTTGATGAAAATAACGGCATAGTACTCGCCCAATCAGGTACGTTATATCGAACCACTAATGGCGGTATATCTTGGCAAGTCCGTACACTTCCGAGTCAGGAGCGATTAACAGCTGTGCAATATCTTAGCCAAAATAATGTATTGATTACAGGGGAAAATGGAACACTCTTCGGATCCACAAATGGAGGACAAACCTGGTCCATGCGTGATGTAGGTACAACTACAAATATACAATCACTATTTTTTGTCGACAATCAACTGGGTTTTTTAGCCACCTCTTCCGCGAATGTTTTCAAAACCACCAACGGGGGAACGACCTGGCAGTCCCTTCCAACTGGGTTTGACGTTTCATTGAATGATCTATATTTTGTCAATGATACAGTGGGCTATGGGGTAGGCAACCTTGGCGCGATCATCAAGACGGAAAATGGGGGAAATGACTGGCAGTTTATTAACAGCGGTATTGATACGGATTTTACGGCCATTGCATTCAACCGCAACAATCCATTAATTGGAGTGGTGTCCGGAAAGAACGGAACCATCCTTCGGACAATAAATGGAGGGTTGACATTTATTGAGGCTGCTAGCCGTACAACACAAGACATCCATTCTCTCGCATTTCGCCAAGAAACGAACAACGTGTTTTTCGTGGCAAATAGCGGCTTTTTGGTTTCCTCCGCCAATTCGGGCGCATCATGGTCTATCCGGCTTTCAGGGAGGTCTACCGATTTCACCGCTGTACAGTTTACTTCTGATCTCAGGGGATATATTACTGGAGAAAATGGATTGATTCTTTTGACTGGAAATGGAGGGAATACCTATGTAGACCGATCCAGACCGCTTTCTTTGGCATTCAAATCACTTCACTTTGTCTCAGCCGGGGCAGGTTACGTTTCTGGCGAAAATGGAAATATCATTAGCACGACAAACTCTGGGGCCAACTGGACCACACTTAATCCGGGAACCAACCGAAATATAAATGGAATTTACTTCTTTGACATCAATCGCGGATTTGCGGTGGGTGATCGGGGATATATCGCTACTACTATAAATCGTGGTGTTAACTGGTCTACCGTCAGTTCCGGAGAAAACGTACTCGATTTCAGAGCTATTACTTTCTTTGAACCTGACGAGGGGATTATAATTGGAAATGGGGGCTATGTATCAAGGACTGAAAATGGAATAGACTGGACTAGAGTTAACCTACCCACCACCGCCTCCCTCAACGCCATCACCATACTGGATGATAACAATGCCGTGATTGTCGGAAATCAGGGGACCATCTTCAGGACATCAAACCGGGGACGACAGTGGCAGCGGGTGAATGGCGGATTTCAGGAAGATTTGACTGGGGTGGAATTCTTGGACGAATCGGTTGGTTTCATTACCGGCA
>DATHWC010000309.1:0-5911 GCA_035460985.1 Lunatimonas sp.
AGAAAATTCCAAATGCATTAATGGATGCAACCAATGGAGATGGAGTTTCTGTTGTATTTGACGCAGTGGGTGGAAGTTTGGGTGCCAAAGCATTGGCAAGCCTTAAGCCCAAAGGTAAAATGATGGTCTATGGATTGCTCAGTTTGGAAAATATTCCTTTGAATAGCGGCTTGATGATATTTAAGGACCTAAGCATAGAAGGATTTTGGCTTACCAGTTATTTGGAAGGATTGGATAAAAAGTCCCGACAGGAAGCCTTTCATACTGTTTTCGGAACCTTGACCTCACAGGATTTGAAGGTGGACGTAGCGGATACTTTTCCGCTGGATCAAGTAAAAGAGGCAATAGCGGCTTACGAAAAACCCGGACGTACAGGGAAAATCATTTTAGTTTCGTAGCATACGACAAATCTGAATCTAGGGGAATTTAATTGTTGGTACCCGTAGTCCAAAGTTTTCTAGTGCATTTAATTACGTTTAGCCCAATCCTGAAATTAGCAGTATTTCCCTGAAATCAGATGGCCTTAATCTAAAGAAGAACCTTCCAGGTTTTACACGTTTGATAAGATCAACTAACTGATTATCAAAAACAAATCTGGAAGGTTTCCATAATTAAGCTTAACTAATAAACCATTCAACCGAAAAATTAATTGTTCTTCCATAAACCCGGTAAAAACTTCGCATATAACAGATGCCTCCAAGTGGACCAGTCATGGCCTCCGTGGCCTCCCACATAATATTCGTGCTGGATTTGGTGGCTGACTAAGGCATCACGCAATGCCTGAACCCTTCCGCCAAAAAAACCTTTTGCTTCCTCTGTGCCCTGGCCCAGAAACAGGTAATCCACTTTTTCATTGACGTCTTTATCGGTAAGAAATTCTGCGAGAGTGGTTTCAGCTTCTGAATCTCCTGCACTCAAAATCCCAAAATTTGCAAAGAGATCCAAGGATCGAAATCCGATAAACATGCTGTGCCGGCCGCCCATGGACAGACCAGATATAGCCCTTCCTTGGGGAGACTGTTTGGTATTGTAATTATTGTCTACTAATGGAATCACATGCGCTCTAAGCTCTTTTTCGAAGATATCGAAGGTCAGATCGGCATGCTGTGGATGGTTTCTGTGAATCACCTGATTATTGGGAATGGCAATTATCATCGGCTCCGCTTTGCCCTCAGCCAGCAAATTATCCATTATAAAATTCACTCTTCCATCATAGATCCAGTTTGACGGCAGCTCTCCACTTCCGCCAGTTAAATACAATACAGGATAAGAATTCGTTGGGTCATACCCGGGAGGTGTGTAGACATACATCTCTCGTTGCCCCTCAGTTACTTCCGAATGATATACATGACGGGTAACGTTCCCGTGAGGAACATTCTTGGCATCATAATAGGCCGGAGCATCTCCATGTACGACCAATTGGCTGTAGGGAGGCATGGCGGTAAATGCCGCATAGGTGTTGCTGGGGTCGGTGATCTGCATTCCGTCCACATTAAAATGATAGGCATACATATCAGGGTTTAACGGTCCTACGGTAAGCGTCCATGTTCCGTCTTCTCCTTTGATAAAAGGGACTTGTTCGTTTCCTTTTCCAAGCCCTGTAAGCAAAGCCACTCCTGCCAATTTTACTTCTTGTGCTTTAGGTGCTTTTAGCCGAAAAGTTACTCTTCGGTCATCATGAACCTCCGGAGAATTTAGAGGAGCACTGAATGGAGTAAGTCCCTCTGTATCTTTTTGGGGATTGTAATCCAGATTTACATTTGCCTGTTGGGCTATAGTGACATGGGCTACCAATAAAAACACCAGGGCAATAGTGGTGAAAAATGCATGTTTGCTTTTCGTTATCATGTGATAATAGAAATGACGTTGAAGAATAAGATGTTCTTTTCACATCCCATTCGTATTGGAAAATTTACGGAAAAATTTTGCATGGCCTACCTTTCGTAAGCCATGCAAAGCCCATTATTTAAATAGTAACGGGGCTAGTTTGTACAGGCTACGGCGCCAGGTTAAAAACTCGTGGGCGGTATCTTCAGACACATATGATACCGCGTTATATCCCTTTTCGGTAAGTTCATCAACTGCCTGCTTCACCCGGTCGGGATTCTCCTTGCTTCCACAGCTGATAAAAACCAATTTTAAATTGTTATGGTTTTGAATATCATCTGGTGCATAAGTGCCACCACTGAAGAGCGCATAGTGGGAAAACACTTCCGGTTTATTTAGTGTGATCATTTTTGTTTCCATACCGCCCATAGAAAGTCCTGCCATTGCCCTGTGCTGTTGGTCGGCGATAGTGCGGAAGTTGGTGTCCACATACGGAATAAGTTCATCTACCAATACTGTCTGAAAGGGAGTAATGTCAAAATCCCTTAATCCGCCGAACTTGATTTCATTGGTCATTCCGTAGGTCATCACGATGATAAACGGAGCTATATTACCTGCTGCGATAAGGTTATCCATAATGAGGTTTGCATGGCCCTGATTGGTCCAGGCGGTTTCATCTTCACCCCATCCATGCTGCAAGTACAGCACCGGGTAGCGTTTATCCAATTCATCAGTGTATCCTGGCGGTGTATATACAAAAGCCCGGCGGGAAGTTTCCGTACTTTCCGATGGGAAAAGAATCTGATGTACATGTCCATGCGGTACATCCTTCAAGGCATAGAAGTCCCGGTCGTGCGCTGGAATCTCAATACCACTTTCCCACCGGGTAGATCCGTAAAAATTCATAGCGCCAGGGTCATTAAATTTACCTCCATCCATGGTAAGGTGGTAGTAGTGGAAACCTTCGTCAAGAGGTCCTTCTGTAGTACCGACCCAAGTACTGTCTTCAGCTTGTGACAAGGTAGTTCCTCCTCTGCCTCCCAGGCCAAGGCTGACTTTGACCGCTTTGGCTTCGGGAGCCTCAATGCGAAAACGGGCATATCCCTGGGAATTAACCATGGGATACTCCTTGCCGGGCTGGTTGATACTTGAGGGTTTGAAATCTTCAACAATTGAAGTTGATTGGGCGAATGAGGCCGCACTTAAAAAGCACGCCGCCAATCCAAAAAGCAATGTTTTTTTCATAATAGGTTATAGGTTTATTGGTTTTGAAAAAGTAGTAGCTTCATCCTATACCAGACTTATATTTAAGTGAAAAAGAAGTGATTCAGTTCAAGGATATGAATCATTCTACACCGCTGCATACTGGTAAAATTCAAGTACTACTGTTACAAATGTAATTTAGACATTTTTTCTACTTTCAAAAACACACATTTGCTTTTTCTTTATCGAAATACACAAAAAAACGCCTCACATATCTTCCGAAAACTTTTTTTAGTTTTTATTTAGGAGTTTGCCGACGGGAGAATCCCTCCAGTTTTTCAAAAAATGATACCCGGTAATTAAAAATAATATTATCGCTGATGCTAAAGCGGCGGTTGCCACGCTTTCATTTTGTCCCCATTGATTAACAGCAATCGCACAGGTACCCCAGACTCCTACCAACGCAGCTTCACGCATGTTTCGACTAAAGGTAAGGCTAGCATATATCCCCGTGGCTACGGCAAGGACAAACGTAGACAAAATTTCCGGGTTGATAGTGTTTTCCAGCCAGCCCGTACTTTGTAGCCAAACCGAAATATTTAGAGTCGTTGCCAACACGACCCAACCGAGGTATACCGTAATTGGCCACCAGACAAAGAATATAATTCTCATTGGAGCATCCCAGATTTCCATTTTTAGCCGGATGACAAGTTGGATCAAGGAGAAGAGAAGTGCGCAAATCACCAACACGGACCAACCCAATGCTATATTGGTCCAAAGGATAATCCATAGGCCGTTAAATACGTTGGAGGCTGCGAACCAAATACCTGAGGGAAACAATGACTCCTGATTGTTGTTTCTAAAAAACCCTACCCATTGGTAAATCAGAAACCCCAACAGCATAAGGTAAATAATTCCCCAGATCGCAAAGGCATATCCGGCAGGTGTTATCAGGGTGGGGTAGAGGTCACTGATTTCACCAACGGTGCGTTCGCCCCTTTCTCCACTACCATACACATAATTTAAAATCAGGGTAAGTATAAAGGTAAATGTATTTAATAGAAGAAGAGGGAATGGTTTCATAGTTTTATTGGATTTCTATGTTTAATACAGGCATTTTTTAAATATACGAAAAAGAAAAGGAGAGTAGAAACGAATAAAGAAATATGAACTAGGATTTTTACGTCGGAAATAAATCGCTTCAAAATCAACCGTTTCTCCTCCTTTTCTTATTCATCGCAGCATCCTCCTTTCACTTACATGATGCCAGACTGCTTCATGGCCCGATAGGTTCTTTTTCGTAATAGGAGCAGGTTTTTGGCATAATAGATAGAAAGAACCAACACGCCGCTTGCACTACCTAGTAACGTTAGCGGTGCCCCAATCAAGTCCGTAATAAGCCCGATTCCAAAACTCCCGATTGCTAAAGCACCCATAAAGAGCATAATGTAAAAGCTGAGTACGCGCCCTCTTTTTTCCTCCGGGGCCAGCGTTTGTAGGAGGGTGTTGGTCCCAGTAAAAATAAATACGCGACCTAATCCCGTGGTAACTAATGCGCCGAGTGATACCAAAAGGACAGACGAAAATGAGAAAACAAGCAATCCCATTCCAAAGGTGATGGAACCGGCTAAAATCCACTTGTCCAGCCCCAGCACATGACTCTTGCTTCCTACCAGGACAGCGCCAATTAAGCTTCCAATTCCGATTGCACTGGTCATGTAGCCAAAGACCACAGAATCCCCAAGCAATACTTCGGACGCTACAATTGGTAATACCACTGTGTATGATATTCCGAGAAGTGTAATGGCTGCCACGAAAAATAAGAGGAAACGTATATGTTTGGTTTTCAATGCATATTCGGCTCCCTCTAAGAATTCTTCCTTAAAATTCCTTTCTGAGGGCACCTTTACGGGCGGGGTATATCTTATCTGTAAAAAAATGAAAACTACGATTGTGCTTGCAATGGCATAGATAAGAAAAATGTATCCCTCACTGATTATAGGAATTAGCAACCCCGCCAACGCGGGACCAACGATTCGTGCAGTGTTGAATAAGGAGGAGTTGAGAGCGATTGCATTGGTGAGGTAGGATTTATCAGTGACCAAGTCATTGACAAACGCATGTCGGGAAGGCATTTCCAAACCTGATACCAACCCGAAAAGCAGTTGAATGACAATTAATAGCGTGATAGATATTGTATCCGTCAGTGTAAGCGCAGCCAGTACAATTGCGAGAAATGCGACTAATGATTGGCAAACCATCAACAGCTTGTGTTTATTATAGCGATCTGCCAGTACCCCGGCTACAGTGGAAAAAGTAAACACAGCGATTTCTCTTGAAAAGGATATTACCCCCAATAGCAGGGCGGACCCAGTAATGCGATATACCAACCAACCGATGGCTACCTGTTGCATCATATTGCCAAGGTTGGAAAAGGCCTGTCCCGCAAAAAAAAGGCGATAATTTCTTGAGGAAAGGGATTTAAAAATTAGCATGTTTGTTATTGTTCCGCAAAATGGATAAAGTCACTAAAAGAAAGGATTTTTTTTAGTGATAAGTTCCGTCCAATAAATAAGGTGGCAAGGAAAGAGGATGATTTATGCTTCAAGGTAGATAACTGATATCGACATGGAAAAAGTGCCCAGAAATACGTTTTGCTTTTAGCAAAAAGGGAGTTAAAAAAATCTCGTAAATTACGTTATTTATAACCTCAGATAACTTTAATTAAAATTAATGTAAATATTTACAATTTCTGTTAAATTATTTGCAAATGAATTGGCAACCTGCTACCTTTGATATATCAAACAAAGACAAATGGTCTTTTATACTGTAGGATGATGAAACTGGCAGACATGCCCTCCGGTCTCGGGGGTGGGGAATT
>DATHWC010000310.1:0-12595 GCA_035460985.1 Lunatimonas sp.
AAATCATGAGCATTATCAAGCAAACGGCTGAGCAGTTCTTTGACGCATGTGAGACCGGAAAGGGATGGAAGGAGTGTAAGCGGTATTGCCACCCGCAGGCGACGTTCTCTGCCCAGGCGGAAGCGCTGACTGGCGTTGACACCCTGGAGGCCTACACGGAGTGGATGAAGGGTCTGTTAACACCGGTGCCTGACGGCCGCTACGAGGTTCGTTCATTCGCCGTGGACGAGGGCCGGAGCAATGTGGCGGCATTTGGAGTCTTCAGCGGGACACATACAGGCCAAGGTGGACCCGTGCCGCCGACGGGAAGGCGGATTGAGGCGGACTACGTCTACATTATGGAATTCGAGGGCGACCGCATTCGCCACTTGACCAAAGTCTGGAACGATGTATTTAGCCTGAAACAGCTCGGATGGATGTAGGGCAGGCCGCGGAGTCTTCGTGAGGAAGAAGATGGAAAGCCCATCCACATCCTGCTCACCGAAAACGCACCCTCCTGCCGTCTAACAAGACCCCGCAGTTACTTACCTTATATTTCTTTTGAAAATAGAATAATGAAAACATTTTTTAAATCTTTTAATAAGCGAAAATAAGTCTTTTTTTATCTATAAAAAGTTTTTAAATTTAGTTCAAACTTATTGTATTTCACTTGGTTGACGGCTAGTAGTGGATAAGTGGACTGCCAAGGACAATGGACACAATTAGTGGCTGTAAATGCCCAAATACGTCTTATTTCTTTACGTAAAACCTGATTTACCATGAAACGCCGTGCTTATGTTCCAAGTATCCTGTCGATTGGATTAAGTTTGATCCTATTGACCAACAGTTGTTATTATTACCAACCCGTAACCCAATCCGTTCCATCCTATGCTACAGAGGCGAATGTAGAAAAATTGGAAAATAGAACTATAATTTTACGGACTTCTCAGGGATTTTTCCTTTTGACAGACTTCAGCCTCAATCAACAAGAGGAAAAGCTGCACGCTACGCTTGCAAAAGTCCCAGCGGAAAACACTATTTATCTTTCTGATTACATGCAAAGATACCGCTACCGCCCAGCCGATAAAGAAGTATTAGAAGAGATCCATATTTATACGGATCTTGGCAACATGGGGGATTTTGGAGACCGGGTGGGAATATCCATAAGCGATATTAAAAGCATCGAAGTAGTCGAACGGGATCGGGAAAGAAGCACAACGACTACCATCTTGGCAGTTGCGGGAATTACCGTTGGAGTATTCGCCCTCATTATTGTAATTGCATTACTTACCAAGAGTTCCTGTCCGTTTATAAGTGTGTATGACGGTGAGAAATACGTTTTACAAGGAGAGACTTTTGGGGGGGCGATTATACCCGCATTGGCTCGTGAGGATTTTTTGCCACTTCCAGGCATTTCTATTAATAAGGATTTAAAACTCATGATCAGCAATGAATTAAAAGAAAGGCAGTATACCGATATGGCGGACCTTATGGTGGTTACCCATAATCCCGATGAAAAAATAGTTATAGATCCAACCGGAAACCTTTTTAAATCAAATACCTTTCATAAACCCACCCATGCAAGATTAAACCATGACCTGGACATGCTCTTCCCACTTACCGAAGTGGATAATGTATCTTGTACATTCAATGATGTCAACCATGATCCGATAAATGAACTCTATGTAAAGTTTGACAATCCTGAATCAAAATATCCCCAAGGTTTGCTTCTTTCCCTTAAAAACAACTATTGGTTGGAATATGTGATTGCGGAATTCTACAGTGCTTTCGGAGACAGGTATTCCAAATTTGTTGCTAAACAGCAAAAAGGATCGGGTGAAGAAATCCTCGAATGGATGAATAAGCAAGAAATGATGCTTACTGTGGAGGTAAAAACAGAAAATGGCTGGGAAGAAGTACAAAAAATTAAGACAATAGGGCCTTTGATGAACCGGGAAGTCCTAATACCGTTGGAAAATATTGCTATTTATGATGAGGAGTTGGAGGTAAGGTTGAGGACCGGGTTTATGTTTTGGGAATTGGACAAAATTACGTTGACAGAATTGGCACCAATATCAGCCGAAAATATGGAAACTATCAAACCAATCAGTGCTTTAGATGAAAAAGACCAGGATGTGCTGTCTCCCATATTGGAAAAAGACGGCATCTATATGGAACAACTTGAAGTAGGTAATAGAGCTTATTTGACATATCAATTCGATAATTATAACCCCGAACAAAATTATTCTACCTTTTTGCACACTAAGGGATACTACGAACCTATCCGGGAATTCACAGGCAAGGCAGACCGGAAATTTCTTACTCAATTCAGAAAGGACGGAATGCTGCCAACCTTCAGTTTGCAACGTTATCTGGAAATAAGCCAAAGCCAGTACCTAACTGAACAATCGTCTAATACCAAGCCGTTGAGATCAATAAAAAAACGAAACTGAAATTAATGGTTTTCCAATATGGCTGATTCTATAAACAGTTCAAGACCCTCCTATTTCATTCAAATCGCCCTACGAATGTGGGTAAGGATGCATATAGTATTCCTGGCATTTAGAGTGTACCGATCAATAAAAAAAGTGAAATTGGTTTTTTCCGAGATAATGAAAATTAACCGTAAAATATCAGGAGGCAAGCGGAAATATGTGGTGAAAAACGGAAAATACTGGATAGGGCTATACATGCCTGCATTTCCATCAAAAAATTTTGACCGTTATATCCTTACTGAGATGAATCGGTTCGTCCCCCATGCTTTTGCCATAAACAGTCATCAACAAGTGAATTTTGCGATAACCACAAAGTGCCCCATGCGCTGTGAACATTGTTTTGAATGGGACAACTTGAACCTTCACGAAACATTCTCCAAAGATGAACTCAAAAATGTAATTTCAATACTGCAGGCAAGAGGGTTGGGCCATATTTCATTAAGCGGAGGTGAGCCCATGGTCCGGTTCAATGATATGCTTGAATTAATAAGGGACGCAGATAGCAGTACTGCATTTTGGGTTCTTACTTCTGGTTTTAACCTCGATACATCACGTGCCCAAAAATTAAAACAAGCAGGTGCTACAGGCGTCATCGTAAGTCTGGATGACATTACTCCTGAAAAACACAACAGATTTAGAGGGCACAATCAGGCGTTTCAGTTGGCCACCAAGGCTGCCGAGTCAACAAATCAGGCAGGATTGATGCTGGCTATCTCTATTTGCGTATTACGTGCAAATGCCAACGCCTCTTTTTTGACAACACATGCCGAAGCAGCAACTGCTATGGGTGCAGATTTCATCCAATGGCTAGAGCCTAAAGCGGAGGGAAATTTCAGGGGAAAAGATGTTACCCTAAACACAGAGCAGATCATCGAAATGGAAAAGTCATTTTTAAGCCTGAATCATAATGCACAATACCGCCATATTGCCCCCATCATGTACCACGGATATTATCAACGGAGGCTTGGTTGTCTTTCTGCGGGCAAGTCCAGTTTTTACGTCGACAGTAGGGGCATGGTTCATTCCTGTCCATTTTGCCATACTTCGGATTTCCACATTATGGACTGGCTCAGCAGTACGGACCGAAATGAGAGAAAAATCTCGGCTTGCCCGACATACTGAAAAACGGGATTGGATTGACCGTACGATTTTCAGTTTTTATCATCCAAAATTCGGTATCTTCATCGTCTCCCCATCCTTTAGCGCTGACTGATGGGCTACTATGCCGGGTACCGTATAGGCCAAAGCCTCATGAATATCCACCATCGGTTTTCTATTGCTCACGATGGCGTCAATAAATTCGTGGGTGATAAAGGTATGAGAACCGTCATGTCCGCTGTTGTGACGGAGTGTTTCGGGAAGTAGGTCCGAATTCCACCAATCGGGCTGATCGTAGTTTTCTTTTTGCGCCTGTTTATACAAAAATCCGGCATCGTCTCTTCCCAACTCTTCGGAGCCGTTGATTTTGATTTCACCCAAACCGTTGGGGTCTTTGCCATACAAACTCATTTTGCTTCCATGCCACTCCCCACGCTCAGTTCCCATCAGGGCACCTCTCCAGCAGATGGATATCCTACTGGCATTTCCCTTATCCGTTCTGAATAGAGCAGTCTCATTCCAAAAAGGGTTATTATAGGGATTGCCTTTCAACGCCTCACTTTGATCTCCCCAGCCTAGACAGCTTACACTAGTAAGGCGTTCTCCTGTCACAGAAACGGGATAGGCGGTGCAGTGGGTGGGATACAACATAGGCGGCAGTCCAAACCGCCAAGTGGGTTTGCCCCCTTCATAGTATAATACTTCCAAACCTGGGTGGTGATATTCCGATTCCGTACGAAAAATGTCACCGAAATCCCCATTTTCATAATATTTTCTTGCAGAAATAACTACTTGGTGAAAGGTGCTGGTCTCGGCCATCATATAGGTCAATCCGGAAGATTTTACCGCCTGATAAAGTCTTTCGCTTTCTACCAAACTTAACGCTGCGGGTACGGCACACAATACATGTTTACCGGCCGCAAGGCAGGCCAATACATGCTCGGCGTGATCCGGTGCAGGAGTGGCAACGAAAACAGCCTCCACCCTGGGGTCCTTTAGCAGTTCCGTAAGGGAATTATAGCTTTTGGAACATTGGTATACTTCCATTAACTTTTCTCTTCTGTCTTTCCGCAGGTCACTGACTGCTTCCACTATGCAGTTGGGGTGTTCATGAAAATAAAAACTGGTGCCAAACCTTCCCCCTACCACGCCCACACGGACTTTTCTGTCGGATTTTGGAATTCCTGCAAAGGCAAAACGGGGATGAATTAAAAGGGAAGATCCTAAAATTCCTGCAGTTTTAAGAAAGTGTCTTCGGTTGGCTTGGGTTTGATCGGGCATATGTTATTAGGAAGATTAATGAGTGGCTAAAATAACGACAAATTTTATTATTTCTATTAAAATCAGTAATATTGATCGTCTTAGCAAAATTGCCTTATTTTCTAATTGAAAAACCCTTATCTCATTCCATGACTTCTCTCCCAATTGACCGTCGTAATTTTATCAAAGGTTCCTCCGCACTACTTGCTCTTACTACTTTTGGGGCAAATGCCATAAACATTCCTAAGCAGACCAAACCTTACCGGGTAGCGCTAATCGGAGCAGGATGGTATGGGAAAAGTGATTTATTCCGGTTGATACAGGTAGCTTCTGTCGAAGTTGTTGCACTTTGCGACCCGGACAAAAATATGGCTGCTGAGGCTGCCAAACTGGTTAGTGAACGACAGGAATCCGGAAAAACTCCCCAACAATATACTGATTACCGCAAACTTTTGGCGGACCATTCCCTTGATATTGTGGTGATCGGAAGCCCTGACCATTGGCATGCTTTACAGGCCATTGACGCCTTAAAAGCGGGTGCCCATGTCTATGTCCAAAAGCCCATCAGCGTGGATGTACTGGAGGGTGAGGCCATGGTGGCTGCCGCGCGCAAATATAACAAAGTAGTACAAGTGGGTACACAACGCAAAAGCACCCCCCACTTGATCGAAGCCAAGAAGAAGTTTGTGGATTCAGGCCTTTTGGGAAAAATATCCCATGTGGATATGTGCTGTTACTACCATATGAGGGCAAACGGAAATCCGGATGTGGAGCCGGTGCCGGATTTTTTTGATTATGAAATGTGGACGGGGCCTGCCCCAATACTTCCCTATACCGGATTGCCCCACAAAAGATGGTGGCGCACCATGATGGAATATGGTAATGGGATCACCGGGGATATGTGTGTGCATATGTTTGATACCGTTCGATGGATGTTGGATTTGGGCTGGCCAAAAAGTATCAATGCCAGCGGAGGCATCTATGTGCAAAAAGGGGGAAGGTCCACCATTGCGGATACCCAAACTGCCACCTTTGAATACGATGAACTTAATTGCGTATGGCAACATCGGTCTTGGGGAACACCTGCGGATCCTGACTACCCATGGGCTTTTGTGCTTTATGGGGATAAAGGCACCTTAAAAGGAAGTACCATGCGGTATGATTTTATCCCACAGGGAGAAGGTGAAAAAGTTCACGGGGAGGTTGTTTACGAACGGGAAAAATACCCGGAAGACCTGACGGAAAAGGACATTGAATTAAATGCTGCTCCCGCCACCAGGCTGCATATGTTGGACTTCCTGAAAGCCATCGAAGAAGGTGGAAGGCCAATAGCTGATATTGAGGAAGGGCATATTTCCACGGCAAGTTGCATATTGGCCAATATTTCCATGGAGCTAGGGCGACCGCTTGTTTATGATCCGGAGAAGCGGATTGTGATTGGTGACCCAGAGGCGACTAAACTGCTTCAAAGGCCTTATCGGCGGGATTGGAAGCATCCGTATGGGGAGAAGAGTTAGGATCATAAAGCGGATTTGATAGGTGGATGGGGCATGTCAGGTTTGGTAAAATCGGATAGCAGTTGGCCATTGCAAATGGCCTTAATCGATTGCGTTTCACAAGCAATTCTCTGATAAAAAGGTGTAGTGGATACTACACCTAGGCGAAGCGAGTACTTAAGATTCAAAAAAATCCTTGTGGTCTTTGTGCCTTCTTAGTCTCCTTCGGGTTCTTTTTATATTAGGTTGGAACTACCAGTCTTTCTTTCTGTTTTCCTTAACCTGCGCCCTTACCTTTTTGGCTTTGATTCGTTTCTCTATGGCAGCCTTTCCTGGTCGGCTTGCTTTTCGTATCTTCTTTTTTTGAAATGCCTCATGCAGAAGAGCGTAGAATTTATCCTCAGCGATTTCCTTATTTTGTAGAAGCGATCTTTTCTCCTGGGATTGAATGGATAAATTCCCCTCCTGATCGATCTTGTTCGCTAGTTTGCGAAGCAAAACCTCTTTTTCAGCGTCATCCAAAATGTGTGAATTCGGAATATCAAACTTTAACACTGCCTTGGAATTCACTTTGTTTACATTTTGCCCACTGGGTCCACTACTACGGCTTGCCTGAAATTTAAGTTCAGGATTCAACAGTCTGCGGTTTAATTTATCAAAGATGGACATAGATGTTGAGGTAAAAAATGGTCTTTTTGTAAGATTTTAAATGAAGAATTCCCGGCAAAGAATAGTTAAATTCAATACCGGGAATGAAATCAGGTGCGTTCAGCAATTTAAACTACAATACTGTTATAGTTCTGCAGCATTCTTTTTTGCCAGTTCAAAATCCGGATTCATGGCTAACGCCTCTTCAAAAGCTACTTTGGCTTCGTTATTACTGCCTTGGTCCTTGTATATCAAACCTTTCAGGTTGAGTGCCGCGGCTACCATCCCTACTTCCTGCGTCTCATTTCCCTCTGTTGGAAAGCTTAATGTCTGTTCCACTGCCTTTTTATCCTTTATAAGCATATTCACAGAGTTAAGCGCTTCCTCATATTTCTTCAAAGAATATTGAAGGTAGGAAGTTTTATAAAGACTGAATGTATCGCCTGTCAGTAAATGTAGCGATTCGAAATAGGGCAATGCCCGCTCCAACGCTCCAATTTGCTCCAAACTATAGGCGGCTATCTCCAACGCCGTAATGTTCTTGGAATCTCTCTCCAACATATCCATAGCCAACAAAGCGGATGAGCTATACTGCTCCATTTCGAAATAAATGGAGGATAGTAATTCCGCAAACTTTGGGTTCCTAGGATTTCTTTCCATCAAATCATACAGCTTAATTTTTGCCACCGACACGTCGTTATAGCGCATTGCCATTTCATAGATTCTCTGGTCAGTTTCATTCCTCTGTCGAAGATTTTCAGGAAGGTCGGGTTTGGGTTCAGCAGTTTCCTGTGCCACTGCAACACCTAACCACATCAAATTAACAAATAAAATCAGAATACTTTTTTTCATTTCTACTATCGATTATTTTCAGTTTTTTGTAATCCACGCACTTTTGCCAATTGAAACAATAACTCCAAAGCCTCAGTTTTATTGTTTTGTATTTTGCCGTCTAAGATAGCTTCTTTTATTTCTTCTTTTAGTTCTCCCACTACTTTCGATGGCTTTAGGCCAAAAATAGTCATAATTTCATCTCCTGAAACAGGAGGCTGGAAATTTCTCAGTTGATCTTTTTCTTCCACTTCCAGCAACTTGGCTTCTACCCTGTCAAAATTGGCTAAAAAACGCTTCACTTTCGTGTTGTTTTTGGAGGTAATATCTGCCCGACAAAGCTTCATTAGATCATCAATGTCATTTCCGGCCTCAATCAAGACCCTTCGCAAGGCCGAATCGGTAACCTCATCTTTGACCAAAGCAATTGGCCTGAGATGCAATTTGACCAGGTTCTGAACATACTTCATCCGCTCATCCATAGGCAGCTTAAGACGTCTGAAAATAGTCGGTGTCATTTTTGCCCCCTTATCTTCATGCCCGTGAAACGTCCACCCACTCTTTTTGTTAAACCGCTTAGTGGCCGGTTTGGCTATGTCGTGCATGATTGCCGCCCAACGAAGCCAAAGATTATCTGAAACCGTAGCTACATTATCCAATACCTGTAGCGTGTGATAGAAATTGTCTTTGTGCGTCTTATCCCCAACGGAATCTACGCCCTGCAAGTCCACCATCTCCGGGAAAAACTCCTGAAGAAGCCCACTGATAAATAACAATTTAAACCCATAAGAAGGTTTATCTGTTAGAATAATTTTATTCAATTCATCGATAACCCTTTCCCCGGAGATAATCGACAAACGATGGACATTGGATGTAATTCCATCAAAGGTATCCGGTTCGATGTCGTAATTAAGCTGCGCGGCAAAACGTACTGCCCGCATCATCCTAAGTGGGTCGTCCGAAAACGTAATGTTGGGATCAGTGGGGGTGCGGATAATTTTCCGCTTCATATCCCTCATTCCGTCAAAAGGGTCTATAAGCTCGCCAAAATTCTCGGGGTTTACCGCTATGGCCAATGCATTAATGGTTAGATCCCTCCGCTGCTGATCTTCCTGAAGTGTACCAGCCTCCACGTAGGGCTTGCGGGAATCAGTCCGATAAGATTCCTTTCTAGCCCCAACAAACTCCACCTCCCAATCGTCCAACTTGATCATGGCCGTGCCAAAATTTTTAAAGATTGAAACGGGAACATGAGCTCCATAGCTAGCCGCCACTCTTTTTGCTAAATCAATACCGCTCCCCAAACAGACAAAATCTATATCCTTGCTGGGACGTTTTAAAATGAGATCCCGTACATAGCCACCTACCACGTAGGTTTCCAAGCCCAATTCTTCGGCACACTCACTAACCCGCTGAAAAACTTCTACTTCTTGCAGTGCTTCTTTAAAGTTCATGGCTTGATTATTTTCACCTGCCCATCCGCCGAAAGAAACATTTCCTTAACGTTTTTTTGCTGTAACGGAAATGGTTCTTCCAAAATTAACGTATCGATCCCTTCGTTTACCTCCTGGCTAACTAGAATTTGACCACTTGCAAACAGCATTTTATTCCAAAATGGTTCTTTAATAAGTGCAAATTTAATGATTCCTTTTGAAATAGGGCCACTTTTAAGCAATGGTGAAACTGGAGTATGAAATATGATGGGTTCTTCTGCCCAATCTATGATATCCAATGAAATATCAGAAAAGGACGGGGCGATCGAACGTAGCTGGTACAGATCAAAAAGAAGACAAACACCTTCCCTGACCTCACTGTCGGTGAAGGAAGAAAGCTTAGTCCACTTCATGGGAAGGCCCCCACCCGCCTGTAAAAAAACACTCCCGTTTTCTTTTACTTTATTGATCAAGGTTTTTATTTCCAAGAGTTTTTTTTGCAAAGAAAGCGGAATTTAGGGTTTTTTGAAATAAATTAAGCGGTATATCCAGTTGGGACGTGCAAGAAACAATTTAATGACCATTTTAAAATCGACATTTATACTCCACAATCAACCACTCATGACAATCCCCTACACCAATAAATTTTCACTAGCTGCCTGTTTATTACCTATCCTATTGCTTTTTTCCTGCCCTCAGGAATCTAAATATCCCCAACTTCATGACCAAGTCGAAGTGATACGCGATGAAAACGGCGTAAACCATATTTACGCTGAAAACGAGCAGGACCTCTTTTTTGCACAGGGCTATCTGGCTGCTAAAGATCGCCTTTTTCAGTTTGAACTTTGGAGAAGGCAGGCCACAGGAACTCTTGCAGAAGTCCTAGGTGAAAAGGAATTGGAAAGAGATAAAGGGGTCCGTCTATTTCAATTCAGAGGTGACAAATCTTCCGAATTAAACCATTACCATCCCCGTGGGGAGGTTATCGTAGATGCCTTTGTAGAAGGAATCAATACCTACATCAAAGAGGTAATTGACTCACCGGAACTACTTCCAATAGAGTTTAAGATGTTGGACATTTTGCCCGGTTATTGGACTTGGGAGGTCGTGGTCTCGAGGCATCAGGGATTGCTGCAAAATGTAAAACAGGAGTTGAACTACTCTAGAATGGTCTCCCTGATAGGAGCGGAAAAGACCAAAGAACTCCATCATTTCCACCCCTTTGAGCCCTCGTTGGAAATTCATCCGTCCATACCGAAGGCCCTGCTCTTCAAAGACATCATCGCTCCCTATGATGCATTTAGATCGGCACTCACTTTCAGCCCGGAAGATATCAAAGAACCGTATAGAAACAAAACTGCGGCATTTGCCGAGGAAATAAAGAAGATTGCGGAAGAGAGAACTATAATGGAAACCATCGATGCATCTTCGATCGGAAGCAACAATTGGGTAATCAGCGGAGACCTATCTGAAAGTGGATTTCCTATTATGGCCAATGACCCCCATCGGTTACAGGCAGTTCCTTCGCTCAGGTATTGGGTCCATTTGCATGCGCCAGGCTGGAATGTTGTGGGAGGTGGAGAACCTGCTATTCCGGGAATTTCCATAGGCCATAACGAAATAGGTGCCTGGGGATTAACTATTTTTCAAACAGATAACGAGGATATGAGGATCTATGACCTGCACCCGGATGACCCCCTACAATATAAGTACAAAGGCAAATGGGTTAAAATGAATGCCATTACGGATACAATTTCAGTCAAAAATCGAGCACCTGAAATAGTAACCCATTATTACTCAGTACATGGCCCAATTACGTTTATAGACAAAGAGCTTGGCAAAGCAGTAGCCATCGAATGCGCCTGGCTAGAACCGGGGGGGGCACCCTATCTGGCCAGTCTTCGGATGGGACAAGCCACCACATGGGAAGAGTTTAGGGAGGCTTGCCGCTACAATCATATCCCCGCCGAAAATATGGTATGGGCGGATAAAAACGGAAATATAGGCTGGCAGGCAACAGGGATTGCCCCCATTCGCAAGGGGTATTCCGGCTTGGTAGCTACCCTGGGGGACGGTAGTCAGGATTGGGAAGGATATCAGCCTATGCTGGAACGCCCCCATGGATATAACCCTCCGAATGGCTTTTTCGCCACCGCTAACGAAAATCAGGTAGACAACACTTATCCGTTTCCCGAATCCCTTGGCTATACATGGGCGGACGCCTTCCGGGGAGACCGCATCAAGGAAGTCCTGAGTTCAGGTAGAAAACTCAATTTAGCCGACATGGGAAACCTCCAAAATGATTACCTTTCCTTGCCTGCAAGGCAGTTGATAGCCGAATTAAGTTCCATTTCTATCCAAGATGAGAAAGGTAAAAAGGCTCAATCCATGCTCTTGACCTGGGACTTCATCTTGGATAAAAACTCGATTGAGGCAGGTATCTATGTGATGTGGGAGCGCACATTGCGGAAAAACATTGGCAAAATTGTCATTCCGAAGGAAGTAGCTCCTTACCTGACCGAACTCAATATGACAAAAACCCTCCAATGGATTAAAGAGGGTGACCCTGCGGTTTTTGGTAAAGGGGGTAAAGTGGAATTTTTAGTCGAAGGATTGGAAGAGGCCATCCTGGAGCTGGAGAAAAAATTGGGCACAGATTGGAACAACTGGCAGTATGGACAACCCGACTACAAACATGCCCTTATCCGACACCCACTTAGTGCCGCAATATCCGAAGAATGGCGTGAGAAAACCGACCTGGGCCCAATTCCCCGCGGAGGATACAGCTTCACTCCCGGTGCAAACGCTTACGGGGATAACAATACCACTGGGGCATCACTGAGAATAATAGTTGATACTGGCGATTGGGAAAAATCGTTGGGGATCAATAATCCCGGTCAGTCAGGGGATATAGAAAGTCCGTTCTATGGCAATCTCTTCCCGATTTGGGCTGAGGATGCTTACTTTCAGGTGCCCTATTCAAAGGAAGAGGTTAAAAAAAAGGAGGTCGCATCCTTCAAAATGGAATGAGAAGTATGCCCTACCCACACTTGTCGCAGGATCCAGATTTCTGCGGTTTTTTTCGTAAAAAGCCATTGTAGATCCAATAGGCCAACACCCCGAAAAACAAGGTGAAAACAACGATTTCTTGCCACATATCAGGAGAAAATTTGATAAGTGAAAAAGGCAGCCAAATAGGCAATTACAGTCATGGCCACGGTTTGAATGATGGGCCATTTCCAGGTTTTTGTTTCCCGATACACAACTGCCAGCGTACTCATGCACTGCATAGCAAAGGCATAAAATACCATAAGGGAAAACCCGGTAGCCTGGTTAAACACCTTTTCGCCGGTTT
>DATHWC010000311.1:0-9280 GCA_035460985.1 Lunatimonas sp.
CCCCATCAGCCTTCCAGAAAGATCGGATTCTGTCAGAGGACCGTTTGCATATACACCATTAAATACGCCATTTATCTTTTCTGATTTAAGGGGTACCAGAATAGGCCCATTTTCACCCCTTTTTCCCAAATGAATGTGTGCAAACCTGGAATTTTCTAATTTGGTAACATTCAATTGAAAATTCACCGCACTATTATCTTTATTGAATCTAAAAATTGCCACTCCTTTCGATCGCGTCTCAACAGGATGTATCTCTTGATCTCCTGTTAGTTGTCCTGTAAAATTAGCATTGTCATTCGGCAAGATAGGGCTCACCTGACCTCTAATTTGTCCACCTGGGTTGGATTGTGTGTGGAGATTGACATAAGCCAGGCCGATGTTCAAGGTGCTGATTAATTCATTGAGATTATTACTGGCAAACAGAGGCCTTAAATCCTGGGCCGTTAGGATTCCCTCTGCAATCAGTCCGTTTTCCAAACCCGATGCATTTTGACTGGGAATAAGGTCGACCATAATAGGTCCATTCACACCGAAGGCTGCTTTGTGGATATGGGCAGCAACAATTCCTTCGGTATTGGCAACTCTTACCTCGTATTTGATTCCCGCTCCATTATTTATCACTTCGAATTTTACCGAACCGGCACCGTTGGCATTTACTGGTGGTACTTCTTCTGTTCCAGTCAAAAAGGCCCCAAATAAGGAATAGTTGCCCTTACGGAGGTTTATGTCGGACTCCTCTTGCTGATTGATTACACTCCTGTTTTCACCGTTGACGTTTGCTGGAATTTCATCTACAATATTATTGCAGGAAATTAGTATGCCGCCTAGAATGGCCAGCATTGAAATTTTAGTTACTTGGGTTTTCATTATTTGGGATGGGTTAAAGGGTGGAATAACTTAAACATGCACTATTTTGGTTTTCATGTATATAATTTTGATTTACGTACTAAAATAATGTATTTGATTTTAGAAAAAAAGAAATATTACTATAATATTTTTTTAAACATCATTATGCAAAATTTCGTATTGTAAAAAATCATATTCTAAGAAGGATTTGCCTACGGCTCAAACAAATGAAGCTATTTCGCCTGAATGCAAATTGCCTTTAGTGATAGGTTTGAAATTTCCCAAATAAACGCCGCTGTTCAACATTTGCAATATCGAACCTCAGATAAAAAGGATGTACAATCCCAGTGCGGATGCGGAGAAAATGATTGACGGAAATTGCAAATTCCCCATATCCGACCCCGCGATTTCAATCACGAGGAGCAATTTTATAGTAGGATGAGGGATAGGTATAAATCCAACGCCACGCCCATGGCAAGGACAAACAGATAGAATCCCCCAAGAAACCAAAACTTAATTAAGGTTTTGAACCAATGTTGACGATATATTTTTAGCAGGGCGATATAGGCATAGGTTGTTACTAGCACAAACGCCCCAATCACAAGCCAGCTACTTTGAATCCCACCAAAAAAACTCAAAAGAATAACAATCCCATACAAAGCATAAGCAAAGGCATGAAGATGAAACCCCAGAATAAGGTTTTCAATGTAATAGACCTCGCGCTTAGCAAATAACAGGTGAACAAATAAAGCAAAAACAGGTAGGAGGATTAACATCATTAATGGGAGGTTTTTAGCAACCTGACTTACAAATAAGTTGGAATTGGCAATAAAGGCCCGTTTTTTCTCCATGGTCAAATCCAAATCAAAAGAATAAGGACTGTTTTCCAGCGCCTGCGAAAACTGATTCTCATTCACTGTAGGGTCAATGGACAAAAACCTCAGCTCTTTCCAAGAGTGGCTCTTATCGATGCTGTCAGAAATATTGGTTGAATTTAGTGGGTGTTCAACCGGAATTTCCTCCTTTATTTCACCTGCTTGTTGAAGCCTGGCCTCTTCATTTGGATCCGATTCCAAAATTTTTTCCACTCCTTTTTCATGGAATTCAGTGAAAATTAGGCCTATATCCGAGTTCAAAATCCGGTCAAACATGTCTTTTGGAATAAGGAACCCAATCATAAAAAAATAGAAAAGGGAAAAAATCAGGTATAGACGAATGGGGTGGGTGTATTTTTTTCGCTGGCCGTTGTTGAAGGCTATGGTAAGTTTACCGGGTTTAAAGAAAAAAGCAGTGAGGGTTTGTAAAAACTTTCCGTCAAAGCTAAATAAACTAGAAAACAATTCCTCCAAAAAGACGCCTATAGGCACCTTTTGATCTTTGTTCTCCTGTCCGCATTCAGGACAATAATTTTCCTTTGCCGCCAAGGTGTTGCCGCAATTCAGGCAAGAATCATTATTCAGGTGATTTTCCACAAAGGTTGATCTTTTTCGATATTAATTAAGGAACTCCCGATCGGAATTTAAAATGTCGGACTTCAGCTCATACGGATTTGTAATCATCGTCCCAATTTGAACAATTTCAGTGGGATTTCAAATTCCATTTATCCGTCCTTTGTGATTACAAACCACGAAGAGCCGCTGTTCGACATTTGCTGTTTTTGGTAGATGCCTTTTCTAGGATACCTTATTTTTTGAAAATCATGATGACGAAGTAGTTAAACTCTTTAATTGCCATGGGAGCAATCCATCGTAAAATTGACCGACCAAATTTCCCGACGCTGATGGGTATCGGACTATTGGAATTTTAAATTAAATGGCTAATTTTCAGGCATATTGAATTCATTCTGTATTTGATCTAATAAAATGTTAGTTATGAATCGTGTTTATAGCATTTTGTTTATCACTGCTTTGACTGCATGCTCTACTGATATTGAGGATGTTGATATCCAGCAGGCAGACGGTAATGTGTGGCGTAGCGGAGGTTTGATGTTTTGTGCGGATCAACTTCATCTTGATAATGGAGATACCTTAGTCGTTTCTTTGGAGGATATTCATTCATTTATTTCAGGAGATAAAATTAGTGTCACGTATCAGGAAACAGGAGTGAATGAATCATGTCCTAATTTCACCAACTGCAAAATTATTGAAATCAGAAAAGTTGAATAGTAAACCTAAAGGAAGATGGATAGATAATTTTTTCCACCTCGACGGAGAAGTTTACTTAACCGCTGTTCGACATTTGCAATATCGAACGACAGACAGGACATATTTTGAATTTCTTCCGACCTGAAAGGGTTGAACAAAAGTGCTCTAGAAGTGCTTTAATCCTTGACATACGAATTCTAACCAACCATTTTCCACTGAACCGTTTTATTTAAAAAATTTTTCAAATATCCCTTGCAATTTAGATTTTTAATCTTTAGCTTTATTTCAACAAGTGAGAGATAAAAGGCCAAGAGTAAAGTTTTGGACTAAGGTTGAAAATCTTGAGATGAAAGTATGAATGGGCTAAGGCTTTCGGGTCTTATGTTTGAAACGGTTAACCGCAGAAATACCCAAATCAGCCGATCCAATTGAAAGATTGAGAAGTGTAAGTTTATCAGCCTAAGGTTAGATTTCCGGGAAACCGGGAAGAAGTCATAATAACTGTAGCTTGTCATTATTTGAAAACCACGGTCTTCAGATGGTGAAGCGGGAATAGCTCCAAGAGTTTGTTCCCGCTTTTGCTTTTTAAAGGGGTATGGAAAATGACTTTTACTTATTTTTTTTCTGAATTAGGCTTCTGTTCAATATTGCATGCTACCAATTGATCCCAACACAAACTTAACGAATAATCCACTTCATTTAAATTCACCTCCAAATAATGTTTCCTTTTAAGTAAATTTTTGAATAGAACCACAAAGAACACGCAGGAAACTCAGAGGAAACAGAGAATTTTTTTAAAAAACTCTGTGTTCTCTGTGGTCTTTTTTGCTAGAATCGGAATTTAGTAAATAAATGACGTTGGCGGGTTTTCTCATTACAAAAGCGATGCATCATTGTAGTAAGTAGATTTCGAATATTGAGAAAGTGCCTAATTCAATTTATTTTTCATTCAATTTCGTGTGGAAAGACTTTTCATCAAAACAATCTTTCAATTATCAAAACTCACTTAAGAAGGGCAACGGCATGCACATCATACTCAAATTTATGTGCTTTTTTCCATTTGGCTGCAATCTTTAAATAAGCAGGTCAAGATTTAACTGTCACGAAATACAAACAGGAGCGCCAATCACTTGATGCCGGTCCTGGTTCAGACGATTTTCTAATCGTTATAAACCTACCTGGCGTAAAGTATTAAATTTCGCATAGCCCATGGGTTCTCATTCTTCTCCGATGCGTGTACTCTAAGGTACTTGGCTGAAACCTGTTCTTTCCAGTGCAGGGAATTCAATCCTTTTTCTCCCGACCCTTCAGCCACTTGAGACCAGGAATTTCCGTCCTCAGACACCGATACGGCGTAGCTGCGGGGAAACTGCTCATCATTCACGTCAAATTGGATTTCGGTAAAGTGGGTCGGCTGGGGAAGCTCTATCTGGAACCACATGCCTGGTTCCTGTGGCGTTTCCGTTTTCCATCCTTTATAGGTAAACGCATAGGAGGGATCCCGGGTAGATCCGACTCCCTGAAGGGCCGTACTGCTGGCGGTGACTTTCCAGTTGTCCTGCGGAAATAGAGCCTTGGGAATTTCACCGATCAACTCATCATAGGAATATGTCGAGGCTCTTCTTTCTGTCTCTTTCCTCACCTGTGCGACATAATCCGGGCTAATAAAGCTTCCTTTGTTGCCAAAATCATTTCGAATATAGGAAACTACGGAAGCTATCCATTCATCGTCATTTGTATCCATGGCTATCATAATTCCCTCATATTCTTTGCCTTCGATCGCTCCGGTAAGTCCGTGCAGAAGGGTTTTGACGGCATATTCCGGATGACCCTGAATGCGGGGAGATCCTGAAAAACCGGGGGCGAGAAGTTCCCCGCCAGCTGGTCCGGTTGGAGCTCCTAAGCCTTTTACACCATGACAGGTAGCACAATAGCCGTCAAAAATGGTTTTTCCCTTGCCAAAGAGTTCCCGCTCGATTGGGGAATACTGGGTGGTAGCCAATAGTTTGGCGGCATCCATTTTTTCTAAAAGCTGCGTGCCTACTACTTGTAGGCCGTTGCTTTTGTTTTGAGCAAGCGTGGTTTTTAACAAGTTTTCCACTCCGTCAATTTTCAAAAAGTAGGCACTTTGGAACGCCTGTATGGCTACGCTAGCGTCCGTATCTTTCGTTAAACTGATATAATCTCCTTCCAATCCTTTTTGCCCGTACTTATATAACGTTTCACTAGCCCGAATTACCTGAACTCGAATCTGGGGATTCGGGTCCTTCATCAGTTTCCTCACGATCTCTGTTTCCAGGACCCCCAGTCCTTCCATTGTCCAAAGCGCATGGATTCTCGCAAGTTCATTTTCTGATTCCAGCAACAATTTTTCAAGCTCCTTGGCTACGGATTTGTCTTGGTTTAATATTATAGTTTGCTGGGCCATATCTCTCCACCAGCCGTTGGGGTGGGAGAGATGCCTTACAAGCTGTGCGGAAGTTTCTTCGTACATGCGGGGCTTTTCTTTGCTCCGCTCCATACCTTCATAGGTAACCCTCCAGATGCGGCCGTTTTCGATAATGTCGTCCATCTGATATTGAAGAAGTTTTGTGCGCAGATAGCTTCCTTCCTGGGTCCAGTTTCCTTCTTGAATGATTCCCCGGTACATATCCACAATATACATGGTACCGTCAGGTGCGGTGGCAATATCCACAGGCCGGAACAGGGGATCGGTGGATTGAATAAATTCTGATTCGGAATCTATATACTCGTTTTGGATGTAAGTCAACCCATCTTTTTTATCGGAGCGGACTTGGCGGATTATTCTTCCTACTGGCTCACCGTAAAAGTACTGATTGACCAGTTCCTTTGGAAGTCGGTCTCCCCGGAAAACATCATTTCCGGCAGCACCAGTTACATTATTCAGCGATCCGTCTGGTTTGGTTTCCCGCATGCCGGGTTCAAAGTCTGCAAGCTTGACTAAGCTGTAAGGCACCCTGAAGCCTTCCTGAAACTGACCCTTTACCTGAAAATTGCCATAGGAGAGGGGGAATTGGAAATTTTGTGGAACGCCACCTGCGCCATCCTGAAACCAAACCTGGCCATAATTGTCCTGTGTCACACCCCACTGCCCATAAGGATTGCCCGTTGGCTCCTTTATCACTCCGTCCGGGGTCCAGCGAATCCGATGCGCATTATAGGTACTGTACATCCAGTTGTCCATCGCCCAGGTCAAAAAGCTGGTTTGGTGCTCCACGTTGCCTGAACGACCCAGTCCGGTAGCGAAAAGCTCTTTTTTGTCAGCTTTGCCGTCGTTGTTGGTGTCGGTAAATTTATAGACATGATCTTCGTTGGACTCCATGGAAAGAATGGAATTGGGACCGAAGGGCACAACGAAACGGGGAAAAACAAGACTGTCCAAAAACACAATGCCTGTTTCATAAATCCCATCATTATCCTTGTCTTCCCAGCGGGAGATGCGGCTTGTCGGAAACAACTCCCCTGTCGCATCTATGTCCTGCATATAGCTCCGCAGTTCCAGCACATACATCCGCCCGTTCCCGTCAAAGCGAATGGCCGCGGGTTCCTTGATCTGAGGCTCAGTAAGGATAGGGTCAATTTTAAAGCCAGGTCTAAGTATAAAGGTCTCCTTCTGCTGATTAGCAGAGAGAGGCATAACAGGAGCAACTGGAGATAGATCAATCCCCTTCCATCGCGGGGATTCCATATCCGCGTCCTCGGGAATGGCTACAGTAGGGAAGGGACCTTCCATTCTGTTGGGAGACAATCGGTCTGAAGGAGATATTTCAAAGGGTGATTTTTCTTGTTTGCAGCTTGCAAGCAGTGAAATTGTAAAGCAAACTATGATGATTCTTACTGGTGGGAACATTAAATCAATGAATTAATTTTTAAAATCTAAGCCGTAAATGTGGGGTATAAGACTCGCTTACTCAATTTTTAGGTGACCCTCTTTACGGGTTGCAAAATATATCATTTTTACGATAATGTGATAACCGTGGAAATAATTTCTACCCTTAGATACTGACATATTTATATTTAATGCTTTAATTTAATGCGTAGTAGTCAATTTTTGCCAAATTTTACTTCACAGCCAATACATGATGAAAAATTATATCATTCATTCACTTGTTATATTAAACATTTGTGCTTGCACCCAACGGGAACAATGGTATCAAGTTGAGGATTATTCAGCAGTAAAGAAAATGGATGTTCACGTCCATATCGAAACGGATAGGGATTTTTTTGTTGAAAAAGCCAAAGCGGATAATTTCCGGCTGATAAATGTTTCCCTTGAATATACTGAGGGATGGGACGATGTTTATGGAAAGTTTGCTTACGGGCTAAGGCAACACAAGCAGTCTACCGAAGTGGTGGATATGGTGACGGCCTTTGCTGTTTCCGACTGGGATTCCCCAAACTGGGAAAAAAAGGTGCTTTCTTGGCTGGATTCCTGTTTCGAGGCTGGTGCGGTTGGGGTAAAAGTTTGGAAAAATATCGGGATGGTCTCCCGGGATACCTCAGGCAATTTGATATTTATAGACGACGTTCGGTTCGATCCCATTTTTAACCACATCCAGGCAAATGAAAAAGTGCTGATGGGACATTTGGGCGAGCCTAAAAATTGCTGGCTGCCCTTGGAGGAAATGACGACCAACAATGACCGGAGATATTACGGCAACCATCCCGAATATCACATGTACCTCCAACCAGATATGCCCAGTCATGAGGAACTTACGGCGAGACGGGACAGGGTTTTGGAAAAACACCCCTACTTGAAATTTGTAGGGGCACATATGGGGAGTTTGGAGTATGATGTAGACGAATTGGCAAGCAGGCTGGATCAGTTTCCAAATATGGCTGTGGATCTTGCGGCTAGAATGGGGCAGGTTTTTTACCAAACTGCACAGGATCGGGAAAAGGTCCGGGACTTTTTTATCCAATATCAGGACCGTGTAATGTATGCAACGGATTTGTCAGACGATGGGGAAAGAACTAAAGAGCAACTACATCAGGGCATGCAGGAAAACTGGAGGAGAGACTGGGAATTTTTCGTTTCGGATAATGAAATGAGCAGTACGCTGATCGATGGGCCATTTCAGGGATTAAAACTGCCTAAGGAGGTGGTTGATAAGATTTTCTATCAAAATGCGGTGAGGTGGTTTGACCTGAAGGAATAATTCCCCACCTCATTGTCTTTGACAGATATGGTGTAATTCGGTCACCCACCTTAATTTAGGATGAAAAGGAAGTTAAAAAACATCTGATAAAATAATGTCCCAAGCCAGGTTTCCATCTGTACACTTTTTTCAGGAAAGAATAAACGGTTTGAAAGAAAGAATCTTAATGCTTGATTCAAAATTGAAAAGGCTGGCAATATGGAGGTTTCTGATATTTCTTCTCTTTTTGGTTCTGGCATTATTTATAATTGATTCCGGCCTTTATGGTGTTCTTTTGATTTATATCCCGACAGCTGGTTTGGCATTTAGTTTTGTTGTCAAACAATTCAATCGGGTCGAACACCTTAAAAAACACCATGAAAATCTAATTTGCGTTAACCAACAGGACATTGATATTCTAAACCACGATTTGGTTGACTTCTATGGTGGTGAAAGCTTTATAGAAAATAATCATCGGTATTCCCAAGATTTGGATATTTTTGGCAAGCACTCGATTTTTAAAATTATCAACAGAGCAACTACTGAGTTTGGGGAATCAAAACTGGCCCTATGGCTGAAGGAACCATCCCAACACAAGGAAATATTGGAAAGGCAGGCTGCTGTTAGGGGGCTTTCTTCTGGATTAGACTGGCGGCAAGATTTTCAGGCATCCGGAATGCATTACTCCAATACCAATAAATCCTTTAAAGGTTTGTTGAAATGGATGCTAAAGCCGAATCAACTGTTGGATTCCAAAGTGAAGTATTTGCTTTTAGCTGGATCTATGGGAGTAATATCATTTGCTGCCCTTGTGTATTTCCTGATAAATTTGATGGAATTTTTGAGGGGAATAGCGGATTTTATCCCTTTTCTCTATTATTTGTATTTCTTGTAGTAATTATAAACGGAAGGATAATCAAAAGGCATAAAAATGTAACGGAAGAACTAATTGAGAATAGTCAAAATAATGTGCGAATTTTAGGTGGATATAAATTGCTTTTAAAATTAATTGAATCATCAGATTTTGAATCTAATTTGCTTAAAAATATCAGACTAGTTCTTAATACCAGGAATGCTGCGTCTGCTGAAATCAGCAAATTAAAAGGTTATATGGAGTTGTTTCAGCAAAGA
>DATHWC010000312.1:0-6022 GCA_035460985.1 Lunatimonas sp.
AATCACAAATCTTGAACCGCTTACGCCAACTTCTTCGTATCTGTTATTTCGGAATGTCCCTCCAATAAGAGCATCAAGTGAGAGGTCATCGGTCAAGCTTACATCGGCACCGAAGAGCGCATCAACATTTAATTCTGATCTTGTCGACAGACCTCTGCCATTTAAGTTGCCCTTTAGATCTGGCGAGTAGGCAATTCCAGTAGGCTCTACTACGAAAAAGTCATCATTGGAGACATCATTTCCCACCCTAAACATGGCATAGACTTTTGGAGTAAAGTTGTAAGTAGCTGACAAAGCAGAAATATTTCTTTTTCTGCCCCTATCATTAATCCCCCTGTTGGCCATAAAATAGGGGTTTGTTACAAATATGTCGTCGCTGAAAACAATTTCATTTCCATTTTCATCAAATCCAGGAGCAAAGATACTTGGAGCAATATTGGGTGCCAGAAACATAAAATTATTTGGGTTTCTCGGACCATCACTTAAGTTTGGAATATTCGTGCTTTTTTGATCAATATAATTGATCATAGCAGATACATTGAGTTTGTCTGTAATATTCTGATCGACATTTAGATTGATGCTCAACCGGTCATTACCACTTGCCGGCACGATCGAGTTTGATTTTAGATTAGAAATGGATAATCTAAAAGCGCCATCTTCTCCAAGTCCCTTGGATACGGAAACAGCATTAGTTACATTAGTTCCTGTTCTATAGAAATCCAAATAATTTTCACCGGAGGGAGTATATGGATATTGATTGCCATCATATCCAATAACTGTGCCTCCCATTCGTTCACCCCATGCAAATCTTCCGGTTGTACGGGCATCCGCCTCGTTCTGAGGCCGTTGACCACCTCTTCCCTGTCCATATTCATTTTGGAAGTTTGTAAAATCCATAGGTCGATCCGTCATGACATTGACGTTGTAAGTCAACGACCAATCTCCGCCTTTTTTCGCACCTTTGGTGGTAACCAAAATAACTCCATTTGAGGCTCTTGCACCATAAAGGGCAGAAGCAGCCTGCCCTTTAAGGACGGTCATGGATTCTATATCATCAGGGCTAAGATTGCCGATACCATCCCCATTGTCAGATCCACCCCATTCGCCAGCTGAACCTCGCTGGGTATTATCCATGGGTACACCGTTGATTACGAAAAGCGGTGAGCCTGTTCCTGAAATACTGGGAAGACCCCGAAGAACAATATTGGCAGATCCTTGAGGTCCTCCGTTGGTGCCTTTTACCACCAGGCCTGCAACTTGTCCTACAAGAGAGTTCGCTACGTTCGGTTCCCGAGCCTTGTCCATAACATCACTACTGACCGTGGTAATCGCATATCCGAGTTTTCTCTTTTCTTTGGTCAAACCCAAAGCGGTCACCACCACTTCACCCAATTCACTTGCGTCTTCGGCGAGTGCCACGTCAAGTTGGCTGCGATTTCCTACCGTGAACTCCTGACTTGAAAATCCGATGAAGGAAAACACCAGTATGGTGTTATCATTGACACTGATGGAATACTTTCCGTCCATGTCCGTAGCCGTTCCTGTTTGATTTGTCCTATCCAAGACAGATACGCCGGGAATCGGCGTACCATCCACTTCAGATACGACAGTACCTGTCAGGATGCGAGTTTGGGCATTTGCATGAATGCTTAAAAAAAGCATTAACGCCAATCCATATGAGATTGATAAAATTTTTTTCATTAGTAAGACATTAAGTTTAGAAATAAAATAGTTTGAATGCTTGTCGGATTGTCGATCTGAATTTTTTAATAAAATCGACCGTTGTGGATCATTTACATTTAAGGTTAATTTTTGGATATTTAATTTAGAGAAAATATCATATGGCAAATACCTATTCGCATAAAAAGGTCAATGACATTGAAAAGCTAAACTTAGATATTTCTGATTTCTTTAGGAAAATAATCCTCTATTTTTTTTAAAAAACATTAATTCTTTTGTGAGAATATTTATAAAGTGAACAGGCGGAGTGTAAATTTTAAATGATAGCTTGTGAGAAAGGCATAATTAAGACATTAATTTGGTAAAACAAGCGATTTCAACCTTTGTAAGGAATAGAAGTCTATCCATTATATAAGACTGGGCTGAATGGTTTGAATGAGGAGGTTTACAGAGGTGGGCAAACTATGGGTTTACTCGCCTATTCCTTAGTTTTTGGAGGATTTTTATGCCAGAAAGAAGCCAGAATGGATCCAGTGATATTTTGAAGCACGCTGAAAACTGCCGGTGCCAGCCCTACAGTAGCCAATTTGCCCATTTCTTTTGCCAGACCTCCCGCCATGCCTCCGTTTTGCAGCCCAACCTCCAAGGCAATGGTTCGGCTATCGCGCTCATCAAGACCAAAGACCCTCGCAGCCCAGTAGCCTAAATTGTAACCGAGAATGTTGTGAAAAAGGACGATAATTAACAGCAGTCCTCCGATATCAAGTAGATTGTCCCGACCAGATGCAGTGATTAAAATTATAACCAAGGCAATTACAATCATGGAAGCCGTAGGCATCAATTTTTGCAGCCAATAGGCTTTATCTTGAAGGAGACGGTTAAAAAGCAGGCCTGCTGCAATGGGAAAAATTACCAGCTTAAATATGCTCCACATCATATCCCAAACATTGATTTCGATATAGGATCCAGCCAGCCAACCCATCAGCAAAGGTGTGGTCAACGGAGCAAGTAGGGTTGATAATGCGGTAATGGTAATGGATAGTGCTAAATTTGCCCGGGCTAGGAAACTGATGACATTCGACGCAACTCCACTTGGTGAGCAACCAACCAAGATTATTCCAGCGGCAATCTCGGTGGGAAGCCCACTCCAATGGGCGATTAACAGGCCAGATAGCGGCATAAAGGTGAGCTGACAGCCCAATCCAACCAATACACCCTTGGGCATTTTTACTACTCCGGAGAAATCTCGGATGGTCATGGAGCTTCCCATTCCGAACATGACAAACTGTAGTAGAGGGATGATAAGTTGGCTAAGTGGAAAACCCCTAAATTCAGTAAATGGCTGAGGATAAAGAAGGGCCACAGTGGCAGCAACAAGGATCATTAAGGTATAGAGGTATCCTTTCAATAATGGGTGCAGAGAAAATCCCAGCCCCAAAGATGTCAAGAATGCCAACAATAAAGCTCCCGCAATTAAATTGGCTCCGACCCAAAATAAGTATGCCGCCAATACCAATCCCAGTAGGGAAAGTGCGACCAGCCAATTAGAAATTCGTCTTAAATTCAAAGATAAGCTAAATGAAGATTATTCAGGAATATCATCTTTGGGAGGTTTGCGGTGCCAGTAGGATGCCAGCACTGATCCGGTGATATTCATCAACGGTCCAAAGACTGCGGCGGCTAATCCGACGGTGGCTATTTTACCCATTTCTTTTGCCAGACCGGAGGCCAAACCACCATTTTGCATGCCGACTTCCAAAGCAATAGTCCGACAGTCACCTTCTCTTAAACGGAGAAGCCTACTTACCCAATATCCCAGATTATATCCCATAAGGTTGTGAATCAAGACGAGTATAATTAACAAACCTCCGATATCCAAGAGGCTGTCCCTGCCTGCTGCAGTGATGATGGTAATGATGATTCCAATCCCGATCATGGATACCAGCGGCATGGCATCATCCAGCCATTTGGCTTTGCCACTGAGAAAGCGATTAAACAACAAGCCCCCTCCTATTGGAAAAATGACCATTTTGACTATGCTCCACATCATATCCCACACATCTATCTGGATAAAGGTACCAGCTAACATTTTCATTAATAATGGGGTAGTAAAAGGTGCCAAGATGGTAGCCACTGCTGTGATGGTGATGGATAAAGCCAAATTCGCTTTAGCTAAATAGGCCATTACATTAGACGCTAAGCCAGAAGGGGAACAGCCGATAAGTATGATGCCGGCCGCAATCTCAGGAGCGAAGCCACTAAAGCTGGCAAGAGTAAATCCCAATAAGGGCATAATGGTTATTTGAGCACCCAAGCCGATAAAAACACCTTTGGGCATTTTTGCTACCCCTACAAAATCATTGACCGACATCGATGTGCCCATGCCAAACATGATGATCTGAATCAAAGGAGTAATCAGGTTGCTGTATGCATATCCGTTATATTCGGTAAGATGGTGTGGATAAAACATGGCCGCTGTAACGCCAGCAAAAATCATCGCCGTATAGGTGTACCCCTTGAGTCGATGAAAACCCCTAAACCCGATGCCAAGAAGAATAAAAAAACCTATTAACAAGGGTCCCGAGGAGGGTGTCTTTCCCATGAAAATCAGTAAAAGAGCAACTAATAGAATAACAAATGCAGCGACTATAAATCCTTGGAATAATCTTTCTTGCTTCAAGTGGCCGTAGGTTTAGGGGTCTATTATAAAGAATTTCTAACGTTAAATATAGGCAATACAGTCCATTTCAACCAAGGAATCGCCAGGTACGCCGCCATATGTGGCTACTGTGGTTCTTACTGGTGGCTTTTTACCGAAGCGTCCGCGAAAGACTTCATTCATGCCTGCATAGTCATTCAAGTCGTGTAGAAACACACCTACTTTTAAGACTTTTTCCATAGAGGACCCTGCTTTTACCAGTTCCTTCTCCAATTCTTTGAGGACGTGGTCGGTATGTGCTTTGATGTCGCCATCAAAATGGGCTCCTTTTCCGGCAATAAAAACCATATTTCCCAATTTGGTCGCCCCGGAAAACAAGGGAACATCCTGCTCCTCTACTATATTAAATGCTTCTTTCTCCGGTGTGGCATCCGTGTTGGCGTTTGCTACCGCACTAATTCCGGCAAATCCGGCTAGGGACGCGAATAATTTTTTGAGGGTTGATCTTCTTTCTATTTTTTTCATGATAGGTGATTTATACAAGATTATTTAAAAACCATTGAATTTATGGTATTATTATTATTTCTGCAAATGCTTTTCCTTTTGCTAAGACTTCTATTTATGACAAACTCAAAATTATAGTTTTAACCCGGATTGATAATTACCTTTCGGTCTTATTTTTCCAACTTTTCTCCAAAATATCGTTCAAATGGCAGAAATTTTGGAATATTGGTTGTATTTTTAAGACGTTGTGAAATTTTAATAACCGCTTGCGGGTAACAAATGTGGTATACGGCGCATCTTAATTCATCATCTATGAAAATTAAATACTTTATAGTGCCAATCTGTCTGATGATTGCCTGTAACTCCCCAAGTAAGCAAAACCTGAACAATGAAATGGAAAATCGAGAACAGGAAGTTTTTTATCAAGCCAAGCCATTTACGACCGGAGGGGAGTTTACCTCCGGAATCGAGGGCCCAGCGGTGGACGATTCCGGGAACCTATATGTAGTCAATTTTTTAAGAGAAGGCACCATCGGAAAAGTCACCCCAAAAGGCGAAGTCTCCCTATTTATTGACTTGCCCGTGGGGAGTACAGGGAATGGTATTCGCTTTAACAGTAATGGGGAGATGTTGATTGCAGACTACACGGGACACAATGTGCTGCAGGTAGACATGAATACCCTTGAAATCAACGTCTATGCCCATCATCCGGAATTGAATCAGCCTAATGATATTGCCATAATGGACAATGATATAGTATTTGCTTCTGATCCAAGTTGGAAAGACGGTACTGGAAATTTGTGGCGCGTCGATAGTTCCGGAGAATTTGTGCTGCTGGAGTCCAGCATGGGGACGACGAATGGAATTGAAGTAAGTCCGGACAATAAAACCCTTTATGTAAATGAATCGGTACAACGGAATGTGTGGGCTTATGACCTTTCCCCTAAAGGAGAAATAAGCAATAAACGCCTCCTGATTCAATTTGAGGATTTTGGGATGGATGGTATGAGGTGTGATACTGCCGGAAATCTTTATATTACGCGACATGGAAAGGGAACAGTGGCGAAAATTTCTCCTGACGGTGAATTGCTTCAAGAGATAGTCATGTCTGGAAGCAAACCCTCCAATATTGCCTTTGGAGGCATTGATGGTAAAACAGCCTACGTTACCCTGCAGGAT
>DATHWC010000313.1:0-40843 GCA_035460985.1 Lunatimonas sp.
GTTCTGTCGGATATAAGCGTGTACCTGAAGTTGGTTTTTTAAAAGCCGTTCACAAAACGCTACAAATCGACGTCGCATTTTTGTTGACCCATGCTTTATCCGTGATACCTGCTAGTGGATTTTAGGATTTGGAGATGGAAAATTAATATGTGGGAGTATAAATTATTTTGAATTATTCAATCATCACATTTTGACGAAAAAATCAATTTGCCAAATTAAAGATTAGGAAACGCCACATCGTGTACACGTACACAGCAGATTTTCGATTTTTATTCGGGTGGTAAGGCAAAAGGAGCGCAATCCCGACCTTAAAGTAATGATCGCATGTGGGGCTGGGGGGCTGATGGGTTTTCGGATATGGCCCTGACGGAAGCAAGCCGATCAACATTTATTGAAAGTGCCGCTGCATTTATTGAAACCTATAAATTGGATGGCATGTATATGGACTGGGAGGTATCATGTTCTGGGAACTCGGCAACGATACCAAGGAGAATGGGAGTTTACTTGATGCTATATACCAGGCCGCAACGGACTGAGGTAGGATAAACCGAGGAGATGCCCGGGCCAAGCAAGTAGGTAGAGTGTATCTAAAACCCACAAAACACCCAGGTTTTGGTGATAATCAGCTAGTTATTCAAATTAACGGCGTGATATCTGGAAGGTTTATCTTCCAGAGAGTCATCTGCGGATTTTAGTGTGTAATATAATAAGCCCTCATTTTCAGTCTGGCAGGTTTTGATTAAATTATTTTTATTTGCTTTGACTTGCCTGATTTTTTTAATTTTCATCATGATGGAACTTGGCGTGACTCTCGGGGAATTGGCAATAATCCAATACCGAATAGACTCATTCAGCGAGTTTAGAATCATGTATAAAAACAGCGCAGACTATCGACCAAGAAATAATTTACCAATTATTATATTCCTTTAGCAAAGAAATACTTGATAAAATAATCAGAAACCATAGAAATAATTGGTTATATTTATATCAACTAATTTTAGGCTAATTTGAGTTCATCACTAAATTCTTTAAGCAACTACCGATGACTATCAAAAATCTAGCGCTGAAAGGCGGCGGGGTAAAGGGAATTGCATATGTAGGTGCCCTGCGGGAATTGGACCATTTAGGTTTGCTTTCCGGCATCGAAAGGGTTGCGGGAACATCCGTTGGATCCTTGTTGGCCGGGATGATATGTGCGGGATATAGTGTAGATGAAATCGAGAACCTACTCAAACTTCACTTTGATTTGAAGAAATTTAAAATCGGTTGGAATCCTCTAAGAATTTTCAAAAGGTATGGAATCTATTCGGGAGACTATATTTTGGAGTTTATTCACCGCTACCTTGACCAATCTCCAAAAAACCTACCTACGGATGTCACTTTCAAGCAAATGTCGGATGCGGGATGTAAGGATTTATTTGTCTTTGCCTGTGACCTTAACGAAAATACCATTCAGGAATTTTCCTCTTTCAAAACACCAAATGTAGTCGTGGCTGAAGCTATTAGGGCATCTATGTCAATCCCTTTATTTTTCAAAGCATGGCAATTCACCGGGGCTAACCCAACTGACCATGTCTATGTTGATGGAGGTATAGCCTTTAATTATCCTTTGGGATTCTTTGACAACGAGCGTTTTGCCCCTGCACCGGATTACATGTGCGAGGAAGCAATTGGATTGTACTTACATGACAAAAAAATCGACAAAACAGTCAATCTAAGATTTTCGCAGCCTTTAACATACTTGAAACAATTGTTTGAAACCCTTTTAAATGTTCAGAATATCGATATAGGATTTCAAACAGCCGAAGGAAACCGCTCCATCCGAATTGATGGATTGGGTATTTCGGCTACGAATTTCAACTTGTCACTACCAGATATGGAATTGCTGATCGAGTCAGGCAACAAATGCACCAAAGAATTTTTTACAAAAAATATAGAAATAAATTAAATCGTAATTTATGGGCCAAAATTCTACCACAATCCTTGTCCCAATAATCAAGAGTAAAGTTGATGAACTGTTGGATCTTCTTGGACGAATCAGTGACGACCTTGAAAAGGGAAGGTTTCCCCTCTTTGAGGAATTGCACATCATCCATTTTGCGAGATGGGTTGTCATCGACTATGGTAAATCGTGGATCAATGATCCAGCGGATCGGACACCCAAATTGATTTTTGTCGTTGATTATGATGGTGAGGAAGCCGATCTTCTTGAAAAATTATGCAATGATTCTGCTGGACTACTGGATAAGGTATATTGTTGTTGTGAAAATTTTCCCCTTTATGAAAAAAGAACCCCTGAGTCCCGAACAGCATTCCTGGCCAATAATGTCATCAAAGATGCAGCAGTCTATATCGGAGCGCCGGGAAGAACAGTGCAACAAATCAAAGATGAAAGTATCCTGAGGAATTTTATTAGGAAACACCTTGATTCAAAAACTTGGGAGAACGTATCCGCCCACAAGATATACCAAAATATTAAACAAGAGGTGACTTCGAACCCAGATTTTGCTTTTCTCAATCAAAAAGTCAAAACGCCTTCAGTCAATTGGCTGGGACTGGTATTTCTTGGAATTGTTATTTTAATTTTATTGCCATTGATAATTTTTTGGGTTTTGGTTCTCCATATTTTCTATGAAAGAAAAGATGAAAACTTTACCCGTAAACGAAGCCAATTGGACGACAAATTTTTGAATGAATTGGAGAAATCCGAAGATATTAAAAGTCAAAATCAATTCACCCAGCTTGTGGACATGAAGGAGGGTAAATTTCGACTCCTTACAATTAAAGCAATGTTTTTCCTATCAAAGAGTCTAATCAAGTTCTTCTTTGTCCAAGGTAAACTGATGGGAATACCCACTATCCACTTCGCCAAATGGGTTATGTTTGAAGATAATTCAAGGGTCTTGTTTTTTAGCAACTTTGACGGAAGCTGGCAACAGTATCTTGGTGATTTTATTGATAATAGTGGTTGGGGGTTAACAGGGATTTTCTCCAATACCAAGATCTTTCCAAAGACGAACTTCCTTTTGACCGGGGGCGCTTATGATGAGGAACATTTTCTCGCTTGGAGCCGGAATTCAGAGCTTATCACCAACGTCTGGTACACAGCATATCCAAACCTTTCCATCAAAAACATCAACAACAACACCAAAATCCGGGTACAGCTTATGAAGTCACTTTCCGAGCGTCAGGCAGCCAAATTCCTCAAACTCATTTAGAAAATACCTATGACTCCTTTAGAACTCAATGATATTCAAGGCTATTTGATCCGCGGATATGCCCATATGTTGTATTCGCGTTTTGTCTATTTGCAAATAACCGACGCAGAAGCATTTAAGACATGGCTCGCCCAGTCTTGGAAAACAATGACCACAGCCGAACATATCCCAAATAAAGAAAATATTCCAAGCACCCATTTGAATATAGCTTTTACGTTTACGGGTTTGGAGAAACTTGGTTTGAGACCTGAAAATCTGGGAGCATTTTCCCGGGAATTCAGACAGGGGATGGTTTCTAAGCACAGAACAAGGCTACTCGGCGATCTTGGAAACAGTGCGCCTAAAAATTGGAGATGGGGAGGCCCTTTCAACAAGCCAATACATCTTTGCCTGATGGTTTTTGGGAATGATAAAGAAAGCGACGATGATATTGAAAAAGATAAAATTGTCTGCATCAATTATTATGAGGTACTGAAAGCCCAATTTGCCGCCAACGGCCTAGAGGAGATCCTTTTCATAGATGGTCAAACCCAACCTGAAAACAAAGAGCATTTTGGATTTCGGGATGGCATTTCCCAGCCTATTATCGAAGGTTCGGGAAGGGTTGGCCCTAAGGATGATGTCATCAAGGCTGGAGAGTTTATTTTCGGGTACAAAAATGATTTCGGTGTATATCCGGATACACCTCTGATTAGGGCTGAACAGGGAAATCTTAATCTTCTTCCACCCGATGCAGAAGGCAGTGGTCTAAAAGATATCGGTCGAAATGGGTCATTTATGGTCATGCGGCAACTGGAGCAGGATGTGAGTACTTTTTGGTCATTTATGAATGAAAAAACAAAAAATGAGGACCACAGTATAAATGTTGCCAAAAGCCTCAAGCTTGCCGCTAAAGTCATTGGAAGGTGGCAAAGCGGAGCTCCAATAGCCCTTTTCCCTGATAACGACCCCGGAGTCATCAGTGACATCAACGATTTTGGCTATTCAAAATTTGACAAGGATGGGCTCAAATGCCCTTTCGGTTCTCACCTTAGAAGATCCAATCCGAGAGACAGTGTTGATGATCATGGCGTTAAAGAATCTCTCAAACTGAGTAATCAGCACAGAATAATCCGTAGGGCAAGGCTGTATGGTGAAATTTTTGAGGGATCGCCTACTAAAAGGTCCCCAAATGGAGAGGTGGGGTTGCTTTTTTGCTGTTTCAATGCCGACATCAGTCGACAGTTTGAATTCCTCCAATATACGTGGGGCAACCTTCCTAAATCTAAGGAACTCTATAACGACCCTGATCCCATAACTGGAGTAAAAGAAAACCCCTCTAAGGGGGAGGAACAAAACTTTACTGTACAGGACCTGCCTGTCAGTCGGACAATCACGAATTTGCCAAGGTTCATTACCGTCAAAGGAGGCAATTACTTCTTCTTTCCTTCTGTCACTGTTTTACGGTTTTTGTCTACGATTTGAATAGAAGAGAGATCAATCCTCCAAATAAGCTTTTGCATTGTTTAATCCATTTTGAAGGTATTTTTTTAGAAATAAAGGGATGAATATCATCAAAAATAACTTGGCCAAAATGTTTTTATAAGTAAAAGTATATACCCAGCGAAGCCTTGTTTGGTCGTTTACTGTGTCAAACCACATTTGGCCGTAGGTCTTGTTGGTGAGATGCTTGAATATGTCGCTGAAATCCGTCGTCTGGTAGGCATAATGTGAATATTTCGAAACGGTAATCAGTTCCTCCACCAACCTAGCAGAATCTCCTCTTTCAACCAACCTATTGTCACCTACAATCTCCCAATTCCCCCTTAAGGTAGTGACATTGATAATACCATAAATAGGCCCGGTTTTCAATAGCCAATTGGGCAGTTCCTTCACGCTGGATACATAATTATAAGCCTTTTCTTTACTGCAGTTTACAATTACTTCAGCGGTGGTCTGTAGAATCTTTTTGGAAGGCACTTGCTGGTCAATAGCAGTCTTTCGCTTAGGAATACGCATATCTTTTAGGAAATCAGGGCTGTCCAAGGGTTCAGTAACTGGAAGTTTGTTTTCGTCATGCCTGAATTTGGACATCGTCTCATAGACTCTTTTTCTGACCCTGTTGAAGCTACCTAAGGGACGGTGTTCGGGAAGTGAATACCAGGGATTGAACGAAAGGTTGTCTCCAAATTCCATTTGGGCATTGGAATCAAAAACCTGTGCATGGATGGTTAGGGTGGCTAGCTTAACGTATTGCGATGTCCATGCAACCGTGGGATCCTCTATTGGCATTGCTTTAGCGTCCGTTTGGAACTGGACATAAAAGTCGAATTTGGCTTCATTATCGAGGAGGGTTTGTGCCATGTTGTATCTCAGGTAATCATAATCCGTCGTATTCTCAACGATAATAGTGTTGTCTGCACAAGGCCTAAGATGGTATTTGACCGCATTTTCAATCTTTCCAAATTGATAGGGCTGGGTGCTCCAATAAGGGATGTTTAGTGGATTATCACAAGCAACCATACTTTTATTGACTCTCATCAATGTGGGCAGATGCATAGGATTCAAGAAATAAAAAAGTTTTTTCAATTTACTTTTAGAAGTCACTGCTGACAACAATTTGCTCAACTCTCCAATGGATTTTGCAAAAAAAGTCTCACTGCTCATCAGCAAAAAATCCTGCGATTCCAAAAAATGTTTGTCATTAAGAATTTTTTCTCCTGTAACACCCATAAGTTTGATGGCGACACCACGGATATCTTTTTTCCTGTCTTTTTGAGGTTTTGTATTTCCGTTCGAAAAACGCACCCATGCGTGATATATTTTCGCTTCTTTGAAAACGCCTTCTTGCAATTCCTCCGGCAAACCCATTTCCACTGCAAAGGTTGCTTTGACACAGCCATGCATTTTGGTATGTACCTGACGGAGCATTTTTTTATCCTTGTACAATCTGGTCACCTGTGCCTCAAATTCATCTACCAGTTTGGCAGCAATGATGTCCTCTTCGGCATCAACATATTCGTGTCCTATTTTTCTTTTGGTTAATTTCGTTGACATAAAGTTGGAGTTTTGGGTGACCTAATTAATTATCAGGAATATGAACTGAAAGAAAATAAAAATAAGGTAAAGTTTCTGCAAAACAAAATATTAATATGTAGTTTGAATATTGAAAAATGTATTATATTTAACAAAAAGCCGCTTAATCCCCAAATTCAAGCGTTCAACGGTACAGGTTTAGTATGGAACAGGTTAAAGTAACCCCAAATACTGTTTTGAAATGGAAAGGCACGTTTTGTATGCGAATAAAATTCACTCGATTGTAAAATCAGAATCGGATATTGACACTAACCATATAATAAAAAGAGCATCTATTTCCTCCCTTTCCCAAATTGCCATTTCAAAAACAATGAATGAGGCCTCCTTAGCAGGGGAGTCTATTGACGGCTTTCGGAAAGTAGTGGCATGTGAAAACAACAACACTGAAATTAACCTCACCCTCCAATTTATTAATGGATTCAACCTGAAGGAACATAACGCTTCGCAACTTCCTTCAAACGAAAAAATTGAACTTTGTATCTCCATTCTAAAAAGGCTGTCAGAAGTCCATCAACAACAGCTTGTTCACCTCAACCTCAATCCTCAACATATTCTTATAGAGGAAGAAACGGGCACCATCTATTTCATCAGCCTTGGATTAGCAACTCGAATACAGAGAAGAATAGCACTACAACACAGATTGATTTTTTCGGAAGCAGACCATGATTTTATCGCACCTGAACAAACCGGTAGGATTAATGCCGACATTGGCTATTACACCGATATTTATTCCTTGGGCGTCGTATTCTATTGGTTGTTTGCCGATCAGCTTCCGTTCGAATACAAGGAGGGCTCTGCCAAAATACATGCCCATATAGCATTATCGCCGAAGAACCCAAGCGAAATCGCAGACTGTCCAAAAGCGATCTCCTATCTAATTATGAAAATGCTCGAGAAAGATATTCAAAAAAGGTATCATTCTGCGGAAGGGGTTTTGTTTGATTTGGACTATATCTCAAATGAACTAAAGCGGCATGGGGAAGTAGAAAGCTTTGAACTTGGCACAAATGATTTATCTGGAGTATTGAGGTTTTCGGACCAATTGTATGGACGAGATCCACACCTAAAGAAATTAAATGAAACATTCGAGCGGACCCTAGAATTGGAAAAGATTCTCCTGCTTGTCTTTGGAAACTCCGGTTCGGGGAAATCTGTGCTGGTGGAGCAACTTTATCGGCCTGTGATCCATCGGGGAGGCTTTTACATTTCCGGTAAGTTTGATCAGCTAAAAACTGACGTGCCCTATTTTGCGTTTTCGCAGGCTTTGGGCAAGCTGGTAGATCAGATACTCTTATTGAATGAACAAGATCTTGCCCATTGGAAGACTGAATTTCACCGATTTCTCCATCCTATCGGAAGGGTGCTATACGACATAATACCCGGGCTTGACAAGCTGCTTGAGAATGAGCCCACATTGCCTGTATTGAATGGCGTGGAAGCTCAATTGAGATTCAACTATGCAATTAGTAATTTCTTTCAAGTACTTTCCGGTTCCGGAAAACCAGTGGTAATTTTTATTGATGACCTTCAATGGAGTGACCTTTCTTCTCTCAACTTGATAAGAGAAGTACTGACTAATAAGGATATAAACAATATTTTGATAATCGGAGCTTATAGGGATAATGAGATTACTACTGGCCATATGTTTCTTCAATTCAAAATGGAAATCGAAGAACTGGGAATACAGCCTGAGGAAATCTATCTGGATAATCTAAAATATGAAGATATTTTTAGATTTGTTACTGACACGCTTGGAAAATCAAGGCGTCCCCTTGATGAATTAGTAGAGATTGTCGCTAAAAAATCAGGCGGAAACCCCCTATTCGTCACTCAATTTTTGAAGGCTATATATACCAATGAAATGTTGGTTTTTGATAAAGCCAATTCCAGTTGGAAATGGGACGCAGAGAAGATCATGGGCTATAACGTAGAGGGAGATATCGTGAATCTGTTTTTACAGACTATAAATAAACTTCCGTCTGAAGCTATCGAATTGCTCAAACTTGCCTCCTGCATAGGAAATAAGTTTGATTTGGGTACCCTTTCCATCATCAGGAAGGACAGGAAGCCTGCCGTTTATCAGGATTTAAAGCCTGCCCTTGACATGGATTTAATCATTGAAAGCAGTGACGGCTACATTTATTTTGTACATGACCGCGTACAGCAGGCAATTTATTCCCTAAACGAGGGAAATGAGAAAAGCGAGTTTCACCTCAGCATTGGGAGACTCTTGCTGGAAAACACCCCTGAGCAGGGTCTTAGAGAATACATTTTTGATATAGTCAATCAATTTAATTTATCTAAGGATCTTGTCACAGATCCTGAAGAGTCCCATAAACTATGTGAGCTGAATATCCTTGCGGGACAAAGGTCACAGAGTGCCACCGCGTATAAGCTGGCCCTACAATATTTTGAAAACGCTATTCAATTTTTACCAAATGGGGCATCGCAAAAAGATCTGAACTTTGCCTATAACTTATATTTTCTAACAGCCATAGCGGCAAACCAATGCAATCAGCAAGATCGCTTTGATGAACTCACCAACCTGTTGGATACCCATGCAACAGCTACTCTTGACAAACTCAAATTAGCCGAACTAAAGATTCAAAATGCCAATGTCCGGAATGACCAAAAAAAAGTAATTGATATTGGACTCGAAGCCTTACAGATTTACAATATCAATATGAAACGCCAACCTTCACAGATTGACGTGCTGGTGGGCTACCTTAAAATCAGTGGACGATTGGCATTCTATACAAATGAAAAAATAGAAAATCTTCCGAGAATTGTCAACGAAGAATTGATTATAAGTATGTCCATCATGCACCATATGTCTTTGGCCGCTTATTTCATAGAGCCAAACATGGTTCCTCTGATCATGTTTAAGCTCATACGATTAACATTGAAATATGGCTTGGGGCCAAAATCACCGTTTGCATTTGTCGTCTTTGGATATATCAACATCGCCTTTATGGGCAAGATGGAAAAAGGGCTCAAAATGGGCCAACTGGGAAACAAACTTGGTGAAATACTCAACTATGAGGAACAGTTTGTTTCGCTAAAGCAAGTGTATGTCATGTTTATTTCTCATTGGCTACTGCGTCTTGCTGATACCATTCCTGATCTGGAAGAATCATTGAAGAAAGGACTTGAAACAGGTGACTTCGAATTTACATCCATTATTGGTCAGCTAATTATCTATTGGAACCTTTATGGCGGCGAGCCTATTGATAAGGTTTTAAAAAGGGGTGAGTTGCTGAGTATGCAGGTGGCACCGTTGAATCAGATTATGCAGATCAAAAGGATTGAGCTTTTTAGGCAATCAGTCGTGGGACTTGTAGAAGGTGTAAATAACTTTGAACTACTACAAGGTGAAATATTTGATGAAACAAAGATTGATTTCCCGAATGAACCTGCATTTGGCCTGTATTTTCACAACCTTTATGCGCAGAAAAAATTGCTTGCAATTATATTCAATGAGCATGAAAAGGCTTGGGAATTTAGCCTAAAAGAAAAGGAATACCTGATTCCTGTCAAAGGTTCAGTTACTGAGATGCTCTTTTACTTTTATGAAAATCTATGTATTACCCCCATTTTTGCAAGTAAATCATCCGGGGAACAAAAACATTTGCTTAAAATCTGTAGGAAAAATATTGGCTTGATAAAAGGCTTGTTGAAGTATTCCGAGGTTAATTACCGTCACCGATATGAGCTGATGATTGCAGAATACCATTCATTGTTGAATCAATTCGATGAGGCAACGAAGGCGTATACCTATGCAATCCGGTTTGCACGAATACATAAATATATTCAGGATGAAGCAATCATCTGGGAACGTGCAGCTGTATTTTTCACGTCCCAAAGCCAGCCCGAGGCGGCGCAGTTCTATTTGACAAACGCTTACAAAACCTACGCTAAATGGGGTGCAAAGGCGAAATTGCTCCAGATGAAAGAACGATATGCCGGTTTAATATCCACTGAGGAAATTCGGGAAAACATGAATAGCCTTGATCTGGAAACTATATTAAAGACCATAAACCTAATTTCAGGAGAGATTGTTCTGGAAAAGATCCTTACAGGCCTTATGAATCTAGTTGTGGAAAATGCGGGGGCGGAAAGAGCATTTTTGGTAACTTTTGAAAATGGCATTAAAGTCATCAAGGCATCTGTCGATGTTTCCAGTAATGAGATCAACGTGATGCAGTATATTCCTTATAATGAGTTTATTGATATTAGCCATCCGGTTGTCAATTATGTGATGAGAACAGGGGAGACACTCGTTTTGGAAGATGCGAGCCATAAAACGCCTTTCTCCAACGACGATTACATAATGAGGAATGAAATCAAATCCGTCGTTTGCCTTCCTTTGAAACATGCCGGGGTCGATTTTGCCTATCTCTATCTGGAAAACAAATTGTTGACGGGTGCTTTTACGCAGGAAAGAATCGAAATACTACAGGTAATGGCTACGCAGACTGCGATCGCACTCCAAAACGCCATGCTTCTAGACAAAACAACCCAACTAAATGCCGAGCTGATCCAAGAAGTAGAAGTCCGAAAATCTGTGGAAGAAAACCTAAGGCTCAATGAAAAACGATTGGAGGAATACAATGCCAATCTTGAATTCAAGGTAAATGAAAGGACCTTAGACCTTCAGATTGAAAAGGAAAAATCAGACGAACTGCTGTTGAATATTTTACCCTATGATATAGCCAAAGAGCTCAAGGAAAAAGGAACAGCCCAGGCCAAAAAATATGAAAGCGTCAGTGTATTATTCACTGATTTCAAAGGTTTTTCGATGATCGCTGAAAGGCTGGATGCAGATGAACTTGTTGCCGAAATTGACTATTGCTTCAAGCAATTTGACCGGATTATCCAACGACATGGCATCGAAAAAATAAAGACTATCGGCGATGCTTACATGGCTGTCGGCGGTCTTCCTGTCACAAATAATACCCATCCCACTGATGTCATCTATGCGGCTTTGGAAATAAGAGACTTCGTCGAAGAACACAAAAAGAAAAACGCCTCACTTAGCAAACCGATTTTTGAGGTCCGAATTGGTGTACATACCGGTAATGTGGTAGCGGGAATCGTAGGATTAAGGAAGTTTGCCTATGACATTTGGGGAGATACTGTAAATCTTGCCGCCCGGATGGAAAGCAGTAGTGAACCAGGGAAAATTAATATTTCAGGAGTTACTTATGAGCTTGTAAAAGACAAATTTAATGCCACTTATAGGGGGAAAATCCAAGCCAAAAACAAAGGTGAAGTGGACATGTATTTCGTTGAAGGCGTGAGCAATCCAATTTGATATTTAAAATGAATAAGAAACCCAATTAAAAAACACTGGCACCTGTTTACCCATTCACCTCAGCCACCCACCGCTTCACTTTCTCCTCCAGAATTTCTAACGGCATAGCCCCTCCGTTTAACAGCGTGTCGTGAAATCCGCGGATGTCAAACTTATCTCCCAGTCCATTTTCAGCCATAGTGCGGAGTTCCTGGATTTTGAGCATGCCGATCTTATATCCGGTAGCCTGCCCCGGAATTACCATATAGCGCCGCACCTCGGCCTTAATGGCCCCTTGGGATATGGAAGAGTTAGCGGTAAAATATTCAATTGCCTCCGCTTCTGTCCAACCTTTGGCATGAAGACCGGTATCCACCACAAGCCGGATTGCCCGCCAGATTTCATTGACCAGTCTGCCAAAATCATAATATGGGTTTTGATATCCTCCCATTTCTTTCGCAAGTATCTCTGAATACAGGGCCCATCCCTCCACGTAGGCATTGAATCCCATCTGCGTGCGGAACTTGGGGATATCAGTCAATTCCTGCGCAATTGAAATCTGCATGTGGTGACCGGGATTACCTTCATGGTATGCAACTCCTTCCATGGTCGACTTGGGCATCGCCCGCATATCAGAGAGGTGGGCATAATAGGTACCCTTCCTGGAGCCGTCCGGAGTTCCCTTGGAATAATGCTGCGGTGCTCCATCCTGCTCCCGGAATGCTTCCACCCGCTTTACCTGCAAATCCGCCTTTGGCAGTATGCCGAAATAATTGGGAAGCTGTTTGGTAATAGCATCAAGAAAAGCCTTAGAATCATCCAAATAGGCTTGTCTACCTTCGTCCGTATTGGGATAAAAAAACTGCTCATCTGTATTGACAAACTGGAAAAACTCTTCCAAGCTTCCTTCAAACCCAACCTGTTCTTTGATGGCCAGCATTTCATTTTTAATCCGGTCTACTTCGGCGAGACCAATCTGATGGATTTCTTCGGCTGTCAGATTGGTGGTGGTAGAGGACTTTAACTTGTGCTGATAAAAGGCCAATCCATCCGGATGCCGGCTAACTCCAGTCGGACTTACCTCCAACTGCGGCAATTCGGATTCTAGCCAGGCAACTAATTCATCGTAGGCAGGTTTGAATTTTTCAGTTAAGGCTTGTTCAACAGCATCTCTGAAGTCAGCCGCTTTGGAATCGTCAATTTTTCCAGCAGCTTTTAGGCTGTCAATCTTAGCCATTCCATCATTCCATAGGGGCGACCCTTTTTCTCCCGTATCAAATGGCTTTCCCTGAATCAGGGATTTTGCCTGGGGAATGACTATCTCATAGGCAAACCGTGGTGGTCTTATGCCCGCATTTGCCTGTTTTTTTGCCCGCTCAAGCATCTGACGGATAGCCCTTCCCGTTTCACCTATCCGGGCGATCAGAGCTTCCATATCTGAAGGGGCTTCTACTTTGTGGTAATTGATCAACATATTTGGAAGCCCGGTATGTGTCCCTCCCATCTGGTGAAAAACATAGGGATATTGCCTGAACGATTTCTCCTCTTTAGCCATTTCATATTGGTATTTCCAAAGTGCGAATGAATTCTGAGCTTCCGGATTAAGCTGATCTTTGGTAAACTTGTCCTGCATTTCATTCACACTATTTTCCAGCCAGGCCAACCTTTTGTCCTCAGCTTCCTCACTTAGGTCATCCAATTGATCGTATAACTCCTTGCGTCCCTGAGCCGTCAGTTGCAGGGGGCTTTGAAGCAATAATTCTTCATATTGGATATCGAGCCAATCGTTTAATTCATTGCTCAAGTCTTCTTTTTCACCGGGTCCGGTACATTGAAGGAAGTAGAAAGCAACTATCAGCAGTACACTGGGCGAAAATTTATGCATAAAACTTTGGTGATAAATGTGTTTTTTTGACCAAATTCAGCATCTAAAATACTGCTTTTTTCCCCATTTCCATAATATTGGAAGATAAACGATTTGATCCATGAAAATCTTTTATGGCTTTTGGGAGACCAATTTTCCGACCCTATGACAATTCCACTTTTCCCCAGAAAAGCTTAAATTTGCGGATCAATTTGGTATCAACTGGATGGTCAGTTTCGATATCGGCAAGAAATGACTTTTTACTTGGAATGGTTTTCTGTTTTCTTCCCTTCAATTTGGTTATATTCGCTCTAAGTTGAAGCGAATATTTTGAATGCTTTTAACAAGGATCATGTCAGCGTTCATATTTTATGGATTTTTTAGGTACCTGTCCAAAAATTTAAAACTACCCTCCCCGTTGATGGTATGTCCCTTATCAAAATATTCTATCTCAGTAGCTTCGCTCTTGCCAATAATTGTATAATGAAGTCGTACTTTGGCATATTCATAAGCCACCCACTTATCCGTACCCACTCCGTCCCGATGACCACGTTCCACCATGAAGGGACGGGGGGCTATAAGGGCCGCCATTTCTGCATAGTTATAGGTATTGGCCAGGTTCCATTCCGGAATTTCATATTCTCCGGTAAAAGGATAACTATTATAAGCCGCATGATCCGTACTGCTCACTTTGCGTACCCATTCGTTAAAATCCCCGGAACAAATGGAAAGGGCGTATCCCTCCACTAGGGCAGGAACTCTCATAGCCGCTTTACCTCCATAGGAAAGGCCATAAAACCCGATCCGTTGGGCATCAACAAAAGATTGCTGCCCCAACCATTCCACAATTCGCTGATGTTGGCCGGTGATGACAGAAAAAAGAGAAAGTCCCAGCGGATTGGCTTTTCTTTGTAATACCCTGAAATCATCTCCTCCCCAATATAGGTTATGCGGGGCAAATACTACATATCCCCGATCCGCTAATTCCGCTGCAAATCCCTGGTAGGGGGCAAAGGCCTTGGAATCTTCATCCCTAGTTACCACATCCTGGGGAAGTCCCTCCAGGCCATGTTGGCAAACTACTGCCGGATATTGTTCACCACTCCTCCGGTTTTTTGGAATCAATAAAATCCCCCATGCATAGATTCCAGGCCAAACATCCAGTTTTACCTCATATCCAGTCCACTTCTCCGATTCGGTATATTTCCTGGCCATCGGGTTTACGGGGAGATCCGGATCCGGCAATCGGCCGAGCAACTGCCAAAGCCTTTCCCTATGTTCATCCTTTGCTGAAACCACTACTTTGGCATCCCCATTTACTGTTTCCCAAAAGTACTTGTCCCTGATCTGTTCACTTTTTGAAATCAATTGCTGCATATGAAATTCCATGTCTTTCACCGTACGCTGTTGTCTTTTGTCTGCTTCAGGCCACGACGCAGGGACCTCCCCAATTGATTTATCACCCAGATCTTCTGAAAATGTTGTTCCCAATTCTTTAACCAACTCCTTCAACGCATTTTTTGATAAGGAATTCTTTCCTTCATGCCAGCTAAGGTGACTTTTCCCTTGCGGTAAAAGTTTTTCAGCACGGTCCCATTCCGACTTCACCCCGGAAACCTCGGGGACGGTTAATTTTCCAGGAGCAGCACCATTCCGTCCATCAGAAGGTTCTGGTGGACCAGATACCTCTGGATATAGGGAATAGTCGATGATCAGTCTTCGGGGCCATGACATGGCGGCCAGTTCCGCATCCCCGAATTCTTTTAACAGGCCAAATACATTTCTGTAGATCGGTTCCTTCCAAATATGGGATCTTTCATTAAAATAGCCACTGACTAGGGTGGATGATATTCTGGTATCAAGGGCAGATGCATAAAGGGATAACAAACCGCCTTCTCCATGGCCGGCGACTCCAATTTTTAATGCTTTACCCTCCTGCCGATTCATCGCTTCAAACCAGTCAATAGCTGCAAATACCTTCTGAAGTTCATAACCGATTATATGCCTGCCTAGTATGAACCCCTGTCGATAAATCCATTCCCTATGGGGTTGGTTGGTGAATTTATTCAAAATCTGACTGCCTGAAAAGGTATCCTCCCGGCTTACCAATACCGGTATAAGCACCTCTATTCCTGACTCGGCCAATTGCCTGGCCGATCCAAAGGAGGCATTTTCCCTTTCCAATAAGCCCGCTGAAATTTCGGGTAGGTCATCAGCATCCGGAATAAATACCATCCTTGCCCTTACCTCTTTTCGTGGCTGAAGCAACAGGCCCTCCGCATAAAAGTCTTTAAAATCCCCATCCAATACCTTCCATCTGACGGCACTTATCACAAGGTTTGCTTGCTCCACAGAAAACTGCCCCAGATGTCCATCCCCAATAATTTCCATTTCCGGGTCGGAACGCGGTCCCTCCAAGCCCAGAATTTTGGACAAAGCCTCCCTTTTAGGGGCTATAGAAATATTAAATGCAGAAGGGTTGCTGAAATCTATTTGCTGAAAATCCTCCCTTTGTTGATCAGCCTTCTGGAGCTCAAGGTCGAGAAAATCCGATATCCCTTTCATCATCTCATTGGGCAAATCAAATTGTTTTTCCAAAGTATCAGCCGAAAATGGAAATTGCCCCGGCGTTTGGCCATGATTTGGGCTGAATATTGCGGAAAATAATATAAAAAAAGTGCCTATGGCTGAAAACTTCCAAGCACAAACGGGAGACTGCTTCGGTTTCATAGATTAAATTAATGGTTGAGTAAAGTTAATGGAAATCTACCCTCCCGGTTATTTTAAAATTACATTTCCTTCACCTCTTGATTTCTTTATAGGAATAAAGGCATCACCTGCCTTTTCATAAAGATGTTTTTTGCCTAAAAAGAGGTCTGAAGAAGTTCATGTACCGTACCTATTATTAAATCTTCGACTTCCTCGACAAAAGGAGAGGGTTTGTCATAGTAGTACATACTCGATTCTGCTTCATACCCTCCTTCTCTGATGACCCTACAGGAAGCGATATAACAGGGCACGTCATTGGCATAAGCATTTATCCAGAGTTTTTCAGCACCAATTTCTTTTTTTAAGCGCAGGGAATAATCCACCACCACTTCCCCCGCGAGGTTAACCATGGCCATTTCATTCCCAAAAGTCCAGGTTTGGACAGGATAAGAAAGTTCCCTGGGAATTTCCTGCCCCCTGGCAATTCGGTCCAAAGCCAAACGGGCATAATAACCCATAACTGTATTATCCTCTGTTTGGACAATTAGCTCAGATACTGAAGGAATATGGTTAAATGGCAGCTTGATCCATTTAATTTTTCCGACCGGTGGTTGGGTGATCGGTTGTAGTTTAGACGAAAGCAATTGATCAACGTTTTTCGCCACCTCCTGGGCATGCATACGCATATGCTCCATTTTGCCCCGTGGATGTGGGTTGGCATCCGCTCCACAGCCAATGGCCACCATGGCGACCGTTCCGGGATGATTCGACTCAATCATAAGTTGAGCCTCTCCCATCCAATCACCATGAATTTGATTTACCGACCCTTCCAAGGTGGTGCCATGGCAGGCATAATTCACCAAAACGGCTTTCAATTTACCGGATGGGTCCGTTATTTTCATCAAGGGAAAGGATTGGTCTACCGGGCCTCCGGCCGTTCTTCTGTTTTTGGCAAATCCCATGCTTCCCTGTCCCCATGACACCAAAGCCGGAGCCCTTTCTTCAAGGGAGGCAAGAGCCACTTCCACCAGCTGATCAGTTAATCGATCAGTATACCTGGAAATTTCCAACAATTCATCTAACCGGAGCAAGGAATCACTAAAAGAAGCCCCCCTGTATTGAAGAATGTTGAGCAGATTGCCCACTTCGGGACCACCATGCGTATGGGAAGCACAAATCACCAGATTGGAAGCTGCAATCCCGGTTTTTTCTTCAATTCTTTCGGTTACATTTTTAGTAATTATGGCAGGAATCCCCACCAAATCTACCGTAATCAGAATGGACGGTCCCTGGTCATCCCGGCCAAATGCAAGGGACTTGGCATTCAACCGATGGAGTATCCCCTCCGAAGGATTTTTATCCCTGGCACCATATCCCGCCAAGCGGATGGGACTTTCTGGGGTAATGTCTATGGTGCTCACCCCGACATACATTTGAGGTTCCATTTGATTGGTATCCTGGCCCCATACCGGACATGAGAAATTTCCCAATAAAATCATCCACCCGAATAACCCGCTCAATAAACCTTGATATTTAAATTTCATGTGTTTATAATTTTTTTTTAATGGCCACATGGAATCTCGCAATTATAATCATCCCTCCGTTCGTCGCCTGCGTCATGCTCGATTTCATCTGTTTATAATTTGATTTTCATAGGTCAGATGGAATCTCGCTACGATAATCATCCCACTGTGTGACGTTCTCGTCATGCTCGATTTCATCAGATTAAGTCGATAAAGATTTTACCAGGACTCCTGCATGGCTCCTGATTTTAAATATGGCTTCTGCAATTTGATCCATGTCTTTTTTTGTTCCCAGCAACATGGATTGACCAAACCAAACGGCTTGCTCACAAAGTTGGTCGTTTTGAGGACAGCTGCTGCTTTCTAACCATTCCTGCATGGTTTCTTTTCCGTATAAATTCAAATAATGCCTGTTTTTTGCCAAATTCTGAACATAATTCTCCTTGTTCATCATCCCGTAACCTCCCGAACAGGGGACCCCTTCCGCGGATAACGCTTCTAAAAATCTGGATCGTGGCATTTCAGCAAATTCGTTTTTATCATACCGGAACATGTAGAGATGATAAGCACTTTTTGTGACACCCGGGTACAATTTTGCAGGGTATATACCAGGTATATCGCTTAATAGACCTGAAAGGTACTGCGCATTCTTCGACCGAAGGTCCGCCTGATCTTCCAACCTGCTCATTTGGGAAACCAATAAACTCCCCTGAAATTCTGTCATCCTGAGGTTCGTACCCCTTGTGGAACTATAAGTGCTGTTTTCATCATCATTTCCCCTGCTCTGATTGTGGAAATTGAAGGCGTTCTTTGCAAACATTTCATCATTCGTGATGATTGCCCCCCCTTCACCTGAATTGAGGTTTTTGCTCGATTGAAAACTGAACGCACCAGCAAATCCAATCGTCCCTACTTTTTTTCCTTTCCATTCGGCCAAATGGGCCTGGCAGGCATCCTCTAAGACTGGGATATGGTGATTTCCGGCCACTTCCATTATCGCATCCATATCGGCTGGCGACCCTCCAATATGCACCGGAAGGATTAATTTTGTATTTCGGTTAATGGAGCCCTCAATTTTACTGGCATCGATTTGAAAACTCTCCAAATCGGTATCCACAAATCTTGGTAGAGCATAATTTAAAACGACAACGTTGTAAGTGGCAATGAAGGTGTACACAGGAATAATGACTTCATCCCCTGGTCCGATGTCCAACACGCCCAAAGAAGTATATAGCGCACTTGTGCCGCTGGATACCCCCAAACAGTGTTTGGCACCTGTCATTTCTTTGTATTTATTTTCGAATTCGGCTACCGCATTACCGTTTAAACGGCCCCATTTTTTGCTTTGCAAAATTTCCGCCAACCCATTTTCTTCTCTTTTTCCGCTAACAGGCCAGGCGGGAAACTGGTCCGGGTGTGCTTTGGGCCCTCCAAGAATGGCTGGTTTATTTACCTTGTTCTGGATATAGGCAAAAGTTGACCCTGCCAGGGTAACACTTGCTCCAGCAAGAGACAACGTACTCAGGAATTTCCGTCGGTCGGGTTGATGAATCATATCTGTATTTTTTATATATGTAAAGATTTTAAGCACCTATGCCACTACTATTTTTTTCAGATTCATCCTGTCCGGAAGAAAAGGATTCCGACCAGACCAGTTTATCTTTTTGAACCGATGCAGCTGCAAAATGACCCTTTATACTTTTGATCCCATCAGGGGTTTCAATTTTTAATATTCCGGAATCATTCATTGACATTACATAATCCCTTCCAAGTAGGGTATCAATAACAATGATCCCCGAGTCATTTATTACCCTCACATTCCGGACAAATGGTTCAGTTCCTTCATATCCCTCAAAAACCGAAATAAAAGTCTTCAAGCCATTTCCCTTTCTCCTTCTCACAATGTAGGGAATAGTGGCACCAATATCCTCGTTTTTCCAGTCCCTTTGACCCCAACCTGTTGCAACAAATACTTGTTCGTCCTTTTGCCCTACCGACCAAGCCGCTGCGGTAATTTGTTCTCCGCACTTCCATTTGACAAACCATACCCCATTTCCATTGGCAGTTCTGACATCAGAAAAATCATAAAGGGTTTTTCCCTCCTCAGGTGTTGGCATGATACCTTTCATTTCCTGGATTTCTCCGGAGGTATGAAAAACGTAATCCTGGATTTCTCCACCTTCCACCCGAAAGAAATCTACGACATAATTTTGACCATTACCATGGTCAATCAGCACGGATGTACGTTTATAAACGCTTGTTTCTGCATAGGCAGATGAAGTCATCTCCATTACCTTTGAATTTTCAAACGTTTTAAAATGGATTACTTCTCCGCCTCTTCCCTTACTGATCTGATTTTGCTCGTTCACCAGTACAGTATTATGGGCCAAAGCCCTGATATTATTGGGCTTTAATGGGTGATCCCATAAATAACCTAGATCGGAAAGCACCTCCTCACCCTTTTTCCAGTAATAAAGATTGAGACTGTCATTTTCATGGTGATTTCCCCAATGGCTGGCACTCAACAACAATAAGCTCTCTCTACCATGAGTACCTGTTCGCAAATGGCCGATCCTAAGATGGGCGGGACACCAGTCAGGTAAATTCAGTTCCTCAGCGGCCATGTTTTCAAGACCCGGTTTTCGGTAATACAGGGAAAATGAGGAAGCTCCATTGGGCTTGGTAAGATCATAGGGCAGGGTCAGTACCGGGTCAACGGTTGAATTATTGAATTCATGGTTGAAGACGGAAGAACCGCTATGAAGGGAAAGTTGTTGCCCACATATTTCATATAAAAGGGCCAGGTAGGAACCCTTGCTGGGGTAATTGGCTACCATCAACTCCACATAAGCCACATCAAGTCGGGTATTCCGAAAGGAATCCGCATACGGGGGATATGCCAAATCTCCCTGTAAACCGTTAAAGAATGCCTCCCAAACCAGATGATAATTGGTGCCATGGTAAAGGTCAAGGTTCTCGATCCGACTTCCCCCTTCATCCCTGTAAGGGAGGGGGTCAGAATAGCCTTGTGCTGCCTGGGCCATATCCCAAATTCCTCCCAAAGTCATCAGACCATAAAAAGGAGATTCACTGGTGGTGCCATCTGGCAAATACCAGCCATCTACTGTCAGTTGGAAGCCTTCCAGCCCAAACCTGACCAAACCCGGATGTCCGACACACATCCCCACCAAAGCCGCTGCAGTCCGGTTACTTACAGATTTATTGTTTAAGGCTTTGTCACCCACCAACAAAACCGTGCTTTCCAGTAACAAATCCTTTTCAATAATCAACTTTTCCTTTTCAGCATACAGGGGGGTACCATCTGCATACTTGGCTGTACAGGTCAGGTCGTAGGCTGTAGCTACCTTCCTGACAAAATCAGATTCCAAACCAACGCCACTTGCCCTTCCCGCACTCCAATATCCAGTCCAAAGACGGTGGTCCGGTTCATTGGGAGGAGGACATAATTCTGGGCTGGGAAGGTTATTGATGTTCATGGCCGCAATTTTTGGATCCATATCTGCGTATTCACCATAACCCACATGCACCAGCCAATTGGGATAGCAATTGGCCAGGCGAAGCAAAATCCTGCGGCTGGCTTCCGCATATTCAAGATTTCCGGTTAGCTGGAATCCCTCAGCCAATGTCCTGCTAAAACCTGTTATCCATTGTACCTTCCTCGACCGGATATTGGCACTGAAACTGGGTCTCCCCTCTTTATACCCAAAAATCACAAAAGGTTCACCACCATAGAATGCTATGCGTTGGGATTTCCCCCATTTGGTTGTTAAGACAATGTCTTCCGGGTATTGATTGTTCGGGAAAATCATACCACATTCAGTGCATTCCAATTGTTGGGGTGAGGCAACATCCCAATGCCATAAGCCATGGGGATGAACCGGTTTACCCTTATCCCTGCAGGAAGGACAAGGCGTCCAAAGTGGATCTCCCGGGGTGGTTTCTTCTATCATCATTTCCAAAAATGCAGGGGTAATCCGCCCTACATGATTTTGGATGATGTCATGGATTCGGTTAAAATGAGCTTTTGCCCAGTCGTACTTTTCAATGTTTTCTTTGGCAAAATCAAAATGCTCCTGTTTAATGGTCAAACAGGGATGACTTACCGTAGTCCGGTATTTTTCCCAATCGGTCCAATCCAATAATGGGTCAGGTTGGGTTGAATTCTGGACTTGGGCAAACGCCTTGAAGCCTAGGGGTGTTCCCAAATACATACCGATACCACAAAGCCCAGTCTGCTTTAAAAATTCTCTTCTGTTTTCAGGCTTTTCTGTCATTGATATCGGTTTATGTTGAATCTAATAGCTTACCATCAAAATAGAAGGTAATTAAAGTGTTTATCCTTTTAAAGGTTTAGAAACCTTTTGATATTACCGGCCTGTAAATCTTCCCGAGTTGTAGGGTCAGCTTCATCATCCCGGAGGGAAGCAATCCTTAAGGCACCTGTACGGTAATCCAAAAGGGGTGAATGTGTCCCAAACCCGAATTTCTCTTTTCCGAAGGACGTCAACAATGATCCCAAGTCAATAATATTCCTCCCGGAAGTATCCATAAAGATATTGGCTTTTTTAAACATAGAAAGGTCATCCTCTGCCAATTGGGTACTATTGGCAATATTTAGGATCATAAATTGGGCGTCAGGTACCGCCTTGATAATCGGCAGGGTGTCACTAAGGGTCCATTCATGACTAATATCCAGCCAGGAACTGGGCCGGCTATCCACCATTCTCAACGTAAGCCCAATAGGCAGACCCATATCCCTCGCCCTTTTTACCAATTCTATACAGTTTGGATTATCCAATTCATACCGATGGTATTTAGGAAATATGCGGATCCCTTTCATTCCTAAATTTGAACTGCAAATTTTCAGATCTTCTTTCCAACCTGAATAAACCGGATTAATCACGCCAAAAGGCAATAATCTATTCTTAAACTTGGTGTTTGAATTGATTTCATCGTAAAGTTCCCGATTGGCAGCCTGGGTGTCTTTATAAAAAATCCCATTGAAATTGGTAACCAAGGAGGCCTCGACTCCAAATTCATCCATTCTAGCCAATAAAGCTTTACAAGAATTATTCTTTACCTGGCGAAAAGGCCAATGTCCTACGTAAGTATTGCTGTCAATCCACATTATTACCTGATTTTCTTAAAATAGTATTGTAATTTTCAAAAAATAGCTTCTTTCGCTGAGTCTCGTTCAGATTTGCTGCCAACACATGGCCTACCCCCTGAAAAAAACTATTGTCGCATCCGAAAAATAACCGGTCTTCCCCCAACTGTTCCATGGCGAAAGATATCATGTCTGCTTCATTATTGCTTCCGGATACGTCCACATATACATTGGGATAAGGTTTAACTGCTTTGCAGGCATCTAACCAATCCCCGCCCCCACCTAAATGAGCCAATTGAAACATGGCTTCAGGATAGCGTTCTGCCGTAATTACAAAATCTTCGGGAGTAGATACATTTTCCGGTTCCCTTGCATCGAACACCACCCTGGATTTACCTATTCCCATATGCATCAAAATGATCATTTTAAGGTCTATGAATTTTTCGATAACAGGATAAAATAGAGGGTCACTTAATTTGACGTGGTTATATAGTTTTAAACCTACCATTCCATGATCCAAACAACGATCAATCTCATCCATGGATGCTTTTGGATAGGTGGGATTTATGGTCGGCTGTCCAATAAACCGGTCGGGAAATCTCGAAACGATATCAATGATCAGGTCGTTACATTGTTTGAATTCTTCCGGTAAGCCCCTGCTTCCCGGTGCCATGGGGCGGGAGATAACAAGTTTATTGATGCCCAGCCGATCAGCAAAATCAATTTGTATTTCAGGGCTGTCTTCTGTAAAATACACATGGGCATGGGAATCAATTTTCCGGTATTTCAATACCTCAGCCATTAAATCATTTTCCGCCTTCACGTGTTCTTCCTTACTGGAAAAACCAACTAAATTAGCACCTACGACGAGTCCGGATGCGGACACTGCCGCATTTGAAAAAAATTTTCTTCTGGTCATTGCTTGTGTCATAATCCTTATTTATAAATATAGTTTTAATAACCAATATACTAAATTCTCTAAATAATTGGATTTAAATTCCATCAATTTAAGTCGATTAAGATTCCACCAGATCACCGGCATGAATCCCAATTTTTAACAGGGCTTCCGCATTTTGGCCCCTATTCCTTTTTTTCCCAAGTAACACGGTTTTACCAAACCATACGCCTTGGTCCCAACCTTCGGCGATTGGGCATATCAATCATTTCTTGGTATCTTCTTAATTATAGCCCGTCTTTTTTGAACAGGTTTATTGATCCGTTACTGGGGCTTCCTGCGATCGGATCCCCACCTTTTCTGCCAATTTCACCGCTTCAGCAATAATCCTTTCTTCAATGTTGGATGCCCAAGGGGTGGTAAAAATCGGAGAGCGGGTCCCTTCATACCCCCCTTCCTCCAATACGGTACTAGTTGGAATATAAGCCATTACATCATTGGAATATCCCATGACAAATATATCCGGACCAAAAATATTTTTAAGTGCAATGGAATAACCGATCAATAATTCGCCTCCAAAAGCAAAAATCGCCTGATCCCCCAATTTCCAAGCCTGCACTGGATAAGGGTAGGAAGTAATCAGGGATTCGCCTTTGTCCAGTTTGGACATCAATACGTTGGCATTTTGTTTCAGGTATTCCGGATACCCTGAGGACGAACCCGTAATTTCCAATAATTCTTCCCTGTTAGGAGTAGGATTGGCAAAAGTAAGGTCAATTTCAGCATATGCGGTGGACAAATTACCTGTCAAAGGCTTCATGTCCTCCGTGAGCACCCTTTCGACCGAAGCGGCCAATGCTTTACCATACTGAATGGCCAAGGGGACAGATCGCCTGGGTAATGGATTCTGGTCAGCACCTGCTCCCTGAAAAAAAAGGGCGGTGGTGCCCGGATAAAGCTTTTCAAGTTCCAGCTGGGCGAATCCCGCATAGTCACCAGAAATTTGATAGTCCGCCAACACCGTAGGGTGACAAGCATACCCAAATACCAACGCCATCATTTCTCCCTTTTGATCCGCTACCTTTATCACCGGCACAGCATAGTCATTTGGTCCGTTCAACTCATTGTGATGAACTAATGTCGCTTCTTTATTATTTCTTCGATTCACTTGAAAACGAGTCACACCATTTTCAGAATACAGATAAACCGGTTTCAGCGATTCCATGGCATTACCAACCAATTCCACAATTTTATTTTCCAGGTTTTCAGCATATTTTTTAATTTTCCCCAATTGGACTTCATCCAACTGGAATTGATACCTTGCATAATCGGTTTCAGGACCGGTATGGGTATGTGAACTGTTTAGAATCACCTGGTCCCTGGATAAACCAAACTGGTGCTTCAGCCGATCACGGATCCGAAGGGAAAGTTCTTGCCGAATCCCTACAAGATCTGTAGTCACCAATACAGCCAAATTACCTACAGCATCTTCCAAAACAAGGGCTTTGGCCCATATGGCGTGTCTCACTCCTTCAGAGGGATGGTCCCTGGAAGCATATCCCGCCATCCATATGGATTCCTGAGGAGTAATGTCCACTTTTGCGACACCCGCCCTCCAGCTTGAATGAACCTGTCTCGAAAAGGCCGTGTGGTTGGATCCAAACAGACCGATGGCCAGCATAAGCCAAATAGAAATTAAAGATGGGATTGTTTTCATGATCAGAGTTTTTTGGGCTGAAAAGGAATAAATTGTCAGATAGGGTTTATTAATTAGCCGTATTTTTTTTCGGTTTTACCGACTACTTTTTGGACGGCTCCTGCAATGCGGTCTTCGATATCTCCCTTCCATTTCCAAGCTGGGTGACCATATTCATCCAAATGGGGTCCACCTTCATAGCCGCCTTCTTCCCATACCCGTCTGGAAGGGATATAGGCCGCCATATAATTGGCATAACCGCAAACCCAGGTTGTGGGAGAAAATTCCTTTTTAAAGCGCAGGGAATAGTCTACCACCGCTTCCCCTCCCATACCGATAAACAACAGCTCATTGCCCATTTTCCAGGCCTGTACAGGGAATGGATACGTGTTGGAAAAGGTTTCTCCGGCCTTGATTTTACCGATCATGCGGTTCGCCCACCTTGCCTGCAAGGGCCGGTTACCATTGGCGATAGGGGTCAATTTTTCCATTGAAATCATTTCCTCATATTCCAAATCGACAAAGCTGAATGCTGGAGTCAACTGGGGCGAAATGGGTTCCATTTTACTTTCCAGAACCTCTTCCACCGCATCGGAAAGCATTTTACCGTATTTTTCGCACAGTTCCAATTTCCTTCTGGGCAGCGGATTCTGGTCGCCCCCACAGGCATTAAAAAACATGGCCGCAGTACCTGGATGGCTACTTTCCAAATTGATCTGGGCAAATCCCGGATAATCCCCACACCAGGTATTAAAATCAAGGGTGGTTGGATGACAGGCATAGCCAAATAAAAGGGCAAGATAATGGCCTCCAGGAGCTTTTGCCGCCAAAACAGGGACATAGTGGTCTACCGCACCTTTTAAGGAAACGCCATTCGCCAACATCTCCGGGACTTCTGCCTCCTTATTGTCCCTGCGGTTTACAGCAAATGTACATTTGCCTTCCCCCTGAAGCAATTCACAGCTTTGCCAACTCCCCAATGCCTCATCAACCGCCGCAATAATTTGTGCTTCCATCCAAGCCGTATATTCGGTCACCAAATGCTTTTGCTGTTGATCGCTCGGATAGTAGTCCACCAAATCATCTTCCAGACATGGCCCACAGTGATTGTGGGAAAAAGTTAGCATGAATTGGGACCGGTCTAATTTGAACCGCTGCTGTAGGGTATTAAAAAGTCTTTCATAAATGGTTTTTGACATGCCCATATGGTCGGTGGTGACCATGACCACCCGTTGCCCGTTCATGTCTTTTAAGGCGATTACCTTAGCCCATAGATCATGGATTTTCCCATAAGCCACCCGCTTCTTGCCATATCCGGCCAGCCAGACTCCATTTTGTGGCGAGATACTAGCTTTGCCAATTCCTATTTGCCATCCTGAACCAGCTTGCTTGGAAGGAGGCACTTCTACCGCTTTGTTTTCCGATTTTCCCCGCAATTTATCAAATGAAAATACAGGGACAGAAACCAGTCCTAGAGTTCCTGTCGTAACTGAACTGATAAATTTTCGTCTTTTGATGGCTCCTGGTTTTGTCTTTTTCAATCTCAAGATGGATTTTGGTTACAAAATAAGGAAGTAAGGATGTTTGAGGTTATTTGATACGGATATCAAAACCCCTCAACTGCCATTAATCTTTTTGGATCAGAGGCAGTCGAGGGGATATTAATCAGACACTGTTGGCATTTATTCCACCACTTCCAAAGGAGGAATATTATTAGCAGAGCCGGTGTATCCTTTGTTCTGATTGATCCTTCCCAGAGTGTTGGAATTGACCATGTCATCATCTATGGGCCACTGATAATGGTGAGGCATGATCCTTGGTCTTTGACCTAGAAGGATGATTTCATCCGATCTGTCATAGAAATTGTTCAGGTTTCTAACCCTGTCATAAAAAAAGTTTTTTTCATGAAGGGTTTCCAGACTATATCCTCCTTCGTTCCTTGCGGCCAGAATATAGGATACCCTGTTTAGTTCATTCTGGCGAGGCTCCTCTGCAAACAACTCCCTTGCCCTTTCGTCGAAAATAAAGTCAATGGTGACATCCCCTGGGCTTATGGTAGGCGCATTGGCCCTTTCCCTTACGGTATTAAGATCCATAGCAGCACTGGCCAGGTCATTTTTCCAAAAATGGGCTTCTGCCCGGATAAGATACGTTTCAGCAAGTCTGTAAATATACCAGTCACCATTGCTACCCATGGGAATGCTGGTTTGATCCGGCGCATTTGGAGAATAGGTTTTATAAAACGGCATAGGAAATAACCTGGCCCAGAATTCGGAAGGAATGTCTGTGTTCGCCGGATCAATAGGTTCCCTATATTGGGAAGAGGCGGGATTGTTATAATACACTTCCTCTCTGTCAATCCAGTTGATGTCGGCCCTTCTCAAATCAGGTGTATTCGTATAATCAAAATTTCCCGTTTCCCAAATGGTATAACTGTGCCAATCGCTTAAAGCCACATCAGGGTTTCCACGTCCCAAGGAATCGTACATGGGACCTCTGTCGATTGTACCGCGATTACCGTCTTTGTCTTTAAACATGGCTTGGTAAAAGGCACTATGATAAACTCTCATAGTAAATAAACCTGGGGTCCTTGCCGTTGGTGGAGCTTCCCATCTGTCTACAAAGGCCAAGATGGTCTCCCTGTTCTGACCGCTGTTTTTGTTGGCATGGCGGTGAAGATCCCAGATCACATTTTTGGCTGGATCATCCGCTTCTACACCAAAACGTTCGGTCATCAGGGCATAAGGGCCACCAATCACCCTGGAAGCCGCCACAATGGCCTGGTCAAATTCCATATTCGCCAGGTAAATTTTGGACAACAAGTGATCACCCGCACCCTTGGTTGGAATCCCAGGTGCAGCGGAAACAGGGAGATGTTGAACGGCAAATTCCATATCTGCCTGAATTTGGTCCAGAATGGCCCATCTGCTATGGCTCTGAAAATCAAGCCGTACACCCCGTACCTCTTCCTTTAAAAAGGGTAAATCACCATAATTTCCGATCAATCTGTAATACCAATAAGAACGGTGCCAATAAGCTTCGGCCAAAATTTCATTTCGATCCGTCTCATCTGCCCATTCCAGATCATCAATCCTTGAGATAACCACATTGGCATTTTTCACCATTTCAAAGATGTCATTGATCTGGGCGACAAATTGTTGGTACCTGTCTGAGTTGGGGGTAAGGGTAGTATAATCCATTTGAAGCCAAGGTACACCTGCTTCTGAGGCTGCCCACTGGTGGGCCATAAAGTTTTTCTGAGCCGTTTGTTCCCGGGTAAGATCTTTCCTCATGGTCACCAAAACCGCCTCATAACCTGCTCGGTCCACAAATACATTTTCGGTGGTAAAGAAGGACAAGGGTTGGGGCTCCAAGAAATCCTCATTACAGGCTGCCATCACCAAAAACAGCAGGGGTAAAATAAATGCTAATTTTATATATCGTTTCATCTTTTAGGCAAATTTTATAGTGATAAACTGAAACCTACAGTGACAATTCTAGGCATAGGCGTAAGTCCGGATTCGGGATCCCAACCTGGCCAACTGGAAAAGGTGTACAAGTTTCTGACTGATCCAAAGATCCTTAAATTTTGCATATTGTATCTTTGGGCGAAGGCGCTTGGCACATTATAAGACAGGGAAAGATCCTGGATCCTTACAAAAGAAGAAGATTTATAGGGCATGACGCCACCACCAAACGGAGAATCGTTTACACTTAATCTAGGGTAATCATTGGTCCTGTTGTCAGGTGTCCAGTAGGGATAATTGGCTGTATTAATTCTATCAAAGGTAGACCATCCGGCTACTGAGGGAGGGAAGGACCTTAAATGTCCCAAATCAGCCCTGATAAATATGGATGCAGTAAAGTCCCTTAGAAAGGTAATGTCATTTCGGAATCCAATTCTGTGCCTGGGCTGGCTAAATCCAATGAATCTTTTGTCCTGTAAGGCTTCGTAAAGGCCGTTACCATCAACATCGTTCGCTTTAATATCTCCGGGTCTGAGATTATATTCAGCAGCTTCTTGTGCCTCTTCTACTTGCCAGGTACCCAGAATCTCATAATCCCAAACCACATCTATGGGCTGGCCAATAAACCATTCATTTTCAAAATCGGGTATTTCACCGGAGAGAGTCCGGCCCTGAAGAGTATATTCCCCGGTGTCACCAAATAAGGAAATGATCTCATTCCTGTTCATGGAATAATTGATATTGGTTCTCCAACTGAAATTGGGCCTGTTGATGGCTACCGCTCCCAAGGTGGCTTCAAAACCCCTGTTGGCCAATTCCCCGATATTTGTGGTCACACTTTCAAACCCTGTAACCCTTGGCAGGGAACGATCCACCAAAAGATTTACGGTACTCATATCATAATAATCCAAGGTCAGATTGATCCGGTTGGCCAAAATTCCGATATCAAAGCCGAGGTTGTAGGATTCCGTTTCTTCCCAGGAAAGTCCCGGATTGGAGAGGGTGGAAGTGAATATACCCATTTGCACTTGGGATCCGTTAAAGTATTGGTTGCTTCCCATTTGAGCATATGAGGAGTAAGGACCGATATCCCTGTTTCCGTTTACACCCCAGGATAATCTCATCTTAAGTTGATCTATGAGACTTGAATTGTAAAACGCTTCATCGGATATCTGCCAAGCAAAAGCCAAAGCAGGAAATATGGCCCTGGGATTTTCCCTTCCAAATGCACTGAAACCATCCCTTCGAATGGAGCCTGTAAACAAATATTTGTCCATCAGGGTGTAGTTTAATCTTCCCATTAAACCTTCTCCGGTGTATGTAATATCGTTTGTGTTAATCGTCGGATCACCACCAAATTGCATCCCGTGGTAGCCCAAAACCGAGCTGGGGAGAAAAGTTTGGTTTGCCATGCTGGAACTATAGATCCTGTTTTTTTCCAGGTTGTACAAAAAGGTGACATCAAACCTATGGATTCCAAATTCTTTGTTCCATTTTAACAGGTTATCCACCATCCATTCATACGTGTTGGATTCAAACCTGGTGGCCCTCCCTCCTGCGTACGTTTGCCCACCGGTAATGGTCTCCGGTGACCAATAGTTATAATCCCGAACACTTTCAATACGCGGTTGGTAAGATGACCGGAAAGTGATGTCAAACGGCAGTTTGAACTCCGCAAATAACGTATTGAAAAAGTTGTTTCTTTTATGAAACCGGTCCTGTCCCAAGTAATTGATCAATGGATTTTGTCCCCCGATATACCCATGAGGGAACCATTTTATGGAACCATCCTCTTCGTACTTTTGGGCATAAGGACTTGTCGAATACATCCCTCCCAAATTGGCCTGAACTACACTTTCATCCCTGGAAGAGAACTGTGAATTAATACCCACTTTCAAATAATCAGTCACCTCGAAATCCAAATTGACTCTGGAACGGATGGTGGAGAATTTGTCTCCGACAATGATCCCCTCGTTGTCAAGGTAACCCACTGACCAATAATATTTCATCTTTTCTGTACCTCCGCCAATGCTCAGGTCATATTCCTGTCTAATCCCTGGTTTCATGACCTCATCCCTCCAATTGACGGTCTCACCGGCCAGATAGGCGTTAACTTCATCAGGGAAAAAGTTTAGCCTAGATAGCCATTCTTGGCTATCATCAGGATTGGGATTGTTAGTAGAGGCCCTCCACTGTTCCAGGCTAATTCCTTCAGGCAATTCCTCGGGATTAAACCAGTGATAATCCGGCTGGGACTGACCCAAAGTTCTAAAAAAATCCCTTCTAAAGTCTAGGTAGCCCTGTGGACCACGTACAGCATAGTTATCATTTGTGGGACCTGCTACGCCTAATTTGGTAGTGAAATTAATGGAAGGTTTCCCAGTCTTACCCCTTGTAGTGGTCACCAGTATAACACCAGATGCAGCCCGCGCACCGAATACGGCAGCAGAACTGGCATCTTTGAGTATGTCCACGGATTCAATATCATTGGGATTGATATCCCGAAGGCTTCCGTTGAAAATCACGCCATCAAGGACCACCAGTGGTTCGGTACCTGCGCTTAATGAGGTGGGTCCCCTTACCTCCAGAGAACTTCCACCTGCGGCTGAGGTCCCTTGATTGGCATTGAATCCCGCAACAGTTCCCGCAAGCATGTCGGTAAGCTGTACATTGCTTTGGTTTTTAAATGATTGAGGGTCCACTCTAACCACTGATCCGGTAAGGTCGCTTTTCTTCACTGTTCCATATCCGACTACCACTACTTCTTCCAACTGCGCCTGATCTGCAACAAGCTCCACATTGAGAGTCGTTTGGTTTCCTACCGTTACGGATTGCGTCAAATAACCAACAAAGGAAAACACCAATTCGGAATCTGCGCTTGGGACCCTGATCGAGTAGGAACCGTCGATGTCTGTAACCGTTCCGATAGAAGTACCCTTTATTAAAATATTTACCCCTGGCATGCTCTCTCTGGAAGAAATATCAAATACCTGTCCGCTTATTTGCGTCCCTTGCTGGGCAGCGGCAAAATTACCCGGAAGCCAAGAGAGGACCATTGCCAAAAAGGTAAGAATCACAGCGTTTGGAGGGCTTACCTGTATTCTCCAATTCCAGAATCCTACCAACCTTTCCATAAGATTGTTCTGTAATTTGTAATTTTGTTTCATGATGAAGAAAGTTAGAAGATTAATTGATTAAAAGTCATTTCGGGCTTGACGTTGTAATTTACGTGTACGTTACCATAAAAATAAAATTATATTCCACAAGATCAAAATGTTTTACATCAATAATTGATAAAAATCATTAATATTAACTTGTATTCCACCCTGATTAATATTGTTTGCCAACATAAGCATATTAATTTGTTTAATAATTAACCGATATTTGATGTTTCATATAGAAAAAAAAACCATGCTTGATTATTATTCTGTAATCTCCAAGATTGTGCTCATCGCTTTGTTGACCTGTGCTTGTAACGAAAAACAACCTGTGGATTTACAGGAAGGATTATTGGGACATTGGGAATTAAAAGATAATGCTGACGATGTTTCCGGCAAGGACCACCACGCCATTGTTCGGGGTGATATCAATTTTAATGTTCCCGGTCCGAAGGGAAGAAATGATGCAGCTGAATTTTCAGGAAAAGGGGCATGGTTGGAGGTCCCAATAGAAAAATCTCCCGAATTGGGAAGGGGAGATTTTTCAGTTTCAGTTTGGGTAAAGCTCAATGATGATGGAACAGGCATTCCCGGAGATCTATTGAGTCAATACGATTCACTAAACCAGACTGGGTTTCACCTGAGTATTAAGACAAATGCGGTCACCACAAGTCTTGCAAACTATAATCAGGTCCACTTTGGGGTCAATGCTAATAAAACTTCAGATTGGAAGGATTATGGAAGTCCTGACAGTACGCTCTGCGCCTTTTCCATGGCTAGCTTTGAGGGATCGCTTTATGCGGGTCTATCACACCCCGATAAAGATAAGTCCGGAAATGTCTTTCGACTGGATAGCTTGGGTGGTTGGGTGGATTGCGGTTCGCCGGACGGCTCAAACAGTGTTATGGCATTAGCTGTTTTCAACAATGAATTATATGCTGGTACCGGTAAATACAGGTTTGGAGGCTCTGCGCTTCCAGAATCGGAAAACTTGGCAAAAGGAGGCAGGATTCTGCGGTATGGAAAAAACAAGAAATGGATTGATAATGGTGAATTACCCAATACAGAAGCAATCGGAGGTCTAATTTCTTATAAAAACGCACTATATGCCAGCTCTCTTTATCATCCGGCTGGATTTTTTAGGCTTGGGCAAGAAAACAAATGGGTGGATTGTGGCACCCCAGAGGGGAAAAGAGTTGTTGCTCTGGGAGCTTACGACGGGTATATCTATGCTACAAGTTATGATGGCGGAAACGTATACCGCTATGATGGTCATTCCTGGACAGATTGCGGGCAGCTTGGTGAAAATACCCAAACTTATTCATTTGCGGTTTATCATGGGCAATTATATGTGGGGACTTGGCCCAGCGGTCGGGTTTACCGATTTGATGGCATCGATAATTGGAAGGATGTGGGCAGGCTTGGTTCGGAACTTGAAGTCATGGGAATGTTGGTTCACAACGGAAGGTTATTAGCAGGGACTTTACCACTTGCCGAAGTCTATGCCTATAAAGGAGATACCGTATGGGAAAAATTGACACGATTGGACCATACACCAGATGTTACCTATAGAAGGGCGTGGACCATGGCTGAACACAATGGCAAATTGTATTGCAGTACGCTCCCCTCCGGAAAAATCTATGGTTTTGAAGTTGGGCGCAATGTATTAAGCCCAACACCTTTAAAAAACGGTTGGCAACACATAACAGCTGTAAAATCAGAAAACCAATTGTTTTTATATATAAATGGTGAAAAAGTTGCCCAATCTGATTTGTTTGAGGGCGGGGCTTTTGATTTGAGCTCCAGGGTTCCGTTAAAGATCGGGTTTGGAGCCAATACTTATTTCAGGGGAAAGATGTCAGATCTGAGACTTTATCAACGGAGTTTGGAACAAAAGGAAATAAAATTACTCTCTAATTTGATCGATTTTTAACTCGCCGTCCTCGAATAAAAACAAGCAAACACTGCTGATGTGTATCATTTTCTGAAAACAATAATTATCAACTATGTTTCTTTCGGAATCGAAAATCTGCTTCCGTTATGATTTAATAATAAAAACTGATTTATAAAAACAAGAAAACAATGCGTATTTTCTTCACTTCTATTTTACCTTTGACTTAATTCCGTACACTGTTAATAATCTTTCCTCTCTTTTCGACAAAACGTTTAAATCAACCAAATTCTTGTACAACAATATGAAGGGACCAATAGGAATATTTGATTCGGGGTACGGCGGGCTTACCGTTTTTAAGGAAATTGAAAAAAAACTTCCTAACTACGACTTTATCTATTTGGGAGACAATGCGCGGGTTCCCTATGGCATCCGCTCCTTTCAGGCCGTATATGAGTTTACTAGGGAATGTGTTTTAAAGCTTTTTGAATTGGGATGCAACCTGGTAATTATCGCCTGTAACACCGCATCTGCAAAAGCTTTGAAAAATATTCAAGAATTCGACTTGCCTAAAGGGAAAAGAGTTCTTGGTGTGATACGTCCCACCACAGAATCCATAGACCGATACACCCGCACGAAAAAGGTAGGCATCTTGGCAACCGAAGGCACAGTTCTATCGGAATCGTATAAAATTGAGATTGGAAAATTTTTCCCAGACATTGAAGTATTTCAACACGCATGCCCTCTGTGGGTTCCCTTGGTAGAAAGTAATGAAATAGACAGCAAGAGAGCGCATTTTATTGTAGAACAAGATATCCGGGAATTAATGGCATTATCTCCTGACATAGACACCATTGTACTTGCATGTACGCATTTTCCAATATTGATTTCTGTCATTAGAACATATGTACCAGATAACGTGACGGTGTTGTCTCAGGGGGAGTTGGTGTCCGAAAAACTCGTTGATTACCTTCAACGACATCCCGAGATAGATAATATCTGTGGAAAAAATGCAAACCTCTCATTTTTTACCACGGATGAGGTAATTGATTTTGAAAATAAAACCGAGATATTTTACGGCAAAAAAATAAAGGCTAAATACATACGTCTCTAATAAAAAGCCTGCGTTGAATTGCAAAACAGGGTTAAAAAAAATACAGGTAAAAACAAAAAAAAGGGGGTAGTCAATCTGCTACCCCTATTTTGTATTAATTTCCTTCCGCATTTTTGATATCCTGAACTTCCTTTCTGATATCTTGGGCTAGATTTTTCAAATCTTGCATACCTTTTCTTATACGTGTTCCGGCAGCTTGATTTCCTTTTTCGTAGAATTTTTCAAAATCCCCCTCTAAGGAAGTTACTAAATCATTGATTTCACTAAATCTGTTCATAATAAAAATAATTAAAGTTGATGATAAGATTGATTTTGATAGATATAGATTATTGAATTAAATTTTATCAAATTTAAGGCCAAAGTACCGCTATTCGCCAAAAGCTGTGGCTAAATCGGTGTTTTTGTAAAATCCACTTACCAGTTTATCCTTGATAGCTTCGAAGGCTGATATCGTTTCTTTCACATCCTCCAAGGTATGGGATACGGTAGGTATCAGCCTTAATATGATCATTCCCTTAGGCACCACTGGATAAATAACGACAGAACAGAAAATACCATACGTTTCCCTCAAGTCTTTGCTCATGGTAGCTGCTTCCCCCACAGTTCCGTTAAGTACCACGGGTGTTACCGGAGAGGTGGTAGTACCAATATTAAAGCCTTTTTCCCTGAGTCCATTCTGAAGCGCATTCACTATATGCCAAAGGTTTTGTTTCAGTTCGGGCATTGTTCGGAGCATTTCCAGACGTTTTAGTCCACCTTCCACATAGATCATGGGCAGTGATTTGGCGAAAATCTGTGAACGCATATTATACTTCAAATACAGAATAACATTTTCATCACCCGCAATGAAAGCCCCTATACCTGCCATTGACTTTGCAAATGTGGAGAAATACAGATCCACTTCTTGTTGAACATCCTGTTCTTCAGCACTTCCAGCCCCTGTCCTACCCATTGTTCCAAAACCATGGGCATCATCTACCAGAATCCGAAAGGAATATTTTTCCTTTAATTTGACAATGCCTTTGAGGTTGCCCATATTGCCTGTCATTCCAAACACACCTTCGGTGATGACCAATATTCCGCCACCGCTTTCCGCGGTTAGCCTTTCCGCACGTTGAAGCTGTTTTTCAAGGCTTTCCATATCGTTATGATGATAGACAAACCGTTTGCCCAAGTGCATCCTCAACGCATCTATGATACATGCATGACATTCCGCATCATAGACGACCACATCCTTGCGATCCACAAGAGAATCGATCACGCTCATGATACCCTGATAGCCGTAATTAAGCAAATACGATTTTTCTTTGCCAACAAATGCCGCCAGCTCACCTTCAAGCTGCTCGTGCAAATCTGTCTGACCGGACATGATACGGGCACCCATGGGATACGCTGCCCCCCATCTGGCTGCAGCTTCGGCATCCGCTTTTCGGACCTCAGGATGATTGGCCAGGCCAAGGTAATTGTTTAAACTCCAGGTTAGAACTTCTTTTCCCATAAATTTCATTCTGGGAGCAATTTCTCCCTCCAACTTGGGGAATGCAAAATAACCTTCAGATATTCCAGAATGCTTTCCTAAAGGACCTAGGTTAGCTTGTAATTTTTCAAATATGTCCAATGCTACTCAACGTTTTTATATGACAAAACATCCATTCAAATCTGATGGAAATTTAACCCTCAAAACTAATACAAATAACCTTTGAACGCAAAAAATCGGCTACATTTCATGTATTCTTTCATTTGTTCAACAAATTTCCCTTACTTCGTAAGGAGGAATTTCTTTTCTGTATTAATTCGGGAACAGTATTCAACGAAAATCGCATTCATGCAAATTCAAAAACTTTTAATAGCCAACAGAGGAGAAATTAGCCAGCGAATAATCCGATCGGCGCGTGAAATGGGTATCCGTACAGTGGCCATCTACAGTGAAGCGGATAGAAAAGCACCCTTTGTCCGCTTGGCCGATGAAGCCATCTGCATAGGACCTCCCCCATCCTACCAATCCTACCTACAAATGGACCGGATCATTCAAGTTGCCTTGGATCTCCAGGTAGATGCCATTCATCCGGGATACGGCTTTCTGTCAGAAAATGCCAGCTTTGCACAAAAAGTAGCAGATGCGGGAATCATTTTCGTAGGCCCATCGCCAAAAGCAATCGCCACCATGGGAGACAAGCTTAAGGCCAAACAAGCCGTATCCCGCTATGACATACCGCTGGTACCAGGCACCGAGGAACCCATCTCCGATATTAACAAAGCTAAGCGGATTGCTCTGGAAATTGGCTATCCCATACTTATCAAAGCCAGTGCAGGTGGAGGTGGAAAGGGAATGCGTATAGTAGAAAATGGGGATGACTTTGAGGAACAGATGAAGCGGGCGGTAAGTGAAGCCCAATCGGCATTTGGAGACCCATCCGTATTTATTGAAAAGTACATATCCTCTCCCAAACACATCGAAATCCAAATACTTGGTGACCAACATGGCCATATCGTTCATTTATTCGAACGGGAATGCTCGGTCCAACGCCGGCATCAAAAGGTGGTGGAGGAAGCTCCCTCTGGCACGCTGACCGGGGATGTCCGCCAAAAAATGGGGGACGCCGCAGTAAAGGTGGCTAAAGCCTGCGATTACTACGGAGCCGGAACGGTAGAATTCATTGTAGATGAAGCCATGAATTTTTATTTTCTGGAAATGAATACCCGCTTGCAGGTAGAGCATCCAGTCACTGAACTGATCACCGGAAAAGACCTTGTGAGAGAACAACTGCTTATTGCGGAAGGCAAACCCTTATCTTTTACCCAGAATGACCTTCGGATTCAGGGGCATGCCATCGAAATACGGGTATACGCAGAGGACCCGGAAAACAATTTTCTTCCGGATACCGGTATCTTGAAACGATACTGCCCGCCAATGGGACCGGGCATCCGGGTGGATGACGGCTTTGAGGAAGGAATGGAAATTCCGGTTTTTTATGACCCGATGATTTCCAAGCTGATTGTCCATGATGAATCCAGGGAGAAAGCAATTCGCCGAATGATCCGGGCCATAGGAGAGTACCAAATCACGGGAGTCAAAAACACACTGGCTTTTTGTAAATTTGTCATGGAGCATCCAGAATTTAGATCCGCGGCCTTTACTACCAAATTTGTGGAGAACCATTTTTCACCTGAAAACCTGGAGCCTGAGTTCACTCCTGGTGAGAAAAAGGCAATGGCAGCCTTCGTTGGGAACTGGATAGTGGATAATCAGCAAAACGGTTCCTCGCCGCAATCCACGAAGGATGTAAAAAACCGCTCCCCATGGAAAAACAGGATAACTCATGGCTGAAAACCCCATTTACCAAGCAGGTAAACCCCATAAAAAAATAATCTTGGGCTCTCAATCCCCACGGAGGAGCGAACTTCTTAAAGTACTTGACATTCCCTTTTTGGTACGCACCCAAGAAATTGCGGAAGATTTCCCGTCAGATCTGCCTCACAGCTCCGTGGCTGGATACCTGGCTAAGAAGAAGGGCCTAGCCTTCCTCCCAACCTTGGCACCGGACGAACTGGTGATTACTGCGGATACGGTGGTCGTGGCTGATGACCATCTGCTGAACAAGCCCGCTACGGCAGAAGAAGCTTACTCCATGCTTTCTCTTTTGTCCGGAAAGAAACATCAGGTAATTACTGCGGTATATATGATGGATCAGCAGAAACAAGTACTTATTGAAGATGCCGCATGGGTTCATTTCAATACCTTATCTCCTTCCGAGATCTCTTATTATGTAGAAACCTACCATCCTTTTGACAAGGCGGGCGGTTACGGCATTCAGGAGTGGATTGGATATGTGGCCATAGAAAAAATCGAGGGTTCATTTTATACGGTTATGGGGTTGCCTGTTCACAGGGTGTATAAGGAGCTTTCTCAATGGTATACCTAATTATTTATTCATTTAAATATTTAATTATTTTTTGTTGCAAATTCATTAATTTGGATCAAAATTAAGCTTCCCAAAAGGCTGTAATTGATCAAGGGTATTTAATACTTTAAAAGTTGAAATAATGAATAAAAAAATAGAAATAGAAACCTTGTTAACGCGGTTTTCAGGAACGAACCTGGCCGGTTTGAATTTTTTGATTGAACTGGCTCTGGATTTAAGCTGGTACTGGGATCATTCAGCCGATGAAATTTGGGAAAAACTGGACGGGCGCCTTTGGGAGGAAACACATAATCCATGGGTCGTTTTGAAAACCGTTTCATTTAATACTCTTAAGCTATTTCTAGCGAATCAGGCAACCCTGGATAAGATTGATGAATTAAAATCCAAGAAGCAGCAGGCTCCAGAGAATTTCTGGTTTCAACAAAACCATGCGGATAGCCCATTGCAAAACGTGGCGTATTTTAGTATGGAATTTATGTTAAGTGAAGCACTTCCGATTTATTCCGGCGGCTTGGGTAATGTCGCCGGGGATCAGCTAAAAGCGGCCAATGACCTCGGTATTCCGGTAGTTGGTATAGGATTGTTGTATCAGCGGGGATATTTTCGTCAAATCATAGACCGGGAAGGGGAACAGCGGGAAGTTTACATTCATAATGATCCGGGACAACTTCCTATTCTACCACTTCGAAAACCAAATGGAGAATGGTTGCGCCTGAAAGTAGAATTCCCAGGGCACACAGTTTGGTTACGAACCTGGGAGGTTCAGGTTGGTCAGGTCAGGCTTTTTCTTTTGGACAGCAATGATGTGGCTAATTATCCAGCTCACAGGGGGATAACCAGTGAATTATACGGGGGGGGCAATGAACTTCGTCTTCAGCAGGAAATAGTTCTGGGAATAGGAGGATGGCGGTTATTAAAGGAATTGAATATAGAACCTGAAGTTTGTCATCTTAACGAAGGTCATTCGGCTTTCGTCCTGTTGGCACGTGCGCGGAATGTAATGCGGCAAACTGGCCTGACCTTTGACGCGGCCTTGGCTGTTAGCAGGGCTGGCAACCTTTTCACCACCCACACTGGGGTACCCGCGGGATTCGACCGATTTTCCCCCCACCTGATCGAGCATTATTTAGGTGCTTATGCAGAACGGGAACTGGGAATTTCTTTACACGAACTTCTCGCTCTCGGAAGGTTAAATCCGCAGGATTCAGCGGAACCTTTTAACATGGCTTACCTCGCAATTAACGGATCTGGGGCGGTAAACGGAGTAAGTAAATTGCATGGCCAAGTGAGTCGTGAGTTATTTCAGACGCTTTTCCCCCGATGGCCAAATGAAGCAGTACCCGTGAGACATGTGACTAACGGAGTTCACATGCGAAGCTGGGATTCTGAAGCCGCAGATGAACTGTGGACTCAAGCTTGTGGAAAATCCCGCTGGATGGGTACGACAGAAATGTTGGATGAGCATATACAGTGTGTTTCCGATGAGCAGCTATGGGAGATGCGGACCGCGTCCCGAAAGGTTTTTGTTGAATTTATCAGAAAGCGATTACCCGTAACATTAGCTGCTACAGGCACTTCAGCTGAGGAAGTAGCTTATGCAAACCACCTTTTTGATCCACATACCCTGACCTTGGGATTTGCCCGACGTTTTGCTTCCTATAAAAGGCCAACTTTGTTACTCTACAACCAGGAACGGCTACTTCGGATATTAAAGAACCCCTTAAAACCCGTACAAATTGTAATAGCGGGAAAAGCCCATCCCGGGGATCCCGAAGGCCATGCAATGATTAAGGAATGGGTATTGTTTAGCAGAAGGCATGACATTAGGTCTCAGGTGATTTTTATACCTGATTATGACATGTACTTGGCAGGTCAGATGGTGCAGGGAG
>DATHWC010000314.1:0-10849 GCA_035460985.1 Lunatimonas sp.
GGCAACAGGCAAAGCAGAAAAGAGAAATATCCGCCTTGGTCGAAAAAATCCTGAATTCTACGAAGTGCTTGAGGGACTTTCTCCCGATGAAAAGGTAATTGTAAGTGGGTATGAGAATTTTGGCAAGAATGAGGTGTTGAATTTGAATTAGACGGGAGATGGAAGACGGGAGACGGAAGACGGGAGACGAAGAGAGCTGAGAGACGGGAGACGGAAAAAGACGGGAGACAGAGGACCGGAGAGGGAAGATGGGAGACAGACTGAAGAAAGAAGAAAGAAGACGCCTGCCTGGACGGCAGTCAGGGAGGATGGAATTTTCCAATCTTTCAAATAGAACGGTTAAATTGAACAGGACATTTAAATTTTGATTTAGCCTTTTAAGAACATGACGTTTAAATTTGAAAAGCTAATAATCTGGCAAAAGGCGATGGATTTTGGGGAGGAGATACACCAGATGGTTTTGAAGTTTCCGAATTACGAAATGTTTGGGTTATCAAGCCAATTGAGAAGGGCCGCAGATTCAGTTGCGCTAAATATCGCGGAAGGCTCTATCGGCCAGTCTAATTTGGATTAGGTCATTGGCAGAAGTGATTACCTGCTTGCATAAAGCAAAAAGGAGAAATTATATAGATGAAGAAGAATTTCAATCAAGATACGAAGAAGCCTTCAACCTTATGAATATGATGATCGCATTTAAAAAAAGCATTAAATAATGTCCACTCCATTCTCTCTTGACTACCGTCGGGCAGACGTTTTCCCTGACTGCCGTCAGGCACATATGCTCGGTCCCCGGTCTTCCGTCTCCAGTCTTCGAACCTCGGTCTCCGGTCTCCCATCTCCCGTCTCCGGTCTTCCAACCACAATCATAACCAAATAATTACATAAACTAACTACCCACCATGCACATCATCAAAACCGAAAATTTAAAAAAACTTTACACCACCGAAGAAGTGGAGACCACCGCGCTGGACAATATTAATATTGAAATCCAAAAGGGGGAATTTGTAGCCATCATGGGTCCGTCGGGATGTGGAAAGTCAACATTGCTAAACATTATCGGATTGCTGGATAATCCGGATGCCGGGGCGTACCATTTTATTGACCAGGATGTGGCCGGGTATTCGGAGAGACAGCGTTCTCAGCTCAGAAAAGGAAACATAGGCTTTGTGTTCCAAAGTTTTAATCTTATTGACGAGTTGACCTGCTATGAAAATGTTGAATTGCCGCTACTCTATTTGAAGACTCCTGCTGATGCCCGCAAACGAAGAGTGGAGGAAGTACTATCCCGTATGAACATAATGCATCGAAAAGACCACTTCCCACAGCAGCTATCAGGAGGACAGCAGCAGCGTGTCGCCATTGCACGGGCGATTGTAGCAAAGCCTGCGGTGATACTTGCCGATGAACCCACAGGTAACCTGGATTCAGCAAACGGAGAGGAAGTGATGAGGCTGTTGGAGGAACTTAACAATGAGGGTACTACTATCGTTATGGTAACCCACTCCCCGCATGACGCCAATTATGCCCACCGTATCATCAATCTCTTTGATGGAAAAGTGGTAACGGAGAATATCAGGGAGCAGTTTCATATTTAGGGGGGACGGAAGAGGGAAGTCGGAAGATGGGAAATGGTGGACGGGAGAGGGAAGAAGTTTAAATTAAACTGGTGTTCAACAATATTCAAATCATTTTTAAAAAAAAAAGCGATCAATACTCTCAACAAAGCAACATTTTTTGCCGTCTAATATTTAGTTAACCAGTCGAGTCAATTTATTGGTCGAACCGGACGTGTATTGTTATAGATTAGTTGCTTAATTTTGGACTTTATTTAGAGACGAAAAAAAATGTTAAGAGTAGTTTTATTTGGGGCATTGTTGATCTGTTTTCAGAGATTTTCTTTTGCGCAGGAGGTGCCAAGCCAATCCATTTATGCCGAATTGGGAGGAGCAGGTCTGGCATATTCGTTTAATTACGACTTTCGGTTTGACAAAGGCGATATCAATTCCTGGGGTATGCGGGTTGGTGCGGGAGGGTGGTCAAGAAATGACGGAAATTATTCTGAAGGGTTACTTACCGTACCAGTTCAGGTCAATAGGCTATTGGGCAAGAGCCGTCACTTTTTTGAATTTGGAGGTGGTGCGACATTCATTTACTATCGGGACAGAAACTCGTGGGGGAATAATGACTATGTTTACAAAAATTTCAACTTTATTCTTGATTCTGGAAATACGCCCGCCTTTATGGGTACCCTGAATATGGGATACCGAAAAATCCCAGAGGATGGTGGGTTTACTTTTCGTGCGAATATAACCCCTATATTTAATCACACTGGCTTTTGGCCGCTATTCGGAGCTGTTAGTTTTGGTTACTCCTTTTAAAACTTGGCTATGAAAAATATTTTTGTTTTTGTCCTTGTATGCATTCCATTGTTTCACGCATATGCGCAAGATACGTCAAACGTATCCTATCAAGCCGCCTATTTCGAAGTGGGCGGTGCAGGTCTGATTTACACGTTCAATTACGATTTTCGATTTGATAAAAGTCAGATGGATTCCTGGGGGATGAAGGTGGGAGCCGGGGGGTATTGGATCAACGACTCTGGTTTTTTCTCAGTACCCTTAGAGATAAACAAATTATTCGGGAAGGGTCCGCATTACTTTGAAATAGGGGCAGGCGTAACTTTTATGGCATTCAAGTCGAATTATTATGAATGGACCTGTAACGATAACGGGTGCTTTAGTACCGCTTATCCACAGAGGACAGAAATTGTACTTCCCATAAACGGTTCGCCAAACGCCATGGGAACAATGAATATCGGATACCGACGGATCCCTGTAGACGGTGGTATATCATGGAAAATCAACTTAACGCCACTCTACAACAGTAATGGTTTTTGGCCTTTGTTTGCCGGGGCAGGCATCGGTTATGCCTTTTGACAGACAGATGAGAAAGTTTGGTTTTTGTGTGATTGCTTATCTCTTTTTTCAGGGCGGTTTGTTTGCCCAAAACTCAGCAGCCCAGTCAGTCTATGCAGAACTCTATGGAGCAGGGTTAGCGTATTCTGTCAATTATGAATTTCGGTTTGATAAGAATGACATCAATTCATGGGGCATGAGAGTTGGTGCAGGAGGCTATGCAACAGGGAATTCCAATAATTTTGAAAGATTACTTACGGTACCTGTTCAGTTCAATAAGCTATTTGGAAAAAGTCGACATCTTTTTGAATTAGGTGGTGGAGGTACGCTAATTTATTTTAGGGATCGGAATTCGTCCGGAGGTATCGACTATGTGAATAAGAACTTCGACTTCTTCTTGGAATCTAGTGATACACCGGCTTTGATGGGTACCCTGAATTTTGGATACCGTAGAATCCCCGAAGACGGCGGATTTCTATTCCGGGCCAATATTTCCCCTTTTTTCAACCATAACGGTTTTTGGCTGCTTTTTGGAGGGGTTAGCTTGGGATACGCTTTTTAAAAATAGGTTGGATTAACGCTCTCTTACCAGTTCACTCCAAATCTTTCACCTAAAGCTTTCAAGTCAGCCTCTACAGAGGGGAGTAGAGGGATGCCTTTTTCTCTGCGTTCGGCCTCAAGTTCCCGCTCTGGATCGCCTGGAATCAAAACCTTTTCCTGACCGTCAACGGGAGTCGCTTCTCTGAAGCGGGAAATCCACGTGTCCATATTTGCTTTAAATTCATCAGCAGGTCGAAAGGCATCCACGCGCATGGCACCAAAGAAATGACCCAGGCCTTCACCTACAGGATGGGGATGAGGTTCTAAAAAAGCTACAAAGGGCGGAACCCAGGGTCCGTAATTGGCGCCGGAAAGTACTGCTGAGAAAATATCCACCACAGCTCCCAAACCATATCCCTTGTGAGATCCGTGTTCCCGGTCTCCGCCCAAGGGCAGCAAGGCACCCCCGTCTCTTACCCCATTGGGACTGCTGGTGGGTTTTCCGTCTTTATCCTGTATCCATCCAAATGGTGCCTCCTGCTGTTTTCGTTGTAGGATCTCCAATTTTCCATTTGCAGCAGTAGTGGTTGCCATGTCCAATACAAAAGGAGGTTGCTCGTTGGCAGGGATAGCCACAGAGATGGGGTTGGTACCCAACAGCCTTTCCGTTGAAAAGGTTGGACTTACAAGAGGACTTGCGTTGGTCAGCGAAATTCCAATCATGTCATGGGCCAAGGCCTGCATGGCGTGTATACCCGCGATACCATAGTGGTTGGAATTGCGTACGGACACCCATCCCGTACCGGCGACTTTAGCTTTCTCTATCGCTACTTGCATGGCAAAAGGAGCGACCACCAATCCCAAACCCCCATCTCCGTCTACTACCGCGGTACTTGGTGTTTCGTGCACTACCCGGACCTTTGGTGTCGCATTGATCCGATTTACCTCCCAGAGTCTGACATATCCGGATAGCCTTGCCACTCCATGGGAATCTACTCCGCGTAAATCTGCCGACAAAAGAACTTTTGTGGCAGTGATGGCATCACTTTCAGGGCAACCGATTTTTACTAATATGTTTTTGGTGAAGGATTCCAGGTGTTGTAATGAAAAGGTATTCATGGTATGCGGAAGAGAGGAAAGTAAATTCGTATAGGCAACGGAGAAAATGACCGTTTGGTTAAAATTAGATGATCAGCCCAAATGTTGGGCTAAAGCCGGGAAATTGTTTGAGATAGATTTCTGCATTAATTCAGCTATGGCTCCTTCTTTCAAGGAATAGGTGGAACAATGCAGACTTACTGGTTTTATATAGCGGAGAATATAAGTAATTAAACATGAAGCCACTACAATCATATCCACACGCATTGGAATCATACCTTTAATCTGAAGCCTTTCAGCTTTATTTAAGGCCAGAAGTTGCTGGGCAATGGTGTGAAAATCAGAAACTGGGATGGAATATACTTGGTGTTTTTTGTGTTTCGCTTCATTTTCTCTTGCGAGATAAATATCAGTCAGGGTGTCAAAGGTGCCGGATGCTCCTACAAAACGGGATGGATTATAGCGTGAAATCGCGGTAAGCAACTGGGAAAGTTTGACTCCAAGATATTCATTGAGTTTGTCGACCTCATCTGGCAAGATGGGATCGTGGTAATGAAAGAGGTCCAACATGCGCTGTCCACCTATTTCGAAACTTTGTTTCCAAAGGATTTCTTTTTGGTTGCCAATGATGAATTCCACCGATCCGCCACCAATATCCACCATCAGTGAACATTCTTCGTTCAAACTCCCGCTTAGCTTGATGCCCTTATATATAAGTTCGGCTTCCCGATCGCCTTCTATGATTTGAACAGCGAAGCCGAACCGTTGTTGGACGGCGGCGACGAACTCCAGTCCATTTGTCGCATTCCGGACCGCACTGGTGGCAAAAGCTGAAACCTGCTGTATATTTTCACCCTGGATCAAGTTAGAAAAATGACCGAGAGTATGAAAAGCTCGTTTTTGGGCATCAGGCAGGATGGTGCGCTGGGATATACCACCTTCGCCTATTTTCACAGGGATCTTTTCTTTATAAATGGTTTCGAAGGAATTCCCGCAAAATTCCACCAATATCAAATGAAAGGTATTGGTGCCCATGTCAATTACTGCTGCCTTTTTTTTCATTTTACCAGCTGGATTTTTAATGCTGCGAATATAGAAAGTTTATTTATATCTGCCGGATGATTTTCCGCTTTACTAGGCAATAAAATGCAGGTTACGTTTAATCTCATTGGTATTAATCTTTTTGGAATATAATTTATTCGAATTCTCATATAATATTTCACCGAAAGGTTTAAGTATTTATGGATGTCATTTAGTTGAAAATCTAAATCTTCTCGTTGTTGGGAATTCAAAAAAGGGCATATATATAGGGAATGATTTTTCTGCTAGCAAGGAGCTACTTATATTTGGTCAACGCATAAAATATGAAAAAGAGCCTTACTTCAGCCCATAGTTCAAAAACTGCCATTTTAGAGGAAAAGAATAAAGAAGCTTTGCTGGGTGGAGGTCAGAAGAGGGTTGAAGCCCAACATGCCAAAGGCAAACTAACTGCCCGGGAGCGGGTAGGCTTTTTATTGGATCCGGCGTCTTTTCAAGAACTGGACAAATTTGTAGTTCATCGTGGTACCGACTTTGGAATAGGTAAAGAGAGATACCTGGGAGATGGAGTTATTACCGGATTTGGGACAATCAATGGGCGATTGGTATATGTGTTTTCTCAAGATTTCACCGTGTTTGGAGGGTCACTTTCTGAAACCCACGCGGAAAAAATCTGTAAAATCATGGACATGGCCATGAAAAACGGAGCCCCTGTTATCGGTCTCAACGATTCAGGAGGGGCTCGAATTCAAGAGGGAGTCAGTTCCTTAGGCGGATATGCGGACATTTTTTACCGAAATACACGTGCTTCGGGTGTCATTCCACAGTTATCTGCTATCATGGGCCCCTGTGCGGGTGGAGCCGTTTATTCTCCAGCCATCACGGACTTTGTGTTGATGGTGGAGCATACTTCCTACATGTTTGTGACCGGACCCAATGTGGTGAAAACAGTCACCCAGGAAAACGTCAGTGCGGAGGACCTAGGTGGGGCCTCTGCCCACAGTACAAAAAGTGGTGTGACTCATTTCTCCTGTGCCAATGAGATTGACTGCATAGATCATCTGAAAAAATTACTTAGTTATATCCCCCAAAATTGTGAAGAAGAAGCTCCGTCGGTACCTTACTCCCCGGCAGCCACCGAAGAACGGGAGGAGTTGGATGACCTTGTTCCTGAAAATCCCAATCAGCCCTACGACATGCGGGAGGTCATTGAGGGCATTGCCGATGAGGGAAGTTTTTTTGAAGTACACCGGGAGTTCGCTGAAAATATTGTGATAGGTTTTGCAAGGTTGGGAGGAAAAACCATTGGAGTAGTGGGCAATCAGCCTGCTGTTATGGCAGGGGTGTTGGATATCCATTCTTCTGTCAAAGCAGCCCGCTTTGTCCGGTTTTGCGACAGCTTCAATATTCCATTGCTTGTACTAGTGGATGTCCCGGGTTTCTTGCCGGGTACGGATCAGGAGTGGAACGGAATCATAACCAACGGTGCCAAGTTGCTATATGCTTTTTCTGAGGCCACCGTGCCTCGGATTACGGTGATCACGCGAAAGGCCTACGGTGGAGCTTATGATGTGATGAATTCCAAGCACATAGGCGCTGACCTTAATTTTGCCTGGCCTACTGCTGAAATTGCTGTAATGGGAGCAAAGGGTGCTGCCGAGATCATCTTTAAACGGGAAATTGCTCTTGCTGAAGATCCGCAGGATAAGTTAAGGGAAAAAATGGACGAATTCACCGAAAAATTTGCCAATCCCTACAAAGCTGCTGAACGGGGTTTTATCGATGAAGTCATCCAGCCCAGTGAGACCCGTTCCCGCCTTTTGCGTGCCTTTCGGATGCTGGAGAACAAAGTAGACACACTCCCTAGGAAAAAGCATGGGAATATGCCGCTTTAAGAAGGTTGCCAAGGTTCAGCCGGGGTCAAATATTTGAAGGGTATTCTGCTTTGTTGATGAAGGCTATCTGGTGATGTTACCATCTTTCCAGCCTCTTAGTTTATAATATTTTTCTCTTGGTTCGGCTGTCCATCCATTGATGCCTTTTTTTGGGAGCCACCAAAGGTGAATAATGAAAACCGGGATAAATGCTATAGCTAAGCATACCAATGCAGTATTTCTCCCAAAAAAATAAGATAACAGGCAAACGACACATAGGCTGGAGATGAATTTTGTTACCCGCCTGGATTTAGGTGTTTTCTCCTCAAAATGCCCCAACAGTATATTGCCCAAGGCAAATACAAAACTCACCAGGGCGATTTCAAACCAAAGGGTGTCGGTGTTATGAATGGTCATCATTCTGAAGCAGTTTTATCGTGAATGGGTTCATATTGTAAGCTTTAATATTATATGATGGATAAATTCCTCAATTGGTTGTCCGGGAAAATAATAATTGGCAATGATGTCGAAAAAAAAGAAACAGGAAAACCAATATATCCTGTTTCTTTAATTATCAGAATGGTGAATTAGATGCCTTTCAGTTCTAAAATAGCGGCTTCCAAGACCCTATCCAACCCCGCTTCAATTTCCTCCCTAGTATTTAATACCACCTGTTGGGGAGGAATGCCGGTACCTTCAAAACTGACTCCTGATGCATCTCTGAAATCTCCTGTACTGATAGAATAAATCCAGCCATTCGGTAATTCTCTTTTAGGATTGTCAGAAAAAGCCCCAAAGGTATAATCTCCGATAACCTTGACATGATCCATGGTTTTCATGGCCAAGACAAATGTTTCTCCAGCACTTCCCGTATGCCTGTTGGTGAGAACTGCCACATCCTTGTCGTAGTGATCACGAGAAGAAGGAGTTGTATTCCAAATGATGGGAGAAGTAAAATCCTGGCGGCCCGGACCATTTCTGAACTTGGTCACCATATAGGTGAGGGACTTTTTGGCGAAATACCCCGCAAGGGCCTGGGAAGATCTGTCATCCCCTCCTTCAATTCCCCTGGCATCTATGACCAGCCCAAGTGTACCCTTCATATAAGGCATAATCACATCCATGGCTTCCTGATAAAATCCGGGCATTTGGCCCAGGTTTTCCAAATAGATATACCCCAAATTACCCTCAAGTTTACCATAGATGATATCTGGAGCAGATGCATTCCCGATTAGCATTTCCTCCACTAATTTCGACCGGACCAAAGCCAGATTAAAATCTCCCTCCGGATAGACCGGGCCACTGTCATACCTTCTGAAGCCCGGTTCTGGTTTGACCATCCAAACATGTCCGTCATTCAAAACTCCCAGCATTTCTGAAAGCAAATCAAACAGTTCATTTGAACTTATGTTATCATTTACCCGGGGTTCATATTCAGCATATACCTCATCCCAATCTATATTTTTCACCTCAAACAAGGCATACATGCGATCAAATTCATTCCACATAACCTGGAAATTTCTCGTTGGGGTATTCCCAGGTTCTTCGCCTAACATCAGGTCATTACATGAAAGTAACATTCCTATCATCCCCATTAGTAGGACCGCTTTGAAATATCTTGAATTACTAATTTTTGAATTTTTCATTTGTTTATAATTGGTTTTAAGTTGTCACCCCGATTAGTCTGGGCAGGCTATGGAATCTCGCAATCTTAATCACCCGTCTGTTCTGTGTTTCGCCCGCGTCATGCTCGGTTTCATGGTATGAAGATTTAAAAGTGTATACTGTAATTAATTAGAAGACTTAAACTTGTAGACATAAGCCAACCCCAACTGATGGTCACTCATTTGGATTCGTATGGGTTGGCTATAATTCAACCATCTGTACCGGTATGTTACCCGGATCGCATTCTTTTTGGATAAAGAGAATTGATAGGCATATTCAATATCGGGATAAAAATACTGTCCTAACCATGTCCACTGTCCGCCTTCCAGGAATGCTCCTGACTGGGATTTATCAGGCTGAGAGACTACGTTGCTATATGGCATCCTGGTTGCATAAGCCAAAACGGGCAGGGAAACATTTGCTTCAAATAGGTGCTTATTCCCAAATTGCCTGGAATATTCATACGCTACAGAAACATCGGTCAAATTCATGGCCCAAATATTCATTGCCAGTCCATCTGCATAAGAAAAGGAATTTTTTAACCTTGCACCCAAGAAACTCTTCTGCCTATCGTTATCCTCTATCAACCTTAGGTATTGGGCTGAAACCGAACCCCTGTAAAGGGTGGGGACCAGGTAAAAGGAATCACCACCTTCCTCAAACCTAAATTCCCGTTTACCCAAACTTGGGGCAATCATTTCACCCAATCCAGCTTCTATCCCAATATACCAGTGATTTTTTGGGGTTAATCTTCGATAATCCCCTTTGATTCCATTGTAATTGGTAAAATACTGCAAGGGAGACGCCTGAAGATCATGGAGCTTGTTTGTACCTCGTACGAAACCAAAGCTGCCCTCAGCGCTATGGTTTACCGAATTATCTTGTTGCCCATAGGCCAATAAGGTTCCTAGACACAGCATCACTGTGCAGAGCATTAACGTTATTTTCATGATTTTTGAAATTTATGGTTTAAAAGTGGAACTGTTGCCTTTTGATGTTTTGATCAGATTGAAGGTAAAATCCATTTCCGGATCTAAACCGGAAAGTAAATCTGCCACATGGGTTTCAATTTGAAAATCTGGAAGTATCCCCCTATCCGTTGGATTGGTTTCGGATAAATTTGCCATATGGAATCCTAGCAAAGGGATTCCCAGATCAACGTTGGAATTTGGTAAATTCACGACGCTGAAAAATCCGCTGGTATTCATAGCGTAACCTCCTGCAGTTTCGGTACCAATAATTACCCCTCTTTTATCAGACTTGTACCGGGATGCAAATTCCGAGGTCACAGAGAAACTCTGTCCATCCAATAATAAGTAAACATTTCCCTGGAAGGCATATTTGTAAGGTTTTTGTGTTTTTAAGCCTTTTTGGATGGTGAATTCACGACCATGTTTTCCATTTTTATTGAATAGGGAAGCCAGTTTAAATATGAAGGTAGTTTTTGCTTCAAATTCCAATTTTTCCTTCTTCTTGACCGATATCCGGTCGTAATAGGAAAAAGAAGTTTTAGCGAGGTATTTGTACAGTTCAATACCCCAATTTTCATTTCCGCCCTCATTTCCCCTGAGGTCTATCACGAGATTACTGACCTTGTTTTTCTGGATTTGCCCGAAGCTTGCTTTCAGGAATTCTTTGAAGTCAGGTTCGTTCGGATAAGCATAAAACCTGTCTATGTCCAACAAAGCCGTATTTTGCTCTAATATCTGAAATTGAAAT
>DATHWC010000315.1:0-11044 GCA_035460985.1 Lunatimonas sp.
TTAATGTATTTCCATCGTGGATGGAATTTATCATTTTTAGGATTTTCCGCACTTGCCTTTATTACCGGTATGGTCTCTGAAATCATCGGCGTCCAAACAGGTTTGATTTTCGGGGATTATTATTACGGAACGGTATTAGGCACCAAAATTTGGGGAGTACCCCTGATAATTGGCCTTAACTGGTTTTTATTAGTATATCTTACGGGGGAATGGCTCCACGGAAAAATCCAAAATCATTGGATTGCCGCCAGCTCGGGAGCTTTGTTGATGGTCGGAATTGATTTTGTTATTGAGCCCGTAGCTGTTTCGCTAGGTTTTTGGACATGGACATCAGAAGCCATTCCCCTTGAAAATTATTTGGGCTGGTTCTTCATTGCTTTCGTGCTGCAAGTCGCCTACAGACATTTTATTTTCAAAAAGGAAAACAGGTTATCGGCTTTTTTACTTTTGAACTTAATCCTCTTTTTCGCAATATTGTCAGTAATATTATAAACAATAAACAAATTCAGACGCAAAAAGTTAGCCTTATGATTATGGGTGCAATTTTGTTTTCAATTTTGGGATTTGGGATCATGGAGATCTCCGGATGGTTCATCCATAAATTTATTATGCATGGACCACTTTGGAGCATTCACAAAACCCACCATCAGCATACAGATGGACCATTTGAGTTAAATGACTTGTTCTCTATATTCTTCGGGTCCATTGCTGTGATTTTGATTTTCCTCGGTGTTGGTTCGCTGGATTATCGATTCTGGATGGGCATAGGAATAAGTGCATATGGATTAAGTTACTTCTTTCTCCACGATATGCTCATACATCGTCGTATTAAATACTTCAAAAAGCCTAAAAACGGCTATTTGGCTGGGATATTCAAAGCACATCAAGCACACCACGCTACTAACAAACGGGACGGAAGTGTCTCTTTTGGTTTATTTGTAGTGCCAAAAAAATATTTTAACTCTAAAAGACAACGGTGAGAAATTATTCTATAAAAGATTTAGAACAGCTGTCCGGCATTAAAGCCCACACCCTCAGAATATGGGAACAGCGGTATAATTTACTTTCACCTAAGCGTACCGACACCAACATTCGGTATTATGATGACGCCGACCTGAGGCTTATTTTAAATGTCGCCTTGCTGAATGAAAATGGATTTAAAATCAGCAAAATAGCTAAAATGACCTGCGAGGAAGTAAGTCAGGAGGTGATCGCCTTAACTGAGCGTTCCTTTACCTATGATGATCAAATTCACGCACTTACAATAGCTATGGTGGAGTTGGACGAAGCGCGTTTTGACAAAATCATTTCTACCAATATTTTAAAAATAGGATTTGAAATGACGATGATCAACATCATCTATCCCTTTCTTTCAAAAATTGGAATTTTATGGCAGACGGGTTCCATACACCCCGGGCAAGAACATTTTATCAGCAACCTTATCCGTCAAAAACTCATTGTCGCCATCGACGGGCAGATAAGCCCAAATAACGGGAAAAAGTTTCTTCTATATCTTCCCCAAGGCGAATTGCATGAAATCTCCTTGTTGTTTTCCTCCTATATCCTTAAATCCCACGGGTATCAGGTCATTTACTTAGGTCAAAACACCCCGGATGAAGACTTAAATGCCGTCTATCATGTCCATAAGCCGGAATATCTGTTGACAGTAATTACCACCTCACCCCCGTCAGAAGATCTTCAAGATTATATCAATTCCCTGGGAGCCAGATTTCCGGCCAGCATGGTTTTAATCTCCGGGTACCAAGTCATCGGGAAAAATCTAAAACTTCCTCCCAACATACATGTCATGCATTACCTAAAGGATATTAAGGAATACTTACAGACAAAGTCTCATGTTGCTTAGCCCATTCCCTTGTTTCGCCTAGTCTATTTTTTTAACTAATCATATTTAGTATTTCAAACCTCAAAAGTACAACTGTATCCATTCAACATTTTTTTAGGGAACTAATCACAAAATTTAAGGAGTTAATTGAAAGTTTGTTATCTTTAACCAGTAAAAAACATGCTTATCTTGTCCTTTGGCACACCCCAAATTAAATTCCTTTCCACCACTTTGGCACATTAATGACCAGTCAATTCGTTCAAAAATTAAAGATACTTATCCGTATAAGTACATTCCTATTCGCAGTCGGATTTTTGACCGCATCTTGTAACACATCCCCTTCCCTTCCAGATGGAGATCCTGACAACGGAGGGCTTTTTTTGCCCGACGGATTTGAAGCAGTTGTCGTAATCGATAGCGTCGGAAGAGCCCGCCACCTAACCGTAGATGAAAAAGGAGATATTTACATGAAACTCCGAGTCCCCAATGAAGCAGGACAGGGCCTGGTAGCCCTTAGAGACACAAACAGCGATGGCAAAGCCGATAGCGTCGTGTACTTTGGGGATTATCCCGATACAGGTAATTACGGTACGGGAATGCGAATCTACAACGGATATCTATACTTCAGCACGGCAGGTGAGGTGTACCGTATGAAAATGAACATGGATAAACTGATACCAGAAGGAGATGCCGAACTGATTGTAAAGGATGATTATAAAAACGCCACCTATGGGTATGAACATATTGCCAAACCGTTGGCTTTTGATGGGGAGGGACATATTTATGTAGCATTCGGATCACCGGGCGATGTCTGCCAAGAATTTAACCGGAGACCTGGAGCTCCTGGAATGGACCCCTGCCCACAGTTGGAGTGGCATGGGGGAATTTGGCGCTTTGATGCCAACAAATTGAACCAAACTCAAGCTGAGGATGGCTATCGATACGCCACCGGTATTCGAAGTGTAGTAGCGATGGAATGGAATGAAACGGAAAATACCCTATATGTGGTGCAACATGGCAGGGATAATTTTAGCCGGACTTGGCCAGAAATGTATAGTCCATGGGAAAGTGCCTTATTGCCTTCTGAGGAGTTTCTCAGAGTCGAGGAAGGAACGGATGCCGGTTGGCCCTATTACTATTATGATCAGCTTCAGGGGAAAAAATTGCTAAACCCGGAATACGGAGGAGATAAGTCTATTGAGGCAGATCCAGACAAAATTACCCTTCCTATTGTAGGATTTCCCGGACACTTTGCCCCGAATGACTTGCACTTTTACCAGGGAGACCAATTTCCAGAACGCTATAAAAATGGAGCGTTTGTGGCTTTCCACGGATCGACCATCCGGGGACCTTATCCACAGGGAGGATACTTTGTGGGGTTTGTGCCTTTCGAAAACGGAACACCCTCAGGTCCTTGGGAAGTATTTGCGGATGGATTCTCCATGCTAGATACGATCGTAAATACAGGCGATGCTGCGGCAAGGCCTATGGGCTTGTCAATGGGACCTGACGGCTCTCTTTATATTACCGAAAGTGTGCAGGGAAAAGTCTGGCGTGTGATGTATAAAGGTAAAAAGAGTGATTTCGACGAGCGTGCATTGGCGAAGTTGGAAGAACGGAAAAATACCCGTACAAATATCAAAAATCCAGACCCTGAAAAAGATAATTTAGAAGTTGGAATGATTGAGTCAGGAGCAAAAATTTACAACCAATATTGCAGTACCTGCCATCAACGGGATGGCAAAGGTGACGGTACTCGGTTCCCACCCTTGGCCAGTACGGATTGGGTGACTGGAAATAAGAGAAGGCTGATTGAACTCGTGCTTAATGGCATGGAAGGTCCAATCGTAGTCAATGAAGTTGCTTATAATCAAATAATGCCTGCTCATAACTTCCTCAGTGATGAAGACGTGGCTTCGGTATTGACCTATATCCGAAAGAGCTTTGGAAATGAAGCAAATAGTGTTTCTTCCGCTGAGGTCAGGAGGATCAGAGAACAACTTGAGACCGAGCAGGAAAATTAACATCCCTTAAATCCCAATTTACATGGCTTATTCGCTTTCCTCACATTTGTTTTTGGCCACTGCCTTGGTCCTAGGCACATTTATTAAACAACCTGAAACGGCAATGACACAAAAAACAGACAATACTTACCATGTCAAACCAATTTCCGGAACTATCACTATAGATGCCGATTGGGAAAAGCCAATATGGGCATCTGTGGAGCCTGTGGAACTGACTTACTATATGGGTGAAAAGCCTGCCTTTAGCCCGGTGACCCACGCCAAACTGATGTACGACAAAGATCATATCTATGGGATCTTCCGAGTACAGGATAAATTTGTGCAAAGCAAAGTCCTCGAAATAAACGGAAATGTATCCGGCGACTCCTGTGTGGAATTCTTCTTTTCTCCCGACACCGATAATCCGTTAAAGTATTTCAACTTGGAAATAAATGCGGGAGGTATTCCTTTACTGCATTATGTCAAGCAACCACGGCAGAATTATGAAGTCATAGCACCGGAAGCCATAAAAAAAATAGAAATAGCCCATTCCCTTCCCAGAGAGGTATTTCCAGAACTAACCGAGGAAACCGTTTGGACCATTGAGTTTAAGGTGCCCTTGGACATGTTGCGTAAGTTTGGTCCCGTTACCACGCCAGCACCTGGAGTGAAATGGAAGGCAAATTTCTACAAAACCGGAAGCAGAACCAGCAACCCCAACTATTTTACCTGGAATTTGGTGGAAAACCCAAGGCCAGATTTTCATTTGCCACAATTTTTTGGCAATTTAATATTCGATTAAATCAACTTTACTTTAATACCAAACGTCTATGAAATCACTAACACACTCATTCATCGCTTTGCTCGCCCTCACAATTTCCTTTTCCACAATGGCACAGGAGTCTTATAACCCTGAAAAAAAATTGAAAGAAATGGGCATAGAAATAAAACCGCCGGCTCCAAGCGTAAGTAAAATTGTCTCAGCGGTACGGACTGGTAATTTAGTGTTTCTGTCAGGCCATGGTCCTACCCGACCCGACGGAACAAATGTAGTAGGCAAATTGGGAGCAGACCTGACCGTAGAGCAGGGCCAAGAAGCGGCCCGACTTACCGGCATCCAACTATTGACCTCCCTTAAAGCCGAAATCGGAGACCTAAACAAAGTAAAACGAGTGGTCAAAGTATTGGGAATGGTAAACAGCACCCCGGATTTTGTCCAGTCTCCGGCTGTTATCAACGGCTTCACCGATCTTATGCTAGAGGTCTTTGGTGAAAAAAAGGGGAAGCATGCCCGATCTGCCGTGAGCATGGTGTCCCTTCCGAACGGCATCGCCGTAGAAATTGAAATGATCGTAGAAATCGAGGATTAACCCCGATTCAATCACTCCGAAATTGTATTATGATTACAAGAAGAAAATTACTTAAAAGACTGTCAGCCCTACCGTTAATCGGCGGGTTGGTTGGTTCAGGAATACCACTCAGTGGATCATTTGCCGAAACTTTGCCTGAAGCCGTAGCAAAAAGGGATGTACTGAAAGAATTAGGCGTCAGGACATTTATCAACGCCGCTGGGACTTACACCGCAATGACGGCATCTTTGATGCCCAAGGAAGTAATGGATACTATCGTCACCTCCAGTCAACGCTTCGCCATGCTGGATGAGGTACAGGATAAAGTAGGTGCCAAAATAGCTGAACTCTGCCATGCAGAAGCCGCCACCGTGACTGCGGGATGCTGGTCAGCCATGGTGCTGGGATTGGCTGGAGTACTTACAGGAACGGACAGAAAAAAGATCTCCCAACTTCCCAATTTGGAAGGGATGAAAAATGAAGTCATCGTCCAAAAAAGCCACAATGTGGGTTATGTACATGCCCTTACTAACACTGGGGTTACAATTATACCCGTTGAAACTGTCGCCGACGTCGAAAAAGCGATTAACAGTCGGACGGCTATGATGTGGTTTTTAAATTATCAGGCCCCTGATGGCCAAATTCAGCACGAAGAATGGGTAGCGTTGGGCAAAAAGCACAATATACCCACGATGATAGATATGGCGGCAGATGTGCCTCCCGTGGAAAACCTATGGAAATACAATGACATGGGTTTCGATCTGGTCTGTGTCTCCGGAGGAAAAGCCATGAAGGGTCCTCAGAGTGCCGGCATTCTTATGGGAAGAAAAGATCTCATCGAGGCCGCAAGATTAAGTGCCCCTCCTCGAGGTGGAACAATCGGTCGAGGCATGAAAGTCAACAAGGAGGAAATTTTGGGTATGTATGTGGCTTTGGAAATTTATATCAAAAAAGACCATGCCAAAGAATGGAAATCGTGGGAAGACAAAGTCTTTCATATTTCCGAAACTGCCAAAAAAGCTGGAAATATAACAACTGACGTTACTGTGCCGCCCATTGCCAACCACACCCCGTACCTTCAAATTGAATGGGATAAAAGCTATTTTAATATCACTCGTCAACAACTTCAGGAAAAACTACGTGCTGGAAATCCTTCGATTGAAGTCATGGGTAGTACTGACAATTCTATCAGCATCACAGTTTTTATGTTGAATCCCGGAGAAGAAAAAATTGTGGCCAAGAGAATTCTTGAAGAACTAAATGCCGCAAAAGTTTAACTAATTGCCCAAATAAAAGCACTATGATGAAAAAAATTAACCTTATATTGTTATTTGTAGCTCTGCTACATACAGGACTTCTTCATGCGCAAGATTATGACTTAGTAATCAAAGGTGGTCACGTAATTGATGCGAAAAATGGCCTGGATGGGATCATGGATGTCGCTATAACTGCGGGAAAGGTTTCCAAAATCGGACCCAATATCCCTACTTCGGGCACCAAGCAAGTGGTAAAAGCCGCAGGAATGCTTGTGGTTCCGGGGCTTATTGACATACATGGGCATAACTTTGCGGGAACTCGGCCAAACAGTTACCTGAGTGATGGACTTACGGCGGTGGATCCGGATGGGTATACATTTCGGGTAGGAGTGACCACCATCGTGGATTGTGGAGGTCCGGGATGGAAAAATATGCATGTTTTTAAGGAAAACATCATAGATCCATCCAAAACAAGGGTGTTGGCTTTTATGAATATAGTAGGTGAGGGAATGAGAGGGGGAGCCTATGAACAGGACACCTCCGACATGAATGCACAAAAAACAGCACAAGCCGCAATCAACTACAAAGAACATGTGGTAGGCTTTAAAGTAGCCCATTATGGCAAAAGGGATTGGGTTCCCGTGGATCGGGCCGTAGAGGCAGGCAATATTGCAGGAATGCCTGTAATCATCGATTTCGGTGGATCAATGTCATTTGCACCGCTCAGGTTAAGAGAATTGTTTTTTGACCACCTCCGTCCTGGGGATATCTACACCCACGTATTTGCTGAGTTAGGTGGTGCCAGAGAGCCCGTTGTGGATTATGAATCTCGGGAATTTAAGCCCTTTGTCAAGGAAGCTCAAGAAAGAGGAATTATATTCGACGTCGGGTATGGTGGAGCTAGTTTTGATTTCAGACAGGCTATCCCTTCATTGGAAGCAGGATTTTTCCCCAATACCATTAGTACGGATTTGCACAAGGGAAGTATGAATGCAGCTATGAAAGATATGCTAAATATCATGTCAACCTTCTTGGCTATGGGTGCGGATTTAAACAAAATCATAGAGGCATCTACCTGGGAGCCTGCAAAAGTCATACAGCGGGAAATGTTGGGCAATTTATCAGAAGGAGGCATTGCGGATGTCGCCATCCTTCAGCTACGAGAGGGTGAGTTTGGATTCTGGGACAGAAACGGATACAAGATACCGGGGAATAAACGCTTTGAAAACCAAATGACCATCAAAGACGGGAAAATAGTTTATGACCTGAATGGAATAGCGGATCCTGTGGTATATAAGCAATAGGAATCGTTTAATATTAACAAAGGGAGGAAAGCAGTTTTGTTTTCCTCTTTTTTTGTTTAAAAATGTCAATCGGCCTTTATATTTGCCGTTTTTAGTCTGCAAAAGGCTCTATAATTTCCAATGCGTAGTTAAAACCATTTGGATCATTCCGATGAAGTTGGTATTTTAGGTTTATTAATGTAATAACCCGATAAACCCATGTATAATCTATATCCCCCAGGATTTTTCTGGAAATCTCACCTGATTTTCTTGTTACTTCTTCTTATTGGCTGCCTTCTTTTCAATTTCTTTTGGTTGAATTAAATAAGCAGGAAAGACGTAAGCTTCCCAATCCAGACCGTTAAAGCCGACAATGAAACCATTTAAACCAAAAAACCTTTTTTCGACCGTTCAACCTATCAATCGCTATTTCAGCTTTTACACTTTTCTGCTTGTCGTCTCCTCTTTCTGCCTCGAAGTGCAGTCAGCAGATGCTCAGTCCAATTCCTTTACAAACCCGATTCGCAACGGGGCGGATCCCTGGGTATATCAAAAAGATGGATTCTATTATACCTGCGCCGTATCCGGAAAGGGAATTGGAATATCAAAGTCTGATAAATTGACAGACTGGGGAGAAATGATCCAAATCTGGAAAGCTCCCGAACAGGGCTGGAACCACAGCAATATCTGGGCACCCGAAATTCATTATTTTGATGGCCACTGGTATATCTATTATGCCGCAGGCAAGGTGTCGGGAGGCCCCTTTATACATCAGCGGTCCGGAGTACTAAAGTCGTCCGGTGAGGACCCCTATGGCCCCTATGAAGACATGGGAATGCTGTATACCGGAGATGATATTTCCGATCCGGAATCGGTAAAATGGGCCATCGACTTGACACCAATGGAGCACAACGGAAATCTCTTTGCCATCTGGTCCGGCTGGGAAGTAAACAGGGACACCGACAAAACTTCGCAACACCTGTATATAGCGCATATGGCTGACCCCTCTACCATCAGTAGCAACCGGGTAAAAATATCCTCCCCGGAAGAAGACTGGGAAACGGGTGGACCACTTGACCTTAATGAAGGAGCCCAAGTTTTGCGAAATGAGGGGAAGACTTTTCTCATCTACTCTACAAGGGAATCCTGGCTAAAGGAATACCGTCTGGGGCAACTGCAACTAGTGGGCGACGATCCAATGAATCCGGAAAGCTGGAAAAAATCCGGGCCGGTGTTTATGGGTACACAAGAGGTGCTGGGAGTTGGCCATTGCAGCTTTGCCAAGTCACCGGACGGTTCGGAGGATTGGATTATCTATCATTCCAAGAAAACAACCCAACCTGGCTGGGACCGGGATATCCGCATGCAGCCATTTGTTTGGAAAGAAGATGGGTCACCGGATTTTGGAGTTCCGGTTCCGGCGGGAATGCCGATTGCTAGACCTTCGGGGGAGTAAACCCATGGAAGAATAATGGCTTTTTCTTAACTTGGTATAAATCCAATATGCAGTACTTAAAAATTAGAATGAATAAAAGGAAATGACAATAGCAGAACTTAAAATAATATGGCGTGGGAACCTTCCCCTCCAAAAAAAAAACCAGCCAAACAAACCGCCTGACTGGATTTAAATTTCTGTTTATCTTACTAAGCTATCAAATTCCCATTATCGTCCCATTGGGCAATATCACCGCGGGTCGCAATATCCAAATAAATATCCTTGTACTTGGGGTCGTTTTCCAATCCATGCTTGGCAAGTACTTCCTCTGGAACACCATCCCAGGCATTGGGTCGGTTACCGACATAGCCTAGATCCTTGAATCCTTCTTCACTGGTAAAAAAACCAGTCGCTGTTAGGTTCCGGAGCATATTGAAAAACCGCACACCAGCCTGAACCTCAGGTGTGGCCTTATCGGGATACGCAATCTCATCAATAATCCGGATCCGCTGTTCCTGACTGATTTCCACGAATTTTTTCTGATAATACTCATCGGCCTTATGGTCCAGCCAAAGCAATCCACCCCTCATTGGTGTCTGATAATCCGGGATATCCTTCATCATAAACTCGATGAAGTCAGGTACTCCTGCATCTGTGGCACTGCCTGAGGTTTCGTCGGCCGGAATAATGATGTCCACCAAAATATCCAATTTTTTTCGCTCTTCTTCGGTAAAGAAGGTCGTCGAATTCAGTAGGTCGTTGTGCTTGATTTCTTCCGGAGTACGTCCATAGCTCCCAAATTCACCAAATGCCGGTTGATGGGCAATTTTTTCTGTCTCGCTGCCGCAGCCGGACAAAATTAGCCCGGTGCCAAATGACCCGGCCAACAACAGTTTTAGATTTTCTCGTCTATTCATGGGTTTTATATGTTTTTCTTCTTTAACTGGTCCACGATGTATTCTGATGTTCTCATCGAAAGTGCCAAAATTGTCCAAGTAGGATTTTTGTCGGCCTGGGAAACAAATGGTCCTCCATCCACAACAAAAAGGTTTTTGCAGTCATGCGCCTGACTGTACTGATTAAGAACAGATGTATTTGGATCATCTCCCATCCTAGTAGTTCCCACCTCATGGATGATACGCCCCGGCTTATGCAGTCCATACTGGTTCTCAGGACCCGGCTTGTTTCCCAAAATGGTTGCTCCCATGCTGGTCAGCACCTCCTCGAAGGTGTCGTGCATGTGCTTGGCCTGCTTGAGTTCTTGGTCGGTCCACTTATAATGGAACTTCAACACGGGAATACCGAATTTATCTACGACATTATCATCGATCTCACAGTAATTGCTGTATTGGGGGATACTTTCTCCCCTTCCGGACATACCTACTGTAGACCCATAAAAGGTTCTAATATCCTTCTTAAGACCCGCACCATAACCTCCGGCAGGGCTTGGATTTCCAAATTCGTCTTTTATATGTTTACGCATGGTATCCATACCTCCACCGAAACCATAAGAAGGCATGCTCATGCCGCCCCAGTATTCGATATGATACCCACGTGCAAAGTCGAGATTTTTCTCATTCAGCCACCATGGGGTATACACATGCAGGCCACCCACGCCGTCTTCGTTGTATCGGTCTCTATCCATCAATTCCGGTAAAATGCCCATTCGGTCGGCACCTGTGGAGTCATGTAAGTATCTTCCTACATAGCCGGTGGAATTCCCCAAGCCGTTTGGATGGGTTTTGGAAGTAGAATTCATCATGATACGGGCAGATTCACAGGCAGAAGCACCAAGAACTACTACCCTTGACCGCAATTTGTATTCCTTCATATCCACCTTACTCACATAGGATACGCCCGTGGCCTCTCCCTGAT
>DATHWC010000316.1:0-12700 GCA_035460985.1 Lunatimonas sp.
AGTAAAAGACGGACCTAGGAAAGTATTTGTTCAGCACCAAGAATTCGACTACACCGAGCGGATCAATATTACCATAGAGCCTTCGGTAAGTGTTGAAAGCCGTAACAGACTTCAACAGAGCCATCCAATGCAGAAAGTCCAGGGGTGTTCCTACTTCGTCTGTAGATGGAAGTAAAATATGATACTTGACATCCAAGATTCGGGCTGTTTTGTCCGCCCGCTCCAGAAACTGTCCCAGCTGCCGAAAGTGCCAGCCTTCGGTCCGCGCCACAGTATTGTCGGCCAGACCGTAAAGAAGCAAGATTTGACACTTTACACTCTCAAAGAAAGCCCTTGGATCCTCCTTCGCCCATTCTCTTTTTTCAGCTCCCTTTTTTACGAAATGATAGGTTTCATTAAGTTTTTCCCAAGTCTCCTTAGTTAGGTTTTCCCGAATAATCCTGGCGTTCTCACGGGCAAAGGTGATGGATGAAATCAGAGAGTTCGGATTATCCGTATCAAACGCCAAAAATCTGATCACTTCCTTCTTTGTGAATGAATTATGCTTGGCCCTAAACAATTCATCGTCCCCAGTTGCCATAATAAGGGGCTCCCACTGCTCCTGAAGATCACCCGGAAGGTCAAGCATCAGGTTGAAATTTACGTCGATAAAACGGGCATAATTTTCGGCACGCTCCAGGTACCTGCCTAGCCAGTATATGGAATTAGCTACTCTACTTAACATGTTGGTTGGTTTGTTTTAGTCGTTGAATAATACCCAAGTGTCTTTACTTCCTCCGCCTTGCGAGCTGTTGACTACCAGAGACCCTTTCTTTAAGGCTACCCGAGTAAGGGCGCCTGGGATCACTTCGATGTCACTGCCATAAAGAATATACGGCCTTAGGTCCACATGTCTACCTTCAATGGATTTGTTGTCTATTATGGTAGGTACGGTAGATAAAGACAAGGTGGGCTGAGCAATATAATTGGTAGGGTTGGACTTGATCAATTGTCGGAATTTTTCATGCTCCTCTTTGGTGGCTTTCGGCCCGATCAGCATTCCATATCCGCCGGCGGCGTTGGTTTCTTTCACCACTAAATCAGCTATATTCTCAAGCACATACTTTCTGTCCTGCTCTTCCCTGCAAAGATATGTCGGCACGTTAGACAGAATAGGTTCTTCATTCAGGTAATACTTGATGATACGGGGCACATAGGCATAGACCGCTTTGTCATCGGCCACCCCAGTCCCTGGGGCATTTGCAATGGCTATGTTGCCAGCTTTATACGCTTCAAAAAGCCCTGGTACTCCCAGCATAGAATCCGGCCTGAACGCCAGGGGATCCAAGTATACATCGTCAATTCTGCGGTAGAGTACATCTATCTGCTCCAGCCCGTGGGTAGTTTGCATGTAAACACGTTTGTCTTTAACGACAAGGTCCAGTCCGCTTACAAGTTCCACCCCCATTTGCTGGGCGAGATACGAATGTTCAAAATAAGCAGAATTGTGAATTCCGGGAGTAAGAACTCCAATGACAGGTTTTTGCTTGTCGGAAAGATGCTGCAGCATATTCAGCAATTTGGTCGAATAATCCGAAACAGGCCGTACACCTAGCCTGTTAAAGAGATTTGGAAAGGCCCGTTTTATAATTTCCCTACTTTCCAACATATAAGACACACCGGAAGGACATCTCAAATTGTCTTCCAGAATAAAGTACGCCCCGGTTTGATCTCTAACCAAGTCAGTCCCGGTAATATGACACCAGATTCCTTTTGGAGGGGTGATACCAATGCAGGGTTTTAGGTAGTCTTTACTTCCCAAAATCAAATCCTCTGGGATCACTTTGTCTTTCAGTATTTTTCTTTCATTATATATATCCTGCAAAAAAAGGTTTAATGCATGAATACGTTGTTTCAGGCCTCTTTCCAGAATTCCCCATTCACTGCCTGGAATGATCCGGGGGATTATATCCAAATGAAGGATTTTCTCCACCCCCTGCTTGTCGTGATACACATTGAAGGTCATACCCATGGCCATCTGGGCCTTATCGGCAGAAAATTGCAGCCTACTGAGGCGCTTCTGGGGGGTATTGGTAAGAAACTCATGGAAAAGCTGGGCATGAGGCCTCACATTGCCGGAGGCGTCATACATTTCATCATAAATCGCCGGATGATGGTCTTTTTCTATCTTCATGCAAATAGGTTTTGGTCTGTTATTGGTTATTATGGGAGCTTCGTCTCCCAACGGGTTGAATTTGGAGAATCATTTTTAGCTCTTAAAAGCTGCCTATCTACCTCATAATGAATGTAAACAGACATCTTTTTTAAGATTTTGCTCAAGATATCCGTTTTAACAGCATATAATTTAGCTCTTAAATTCCAATAAAGCAAAAAAAATAATCGACTTCAATTTTAAACCAAAATAAGAAACTCGCCCGCATAAAAATAGAAATTGGGTGATTTTTCCAACCAAAACCACCCAATTTTTTATTTATTTTCCGGTAATGCTTTTCCGGCAAGATCCAAGATAAAAGCATATTCCATCGCCAATTCCCTAAGGGCGCGAAATCTTCCGGAGGCACCTCCATGACCGGCCTCCATGTTGGTATGGAGAAGGATCTTGGAGTCGCCGGTCGCCGTGTCACGCAGTTTCGCAATCCACTTCGCCGGTTCCCAATACTGAACCTGACTGTCATGTAGCCCTGTGGTTATTAGCAGGTGAGGGTAATCTTGTTTCTTTACATTGTCATAGGGCGAATAGGAAAGCATGTAATCGTAATAATTTTTTTCCTTTGGGTTGCCCCATTCATCAAATTCACCGGTAGTAAGCGGTATTGTCTCATCCAGCATGGTAGTAACCACGTCTACGAAAGGTACAGCCGCAACCACTCCCTTGAAAAGCTCCGGCCTCCAGTTGATTACTGTTCCCATGAGCAGACCTCCGGCACTTCCGCCCATGGCGAAAAGCATGTCGGGTGCCGTATATTTTTCCCTAATCAAAAATTCCGCACAGGCAATGAAATCAGAGAAGGTGTTTTTCTTTCGCATCATTTTCCCGTGCTCGTACCAATATCTACCCATCTCCTGTCCTCCCCGGATGTGGGCAATCGCAAAAACAAAACCCCTGTCCAGCAAACTCAACCTGCTGCTGCTAAAAGTAGGATCCGTACTGTGTCCATAGGATCCATAGGCATAGAGTAACATGGGGTTCTGACCAGACTTCTGAAAGAGCTCCTTTTTATATACTAACGAAATGGGCACCTCCGTACCGTCCGCCGCGATAGCCCAACACCTCTCGGATTGGTATTCTCCAGGAAAATAGCCTCCTACAATCTCCTGTTGCTTTAGCATCGTTTTTTCCCGGGTTACCATGTCGTAATCATAGGTTGTATTCGGGATACAGAGGGAATTGTAGCCAAAGCGCAGTACCTGGGTATAAAACTCCGGATTGTATCCCGTCCACACCGTGTAGGTGGGTTCATCCATTTTGATGTAATGTTTTTGCGTACCATCCCATGATCTTACCTGAAGCCGCGTCAAGCCGTTAAACCGTTCTTCCAGTACAAGGTGATTATTAAACAATTCAAACCCTTCCAGCAAGACATTTTCCCTGTGGGGTATGACATCTTCCCAGTGATCCATGCCCGGTTGGATCACTGCTGTTTTTACGAGCTTGAAGTTTTCCGCGCCCAGGGCATTAGTCAGGATGTAAAATTCTTCCCTTACATGTTCGATATCATATTCCAAGTCTCTTTTCCTTTCCTGAACCGGTAAAAAGGGCTGGCTGGGGTCATCAGCGGGTGCAAATCGGAATTCTGAGGAAACAGTACTTTGAGAAGCAATAAAAATATAGGCCTTACTCTTGGATTTTTTCACGTGACAGGTGAAGGTTTCATCCATCTCCTCATACACGAGTTCATCGTCTTCCTGAGATGTGCCAAGTTGATGCTTGTATATTCTGTATGCTCGTAAGGTTTCCGGATCCTGTTTTGAATAGAGAACGGTACGGTTGTCATTAGCCCACACAAAGTTTCCGGTAGTATCTGTAATGGCATCATTAAGATTCTCACCGCTTTGTAAGTCTTTCCAATGAAGTTGGTAAATTCGCCTGCCGACGTTATCCGCCGCGTAGCACAAGAGCTGCCCGTCTTCTGACACACCCAATCCACCGACATGAAAGTATCCCTCATTCTTGCCCAGTTCATTGACATCCAAGAGAATTTCCTCCTCTGCTTCCAAAGTGTCCGTTTTTCTGCAATAAATGGGGTATTCCCCGCCGGTGATGAATCGGTGATAATAAAAATAACCACTTTTGAAGTAGGGGACGCTGGAATCATCCTTTTTGATCCTTCCTTTCATCTCGTCAAAAAGCAACTGCTGAAATTTTTCGGTATGAGCTAGCTGTGCTTTCGTATAGTTATTTTCCGCATCGAGATACGCGATCACTTCCGGGTCTTCCCTGTCATTCATCCAGAAAAAGGGATCAACCCGAGTGTGGGAGTGAGTTTGAAGAGTTTTATTAATTTTTTTGGCCTTTGGAGGAGTTTCGGAAACTCTATTTTTCATAGCTAGTATGTTGGTTGATTAAACAGACAAACAAAAATTTGTTCTAAAATATAAATTAATTCAAATGAAACAGTATCTTGGCTCTTAAATCAGTTCCCTACATTAATCATTTTAACATGATATAACTATGAGTTTGATAAAAGAGTTTCGGGATTTTGCTGTGCGTGGCAATGTAGTAGATCTTGCCGTCGCCGTAATTATCGGTGGTGCCTTTGGCCGGATTGTTTCTTCCCTAGTGGCTGACATTATAATGCCCCCAATTGGTCTTTTGGTAGGCGGAGTGGATTTTTCTGACTTGGTCGTCGTACTTAAGGATGCCGAAATTAGCGCCACCGGAGAAGAGATCGCCGCAGTCACACTTGGATATGGTGCTTTTATTCAAGTTGTCATTGATTTCGCCATTATTGCATTTGCCATCTTTATGATGGTCCAGCTAATCAATCGACTTAAAAGAAAAGAAGCAGCAGCGGATACTCCTCCCCCTCCAACCGTCAACAAACAGGAAGTTTTGTTGGAAGAAATTAGAGACCTTTTGAAAAACCAAGCGGAAAAATTACCATAAACCTAGTCCGGCGGAAATCTTTTTCCTATCTGTTGAACTGATACCTCAACTGAGCGGTAGTCTCAGTAAGGGTGTTTCCCAATATTTCCTGAAGGCCTGTACCGATACGATTCCTGTCGGTATAGGTCGTTTTGGCCCATCTTGCCCACATCGTCAGTTGAGGACTGACTCGCCATTGCCCCAATAGATAATAACGGAAACCCTGACCGTAGTAGGTGGGTAGGGAAAAGGCCCACAACACATTTTTTTCATACACATACTGCCTGTTTTCATAATCCTGCGTATCAAATAAGGCTATTCTACCGCTGATTCTCACCCTTTCCCATTGACCCTGTAGATCCTGCACTAGGGCAAATCCTGAAGTTTTGGCACCGCTCAGTTCAAAGGAACTGGCCTGTATGCGGGATTTCATCGACCATTGCGGAGAAAATTGGTGATCAAGGCTAAACACGAGGTTACTGCGCTTTCCCGGGGCAAGCCTGTAGGTCGGTCCTTCCTGAAATGCAGCGGTCACGTTTCTACTTTTCGTTTCCTGCCTGATTTGGAGGAATAAATGAGTACGTTTGTCAGGTTTGTAACTCCATCTTGAAAGCCATTCGTTTCCATGGGACGGCGCATAAACCCTAAATCTCATCCAGGGAAACTTGAAATAATCGAAATATCCGTTCCAGGAAAATTTTCTGTTTGGAGAAAATGATAGTCCCATATAGACTCCTTCCTCGTTGATGGGACGGGTGCCTTCCGAAAATGCGTTCCCATAGAAGGTATGGAAATTCCGGTCAAATTTTCTCAAAAGTAGGGAAAGGTTCACGTTTGGGTGCAGGCTGCTCATCAGGCCAAGAACAGTCCCCTGACCGCCACTTTTGGATATGGCCGTCTCCCCGAAAAAAAAATAATTCTGGTAATTATGTGAAAAGTAGGCACTGTGGACCTGGTTGGATTTTCCCCGAAATTCGAACGTGTTATATATCCTTGGAATTGGGATGAAGGCCTGGTTATAGGTGGTAAAAAGGGTATTAACTCCCCATTGGAAATTCTTATCCGGGCTGCGGTAGTGAATATTTCCCCCAACATTTTCCTCTCTTCCTTGGGCCTTAGCGGATATTTCTGATGGAGTTCGGTGAAGACCGCTGCGTAGTAAGGAGGAGAAATATTCCTCGGGTTGGTCCAGGCTGTCGTATTGAACGTGAATACGCGCATCCCGTGGAGCACGGGAGTAAAGACCCGTCACTTCCCAATTGCCAAGCTGATAGGTGGCGGCTGCTCCTCTGAAGAAGCCAAATTCCAATACCGAGCTGTAGGGACGAATCCCCAAGGTACTCCGACGAACTGTAGTAATGGCCTCAGCCCCTTTTCCTACCGAAAAGCCCGCCCCGTACACCAATCCCTGCCCGAATTGAAGTTGGTAGTCTCCAAGCGCAATATTTTTCCATCTCCCCTTCTGATGCAGGGTGGCATGAAACGACGCAAAATTAAACCCGTAGCGCTGAGTGATGGGATCCCAAGTAAATGCTTCTCCATGGCTTTTATTCAACGTGGCTCCAATACTAAAGTCATTTGCATGTTGGATTCTAGCCCTAACGTAGATATCGTTGGGATCGCCGACATAGCGGGTAGAAAGTCTGCCGCCACTAAGCGTATCTGGAGGCGTGAATCCCTGACGGGTTTCCAAAACCTTTCGATGTCTAACTATAAGATAGGCATCCCTCTCCTTTTTCATTCGGGACCAAAGATTTTCACTGCCCTGTATACCATTGGTTCGGAGTGTTACGAAAGGAACGATCTTGCGGATGGTTTCCAGGTCCCAGTGTGGTACAGCTTGCAGTTCATAGATGGAAAGTAAAGGCCCTATCTCCTCTCTATAGGCGAGGAAGCTGTTTACCTGAAGGGGGGATAGTATATATAGTGACTGTAGTCCCTCTGCTTGAACCTGGTTGAGAGGAAGTCTATTGAGGTGGATCTGAAGTAAGCTTTCGTAGAGGTCCTCATAGTTAATTTCCTCTTCCTGTATGGCAAACAACTCCTCGACAAAGGCTTCTATATCGATTTCGCTTCGAATTTCTTCTTGGGCAAAAAGACCGCGGTGAAAAAGTACCAAGGCCAAAAAAACCGATATGGAAAGGAATCCGTTCACGGCTCACTCCACAAATAATTGAAGGATACGTGATGGGTAAAACCCAATTGGTGGTTTTGGCTCATCGCATAGTCAAAACGGTACCGTTTGGGTGAAAACCCAATACCAAAAAACAACTGCTGTGGGCGGGTATTGATACCCGTCCTGGCGTAAAGCCTTTCTTTTAGGCTGTATTCCAAGCCTATTTTTAGCTGCGGGGCAAGATAAACATCCTTTTCGGCTTCGAGATTGATCATAAGCCCCTCCGAAGGCCGGAAAGAAAGTCCTGACCTCACGATCATGGGCAAATATTCTCCGGTGACTTGACTTAGTTTGGATCTAGTCCCATTATACATATGAGCCCCAAAAAACAGCCAAGGAGTGAGTTCGGCAACTCCGCCCACCTCCACAATGGGCGCCGCTCCCCGTCCGAATCCTTCGATATTAGTTTGGAAATAATTAATTTTAATTCCCAAGCTGGCTATTCCCAATTGATTGCCGTATCCTACGCCAATAGTTTGTTGATTGAACAGCACTCCCCCATAGTTGGATAATCCGATTCCCCATGCTCCCGTTGTACCCTTGAAAACCGCTCCTGCAGCCAGGGTCGTCAGTTCGTTTAACCCCAGCCGGTGATCATATCCGGCAAAAAATTCAGACGCCTCCACGCTGCCGATGCCTCCAATATTGTTGAAAACGCTCCATGCATCGGTCAAGGTGACGTTCGCATTAGCCAGGCCCATACTTCTGGCACCTCGGGGCAGCACTTCCACACCGCTTTGCGCTGTTACCAAGTGACCTCCGGCCAAAAGTATCATCAAAGAAATATATCCCAACCATTTCATAAAAATAAAAGGGCTAAAAAACAAAGACAGGGTTAATTTAATGCAAAAAAATGTAATTAAAAAGCAAAAAAAGAAATTTATAATGGGGATTTAACATTGATGAAGAAATTCCCAGTTCCCTGATTATTAATCGAATATTCAAATCGGAACACGAGATCGTAGAGAGAAACAATATCCAACCCCAGTCCATACCCATACAGGTATTTGTTGGTAAGCCTCATATTTTCGGGAATGCGGTTTCTATCATTGACATAGCCGTGGTCAAAGTTGGCACTGAGATAGGCTCTAAATGGAAACACGGCAAATTCTTCAATAGGCATATAGTCCGAAATGTCAAATGCGAGGTTTAACAGCTCGTACCTTAGACTGTTTTTATGAACAATCAACCGTTGCCCTTCGACGACATTGATTTCATATCCCCGGATAAAATCAGGGTTGTATCCAATTCCCCTCACCAACGTATAGGGCTGCCTTTTATCAAGAAATGAGGAGGCAGAAACTCCACTGACTATGTGAAATTTGTTCCCAAGTCGCATATATTTGTTTGCCAACACGGATATTTCAGTATGCCGTATGTCATCGCCAGCCAGAATTCCATACTGGGAGATTCCGATGTTCAGAAGCTGACCTTCTGTCGCATAGGCAACATTATCTCTTTTATCATGCCGATAGGTGTAGGAAGCAGAAAAATACTGAATTTGGGTTTTTGAACCAGGAAAATATACGGGACTTTGGCTAAGAACATCCTCGTGGATCCGGGTATCCTGGTAACCCAGGGTGACATAGTGAAAATTATAGTAACTCCCTCTATACGTGTAGGTTAAAGTAGAGTTTATAGTCCTCCTGAGAATATCTTCTTCTTCGTTGGTATAGAAGAACTGTCGGTTGTCACCAGATCTAACAGCAATGGTCTTATTTGTAAAATACGTAAATCGGGCACCCAATCCATGCCGCTGCTTCTTATCAATGTAAGGTTTGGTATACTGCAGATCTAGCGCCTGGGTGAAACCCAATTGACCGATCATGCGGAATTTCTCATTTCTTCCCCCCACATTGTTGTGGTCTAATTTGAGCCCGTAGTTTACCCTTGAAAAATCCCTGTTCTGATTGATCCACCACTCCGAAAAGTTACGGTCTGCCAAGGTGAATATTATGCTGGGGAGAATATACCAGCGTTCCTTTACCGTAAGTAGCAATTCCACTTGATCTTCCGCAGTAAAAAGAGGTGTTAGCTCTACTGTATTGAAAAGCTGGAGATTGTAAACCTTCTTTTGATCAGCTGCTATCAGTGTAACGAATTCTTCCCATGCATAGGTGGTACCTTTACTTAAATCCAGTTCCCTTAATATTATTCGCTGCCTAGTCTTCTCATTGCCTACTAAAAAGATATTGTTTACGGTTACCGAGTCTGGCACCTGGCTTTGTACCGTGCTAGAATCGGGGACCGATTCGATTTGAGCGAATGCAATTCCGTCTACCTTCAAGATGAGAAAGCACAAAACTGAAAGAAAAGGAATGGCAGAACGAAAATTAAAATTCAAATTTATCAGATATTTAAGGTGCTCGAAGAACTAAACAGTTGCATATTTAATTTAGTATATTAAATATGTAAAAGTTGAGAAAACTATTCAAGAACATTGCCATTTTCCCCATATTGGTCTACCAATATCTTATCTCCCCTTTGCTTCCCGCATCATGCCGTTTTACCCCCACATGTAGTAACTATATGATAGAAGCCATCAAGCGGCATGGGATTTTGAAAGGAGGATGGCTTGGCCTCAAGCGGATTGCCCAGTGTCACCCTTGGGGCGGCCATGGGCATGACCCGGTGCCTTGATAGACTTTTAAAACTGAGATAGATTAACTATTGTTCTCTTTGCTGAGGGCTTCCTTTCTTCAACGCATAGACAATCAAAGCTATACCTCCCAACACAAGTGGTATGCTCAACGCCTGCCCCATATTGAATGTGAGTTCGTCTTCAAAGTCTACCTGGTTTTCTTTCAAAAACTCCCAAATAAAACGCATCCCAAAGACTGAAACCAAAAACAAGCCCAAATATAATCCTTCAGGTATCCTTTCCTTGTATCTTATCCAGCCGATTAAAAGCAAGATAAAAATCAGTAGGTAGGACAGGGATTCGTAAATTTGAGTCGGATATTTAGTTATGCCGAATGTTTTGACTACTACGAGGTAGTGATCGCCTTTATCCAAAAGGTCGTAGTTGAGAGGTGAGGACACATCCTCTGACAGGTATTTTTGGGAACTTCGAAACCGCGTCAGCGCATATTTGACGTCCCGCTCTATGGCTTCCCTTAGTTCGGGCTCTTCAAATGATCCTTTGGAAATCTTCAGGTCAAAATTCAACGGGACGATCCCGCTTCCGGCCAGCTCACTTTTTCTTTCCGCTGGCTTATAGGCTGATACATCCTCTAGGGGAAGTTTTAATGTTTCCAGGATTTCCTCCGTCTCCCGCGCAAAAACGAAACCGCTGTCTGTCCCTGTGGCCTTTCCTCCGATTTCGGAATTCATGAGATTTCCAAAGCGGATAAGTGCTCCGGTCAAGGCTACTACAATGACAATCCTATCCACTACCCAAAGGTAACTTTGGCCAGGAGTTTTTTTCGCATAAAGCCAAAGGGCTATCAGAATGGCGATGGCAGCTCCATGGCTGGCTAATCCTCCTTCCCACACCTTAAGGATGTCTATGGGGTTGCTGAGGTATTTCTCAGGCTCATAGAATAGCACGTGTCCCAACCTAGCTCCCAAAATGGTGGCGAGTACCATGTAAATGGTCAACCTGTCCACCAGCCGCTCGTCATGGCCCTCCTTTCGAAACATATACATCATGATCTGCTGGGAAATGATAAACCCAAGCGCGAAGAATAAGCTGTACCATCTCAGCCGGTCAAACCCGGAAAAAACTGCTGGGTTTGGACTCCAGACAATGTATTGTAAAACTGCATGCATCATGACCTGATTTTTTTTGCTAAAATAGCATTATTATTCTTCTAATGTTTCCAATTCACTTAATTCTACCTCAAATCCACCGGAAAGGATGGGGAACCTATACCATGTTTTGGGGTCCACGTTGAATTCATCCAAATGGAATGAGGGGGCAAGGCGCTCCCTTTTCCATTGGTTTCGGGACCAGAGCCGGAAAAACTTGCTAATATAACCTTTCAGGATAGCTTTGGAAATATCCAGTTCCTCTCCCAAAATCAGGTATATATCGGCAGGAGAGCGTTTGTCCCGGATAGCAAGCCGCTCTATTGCCACAATGACTGAATAGGGCATTAGATCGTCCTCATCGGTTTGCTTGTTTTCCAGGGGCCGGAGTTCCGCTGTAGGTTGCAGCGAATTCACGCCTTTTAGTCCACTGTATCCCAGGCTTCGTTGCGCCCACCTTAGCCATTGCAGGATGAAATACTTATCTACAGCGGCAATAGGAGAAATACTGCCGCTTGTATCTCCGTCCATGGTAGTATAGCCGACATCACCTTCACTTCGGTTAGATGTGGTCAGAAGAAGCGCATTGTTAATGTTGGCCAGCATCCAAATAATAGGTGACCTTGCTCTTGCCTGTATATTCTGCAAGGTGATATCATCACTCTCCCATGTCAGGGGTCTACCCAGTGCCTGCTCAATTTTGCGGGTATAAGACCCCACTTCCTCTGAGACACTCCATTGATAAAATGTCGCTCCCAAACTCTCCGCAAGCATTCTGGCACTGTTGAGGGTCTCGCTGGAGGAATTTTCTGTACCTTGGTAGGCTACGGTAAAAATCGCTCCCATAATTTCTTTTGCGCTGCTTTGAGGATGGATATCCTTCTCTCTTCCGATTTTTTTCAGAAAGGTCTCCGTACCTAATTCCGCAATGCCTCTGCGAACCATTTCAGCCACCAATATGGCTATGGAAGAAGAGTCCGCACCCCCACTCAGTGAAAGCACGAACCCCCTGCTTTTACTCTTCCTTAGGTAGTCGAAAAGAGCCAGGGATGCCGCAGCAACAAACTCTTCATTTTTGACATGTTTTGAAACCATAGAGGATTTATCATCGACACTCTTTGTAAGGGCATAGGTAAGTATCTGATAAGGGGAGAACGCCAAAAGTCGGTTTTTGAGTAGAAGTTTACCCTTCTGACCAAGCATGACCTCACCATCGAAGATCATTCGGCCACTTTCATTTCCCAAGAGGTTGACGTAGAAATAGGCTGCATTCAGTTGCTTGGAACTGGATTTGACCAAATCTTCCCTGAGCTTGCTTTTTCCCATGGCAAAGTGGCTGGCACTTGGGTTGAAAATTAAATCAACTTGCCGGTCCCTGAGTCGAAATCCGGGACGCTGATCGCCGCTCCATGCATCCTCACAAATTTCAAATCCGTAGCGGAACTCCCTTTTCTCGAAAACAATATCTCCCAAAGGAACCTCTTTTCCAAAAAAATCGAAAGGCTTGGTTTTACCAGCTTTCCAGGGAGTGAACCAGCGGCTTTCATAATGCACCCCATCTATCGCCAAAAACTGCATGGCGACAATTCCTGTCAGTTCCTGATATTCAATGATGGCGACACATTTGTAGGTTTTGTTTTCAAAACGAATGGGTAGACCTACACAGCCGGTCATATCTTCTACCAGCG
>DATHWC010000317.1:0-3439 GCA_035460985.1 Lunatimonas sp.
TGACCCGGCTTGATGGCAGTTGTGAAATCGCCAATATCGCGAATGGAATTAGCATTTATTTGAGAGTAAGGTTTTACTTCATCAACAGTTATGTTATGATTGCTTAAGTTTTTTTTGACTTGTTTCACGTTTTTATTTACAATCTCTTCCATTTTTGGTCCACGGACTCTTACCGGTTCGAAATCTAATTCGGTAAGACTGTTCATGACCATGTCAGAAATAACACCCAAGGATGAACTGGCCCTTTTTCTAAAATCTTCATAAACACCTGTAAAATCAGATTCATTGATAAAGGAAGCAGCTTTTAAAATCTGGGAGGTAATAAGTTTATCCCCCCTGCCGGCAATTACCTTTGGCCCCTCCATTTCTATGTTAACTTTCTCCTTTTGATCGATATTCCAGGTTAATGAATCTTTTGTGTTTTTATAAAGCCTTTTTCCTGTAAAGATTTTAAAATAGACTTTTGGAGTATCACCTTTAGTAGGCTTACGAAGGATTTTAGGATCAATTTCTATATGAAATTCACCCTCAGCATTGGAGACTGCAGTCCCAATAGCTTGAGTGGACGATGTATTTTCTAACCAAGCTTCGATACTATGGTTTGACAACCCATTCCCGGATATAGGTTCCAGTACTTTACCGTGTATTGTATTTTTTTTTGCAGCCATCATTTTAATTTTATTACTGAATTGATCAATTATTTTCTATCTGCGCTGACGAAATATCTGCAAGTCAATTACTGAACAACAGAAAGTAGAGAAAGCTTCCCTCACCAGCGGAATAATGGGGACAGTTGAAAGCCAGTATTCCACCGTTTTAAATGATTTCACGTATTTCCTTTTGCTGAAATTGCAGATATGGAAAATTTCTCCATTCCTTATTTCAACACAGGCAAGGTATACTTTATCATCTTCTCCACATTCCGGACAGTTGATCAGATATTTGTCGCAAAAACAATCTTTCAGATGCTGGAGTAAATGATTTAACAATACACGGTAAGCATTGATGGCCTCATCCTTATATATACGGAGGTTTTCCGGAGGTTCCATGGTATAATCGGGGGCTGGTTCAGTCCGGAAAACCTGGGATAAATCCATACGGGTCAATGTATTTACCAGTGAATTGAGGACAAAGCCCCGCCTTCTCTGATTGTCAATGGAAATGGCTAAAGGGAATAGTTGTACAGGAATCCTAAAGAAGGGATCAACCTCTAACCTATTCCTATTTAGAGGTACTCTGACTACTTTAAACTGATCTGATAAGGTAATAAGCATGTAAGCCTCCCCTCCTCGCCTAGTCGTAGCATCAAAATCTGTATACCCTGCCAATTTTGTCCTTCCGGAAGATTGGTGAGAAATGGTGGCCTGATGAATCATACCGAATTGGGTGGATTCGTACTCACCCAAAATCCGGTTTTGGGTTTCAGGATCATTACTGGTTATGAAGATTCGATGGTCATAAGTGGTTATATCATTCGCCGCATCTTCGCCCTGAACATGTATTACCTGATGGCCTTCATTCATAGAGGGAATATAAGCGATTACATGATCAAAAAAGTCCGTTTGAAAAGTGGATCTGTTAGCAGCTGCAAAGACGGTAAAATCTCCTGTGGGACTGGCGGCTATATGTAGCAGCCCTGTAGCATTGAACCCAAGTAGCTGGTCTCTGTCAGGAATAAAATCGTTTGTAATAATGCCTGAAATATCAAATAAACCCACTGCTCTGGCAATAGCATAAAGGCGGGAGGATGATGGGGCTCCCCCAAGACTGACGAAGCTCATATCTTCTATGGAAGTATGAGATATCCAAGTTAAATGGCCATTGGAACCAATCCGGGCTATGGCGAAGGTAGAATGAATATTGTCTGCTATCCCAACAGCCACCAGTCGCGACCCTTCACCTGTAAGGACCAAATCCTGTAATTGTATATTTTCATTTTCCGGAAAGGCTATGGATTGAATCATTTCCTCTTCTTCAAGATGATATACGTAAACCATATTGTTACCCCCACAGGTATAGGCATACCTGCCTGATGGATCCACACGCAGCCTGTGGTGAACCTTTCCCACAGGACCAAAAATTGTACTCAGTCCTGCATCAACCAAATATTCAGGAAAAGGATCATCTTGGTCATACATGGCACAATATGTCTCGCTGGCTATTCTTTCTTTTAATTCGGAATGAAAATTCCTTAAAAATTGGTCTTCATCTTGACGCTCTGTTGCGCTATCGCCAGAAATAAAAGTATACGCCCCCGACTCTGGATTGACCAACTGGAATAAAAGGTTTAGAAAGGCTGTTAATCGCCTCTGCTCAATGGGGACCGGAGTCTCATCCGATAGGGAAGCAGGGAATTGGTCCCGGAAGAAGTTGAATAAACTTAGGAGGCATTCCTCATAAAAATCCTTGATAAGCGTGCCTTCCAATACTCTATCCCAAAATTTTTGTGGATTATAAGGTTCCAGGGAAATCAGGACATTTTGTCCTGAACCTTTGGCTATGGATATACAGAACATATTTCCTGCCTCATTATTTCCGTTTAATAGACCCTGACTTTCGGCCTGTTCTATTAGATTATAATTAATTGGAGATGTCACCCGTATCATATTTCCTTCGCAATCAAGGGCAACGCCATTTTGAATGGTTATTCCTCTTCGATTGGGACCGCATGTTACTTTGAGACCACAGACCACCCCAAAGCCATGTAAATATTTGTGGTGTAACCGGAGATCATCTCCCGGAGAAAGCTCTGTCAATGGGTGGAATTCTTTTCGACAATCTGAAATTACCACATTGCCATCAACCAATTTGGTGACCAACGCAAGCCTGCTGTAATGATGCTTGACCCCTAGCGGAGCTTCACGGTCTAAAACCTCGATTTCTCCAGTCAGCGTACGTGCAGAGAAAACCCAGTAATCACCCGTTTTAAATTCAGAGCCTGAAAACTCAATTTCAATTCCATCTTCTAATTGATAGGTGGTGTCCTCCTCAATAATAGTGAGGGCAGCTGGCCGTTGATTACTGGTATCCCATCTTCTGATTTTCACAAAGGGTTCATCCATATGTGCAGAAACATCTGCATCCAAGGTGAGTATATTTCCCTCCACCTTTTGCACCTGGGTTATCGTACCCGGATTTTCGGTATCAAGATCCGAATGATCTCCTGAAATTTCCACCCAGTCTTGAGGTTTGATTTTTAAAAGGTTGTCCTTTCCATTTTCCTTTAAACTGATCTTATTCACCATTCCACCGGTTTCATCAAAAAATTCTTTGATGGCATAGGTAAAGGCTGCATTATTCCTGGACCATTTGAAAGTGGCCGTGCCATCAGTACCCCAATCATGGATTTCCACTCGGTACAATCGGTTTTCGAGACCGTGGTACCCACCACTTTCACCCAACTCGCAGGGTGAAATAGGATCATCCGGTTCTACCAGCC
>DATHWC010000318.1:0-25437 GCA_035460985.1 Lunatimonas sp.
ATAACGCTCCCACCCATCCACTACTTGTATCTCATCAAAAAACAATACGTTTTCCTTGTTCTCGGTTATAAGTTTGTCGATCTTTTGGAAATCGGGTAAAGTAAAACCATAAAGCCTCGGATCTTCAAAGTTTAAATAAAACGCACTGGGGTATTGATTTTTTAGCAACTGAACTAAAAGCGTGCTTTTACCGCAACGCCGTATCCCCGATATAATTAAAGCAAAACTTTCAGCTAATGCATAATTCTTTATTTCTTCCCTTTCCAGCTCAAAGGCCCTTTTTTGAAGATCATTCTTTTGGCTTTGCGCTACATCTTTAAGTAATTCCCCGGATATCATCAGATAAATTTTCCCCAAATATATATTATTATTGTTTAGTAAACAATAAAGATGTTGTTTACTAAACTATAATAATAGTGTTTAATAAAAAAAATTATAAATAATTCTTTTGAAATGTTGTTGATTGGGAATCAGCGATGTGGTAGGTGGTAAATGGATAAAACCGTAATAATAAGCAAGATAGTTTGAGGTCCGTAAAAAATCAGCATAAGGCATCTTTCATCTACTTTATTACCATAAACAAATAGGCAAGAGTAAACTCCAACTGGGTAAAGTTCATATCAAAGATGCGGTTTTGGGATTCTGGACGACCAAATTCATAAGAAAACCTGGCTTCGGCCTGAACTGTATGCCTACCAAAGAGTTTGGACAAGCCAACTCCTCCCGTTAAACCATACATGATACGGTTTGGGTCATCTCCAGGCTGTCCATAAGTAGGAATAACCAAGTCTCCTTCCATAGGCCGGGAGATTTCGCGAGCACGGAGCAAGTACCCAACGTGCGGCCCTAACTTAATATGAAACCTCCCCGAATTTCCCAAATAAAAATTTGAAAGAATCGGGACTTTAAAATAATCAAACCGCGCTTCATTTCCGATATTAATAGTATCCGTTGCCGCATAGCCGGTTGTAATCATTTGAAACTCTATCTGCGCACCGGCATTTTTATCAAAAAATTGCTCTATGACAAAAGAATAAGTTGGCGCGTTAAACCCGGTCAACGACCGTGGAAAAGAACCCAATGTAATACGATAACTGGCACTTGAGGATGTATAGCCTGCCTTAAACCCAATGCTAGTCTGTGCCTGCACGCCTATAGCTATAAAAATAAAGGCAATCAAGCCTGCAAGTTTAGTTATTTTCATTCACATATCGGATAGGAAATACAAAAAGAATAACCGCTTAAAGCGGCTATTCTTTTTCCTTTGTTTCTTCCAAATTATCCCGGTCTCTCAATTTTTTGTCATCGACATTTTTGTTGAGAAACTCGTTGATTTTATCAATAGAATATGAGCTGGATATTTCTCCAAATGAATTAATGTTCATTTTAAAGCCCTCCAACTCAGGATTTACCCGAGGTGTATCCTCTTTTTTCGATTTCTTTGTCATATTCACCTCCATTTTCTGGCCGGACAAATGCTTTCATTTATCCCTTGATTTCCAATGTATTTAACGCAAAAGTAATCCTTTTGATTATTTCCTGCTTACCTAAAATTTCAAATACTTCCATCAAATCCGGACCCGCACCTATACCGGTAACGGCCAATCTTACCGCCTGCATGATTTTACCGAGCTTTACTTCCGCCTGCTCTGCGGCCTGATTAAGTAATTCTTTAGCTTGCGTGGAGAGCAACTCGCCTTCCAGTTTTCCAAGAATATCCTTAAATCCGCTCAAAACTTTTACGGAATCTTGGTTCCAGCGTTTGGCGGCAATCTCTTGGTCGAAGCTTTCCGGGGCGATGACCATAAATTTACCTTCTTTCCAGAGGTCAGCGGGGAAAGTAGCGCGTTCCTTCATAAGGGCCGCAATTTTCTCTGCCTTTTCCATAGGAATTTGTAAGCCATCTGACTCCATGCCCTCGGTTAGGTAAGCTGCCAATTCGGCATCTGATTTTCGTCGAAGGTACTGTTCATTATACCACTTAGCCTTATTGATATCAAATTTAGTACCGGATTTTCCAATTCGCTCGATTGAGAAAGCCTCGACCAATTCGTCCAAGGTAAACAATTCCCGGTGATCGCCAGGATTCCAACCCAAAAAGGCTAGGAAATTCAGAAACGCATCAGGCAGATATCCTTCTTCCCTAAATCCATCAGCAATCTGTCCACTAACGGGATCCTGCCAAGAAAGTGGAAACAAGGGGAATCCATGTTTTTCCGCATCCCGCTTAGATAGCTTTCCATTTCCGTCAGGCTTTAGTAAAAGCGGCAAATGGGCAAATTCTGGCATCGTGTCTGCCCACCCAAAGTAGCGGTACAGCAACACATGAAGTGGTGCTGAGGGCAACCACTCTTCCCCCCGAATCACATGAGTGATATTCATTAAATGGTCATCCACGATATTAGCCAGGTGATACGTGGGCATACCGTCGGATTTCATAAGAACTTTGTCATCTAATGTGCTGGAGTGAACCATGACCCATCCCCTTACTTTATCCTGTAGCCTTACTTCCTCTTTTCGGGGTATCTTCACCCGAATGACATAAGGCTCTCCAGAAGCTAACCTTGCCGCAACCTCATCAGCAGGCAGCGTCAGTGAGTTTTTCATTTGGGTACGCGTGATCGAATTATATTGTGGAGACACCACCCTGGCAGCGGTCAATCGTTCCCGCATAGCCTCCAACTCCTCAGAGGTGTCAAATGCATAATATGCATGTCCTTTCTCCAAAAGGTCTAACGCATAATCCATGTACATGGCTTTACGCTCAGACTGACGGTATGGGCCACAATCACCGGGATTCCATGGACTCTCGTCAGGACTGATATTCAACCACTCCAGCGCATCTTTGATGTATTCCTCTGCGCCGGGTACAAAGCGCGTCTGATCTGTATCTTCAATCCGCAGCAGGAATTTCCCTCCGTTCTTTTTTGCAAAAAGGTAATTATATAAGGCAGTTCTAACCCCGCCAATATGCAAGGCTCCAGTGGGTGACGGGGCGAATCTTACGCGTACTTCTCTATTCATCTTATTTGGAAATAGTTCTCATTTTCAAGCCGCAAAGATAAAAAATTATAGTCAATGAAGGGTTATACATCTAAACTATTCTGAAACATCAAACATTCCTTCAAGCAGCGGCGTTGTTTTTGAGTCAAAGATGAAAGTGGTATCTTCGTCCTGAAGTTTTCCAAAATTTTCAAAACACCTATGGCTACCAACGATGCCTTATCTCCAGAGCTTCTCCGAATTATTAAAATTTTCGGTGCTGTATCTGTTGGCCTCGTGCTGCTCCTTTCTCTTTTTAATGATCGAAAAGCAGATAATACAGGAAGCATGGATGAGTTTTTTGTAACTGACGCAAACAGAATCTATTTCAAAAATCTTCGACAACACAACTATGATTGGGAACGCCATCATGCTGCCAAGATGGACATCTTTCGATATGAAAAGCGGGTAACCGACACAACAGGGAATATATTAAATGCAGCTTTGATTATCAATCGGGTAAAAGATGCCGCTTACCTTTATCTAGAGCCGGAAGGGAGATTAAAACACGAAAATCCCCTTGAAATTCGGTGGGAAAAACCAACTGGAGATAAAGGAGAACGTTCATTTTATCAGGGAGATAGGTATTCCCATTCTCAGTTTGTGGAAGAAATCTTTCCGCTATTGGATCTTGGCGTGCCTGTTACCTTCGAAGCCAAAGTAGGAGATTCTTGGATTCCCATACTTACCGAAACTAAGGAAATAGATGCTTTGAGAATCACCTGCAAGGACTATTTTAGACTCATAGGGCGGGAGTAACCGGTAGTTTTTTGCAGTTCTTAATGCCATTTTAGCTGATAGGTTTGAAGAAAATTAATCGAAAAAACGTCTTTGCGTAGGCAATGAAAGTCTTCTAGGCTGTAGGGAAAACTAACAGAAACCACGAATAATGAGTCTTTATAATGTACTTTTACAGTCAGAAATGCATATTAACGCATAAATTTTAATCGGTAATCCTATGGATATGGACAACAGTCTCAATATTCCGACCTTCGGCATGCCACTTCGGGGCCTTCTATTGGTCTCTGGTATCTATACATTTATTTGGGGTGCCTTTTTCAAGTGGTTTGGAAATCCCCTTCTCCAATGGCTTTCCATGGGACAGTTCGAGCCTGACTTGCCAACCAATTGGTTTGGATCCTTTGGAATGGTGGTTGGCGTGTGTATTTTTCTAAGCGCATTTTATCCGCTAAGTTGGTTCTATCTGATGCTAGCTGGAGCTGTAGGCAAATTAATTTCGTTGGGGTGGTTCCTCTTTTATTATATAGGCGATCTGGGATGGAATAAAAGAAGCATTTTTCACCTGACCTTTAACGAGATTGTTTGGATAATCCTTTTGGCTATCATTCTTTCTAGAGCATTTAAGACCAAAAATTACGTCAAAACATTGCCCTCATAAAATAAAAAAGGTGCTGAAAACTCAGCACCTCTCTAATATTTGATTAGTTCATATTAATTATTCCCCCTACTTCTACTGGGACTTCTAGTTGGAGCACTTCTTTGGGATGGAGACGGAGATGAGTTCCTCTGTGGAGCAACTGTACTCCTTCTCCCCGGGGTAGTAGAGCGTCTGTTCATTTGGCTAGGAGCATTTTTTTGTCGGGTATTAGGTTGAACGGTTGACCTGTTGTTAGTTCCCCTCTGATTTTGGGGTGCCGCAGTTGCGGGCCTCCTGTTACTCCTAGGCGCAAATAATCGTTTCTTGGGCTGTACTCTATTTTGTTGTATAATTACATTGTTCCTTGGGTACATTCCAGGATTATAATAATATCCTGAAGGTCCATAATACATGGGATCATAGTATCCATATCCTCCACCCTGCATTGCTCGGTTGGAAGAGGTACATGAGGCCATAAATAGGAATCCAAATGCAATCATTGACATTATCATCCATCTTTTCATGTGTTTATAATTGTTTTCATAGGTCACATGGAATCTCGCCATGACAATCATCCCGATGTATGACGCTTTCATTATGCTCGATTTCATCATATCCTCCTTTCAGATTTTAAGAGTATATATGAAAAAACCATGCCAAATTAGGCATGGTTGTAGATAATGCTAGTTAACTAGGATAACAAATGGGTTGGAAAATCTGTATTATGAGATAATCAACAATATGAGTAATATGATGATAATCGCACCCGCAGAAATGTAAACGCCATTACCGACACGTTTGGCTTCTTTATTGATTTCTCGAAGCTCATTTCGGATCTCTTTCTTTTCTGTCTTAGTCATCTCTGCAAAGTTCATTGCTTTGATTTCCATTACACGTTCATTAATTTCTTCAAGTCTCATTTCGTCTTCCAGACTAAGAGGAGATGGCTCTTTTCCATCATTTGCCATCGCAGCAGGTGAAAATGCCGTAAGCAAGAATACCATTGATAAAAAATATGCTAACTTTTTCATGTGATAAAAGGGTTAAAATTGAAAGATAGATTGACTAATTTACTAAAATTACTTGAAATTCTATCAAGTCCAAAATTCTACTACCAAGAATCTTACCAAATTTATTCAAATGCTAAAAAAGCATTTCTTAAATGTCTTTATTTATTAATTTGTAATTTAGCCTTTTATTGGACAGATTGAAGAATTTTCGTCCATCAATATTATAAAACCTCCCTTATCATTATGTCTACCAAAGGATCAAAGAAACTTTTTTTATTGGATGCCATGGCTCTTATTTACAGGGCTCATTTTGCTTTTAGCAAAAACCCGAGAATCAACAGCAAAGGACTCAATACGGGCGTAATGCTTGGATTTACCAATACCCTATTGGAGGTTTTGGAAAAAGAAAAACCAACCCACATTGCTGTAGCTTTTGACACCTACGCACCTACATTCCGCCATATCAGGTTTGAAGCCTATAAAGCAAACCGTCAGGAGCAGCCAGAAGATATAGCTGTTGCTATTCCTTGGGTAAAGGAAATCGTTCAGGCTTTCAACATTCCAGTCTTGGAGCTTGACGGGTTTGAGGCTGATGATATTATTGGTACAATAGCAAAAAAAGCCGAAAACACCAGTTTTGTTGTCTATATGATGACACCCGATAAAGACTTCGGCCAATTAGTTGAAGACCATATCTATTTGTACAAGCCGTCATTTATGGGAAATGCCGTAGACGTGATGGGCCCCAAAGAAATCTGTGCCAAATGGGATATCGAACATGTGGATCAGGTGCGGGATATCCTAGGGCTTATGGGAGATGCGGTAGACAATATCCCCGGAATACCAGGGATAGGGGAAAAAACAGCTGTAAAACTGCTAAAAGCGTATGGTACCATTGAAGAGCTGCTCAAAAACACCCATGAACTTAAGGGCAAACAGAAAGAAAATGTAGAAAATTTTGCAGAGCAGGGCTTGCTTTCCAAGGAACTTGCAACTATTAGTCAGGAAGTACCAATTGCCTTTGTGGAAGAGGAACTACGCTATGAAAGTCCTAATGAGGAGAAACTAAAAGCTTTATTTGCGGAGCTGGAATTTAGGACGCTGACCAAGAGGGTTTTTGGCGAAGCCATTAAAAAACCGCAAATCCGGGTAGATGAGCAGTTGGGGTTATTTACAGGTATGGATCAACCAGAAACCGTCGAAACGGAGGAGGTCCTTCCAATCCCAGAGGTTGAACAGCACGACTCAATTGCGAGCCGGCTTCATATTTATCACAAAGTAGAAGGTAAAGAGGCCGTGGAAGAGTTGGTCAATTACCTGCTGCAACAAAAAGAGATCTGTCTGGACACCGAGACTACCTCTGTAAATGCAAACGAAGCTGAATTGGTAGGAATCTCTTTTGCCTATATTCCTGGGGAAGCTTATTATTTGCCTGTTCCGGAGAATGAAAGTGCCGCCAGGGAAATTTTGGAATGGTTAAAGCCAGTATTCGATTCGGAAAACATTATAAAGATCGGCCAAAATATTAAATACGATTTGCTGGTACTCAGAAATTACGGCATTTCCGTCAAGGGAGCACTTTATGACACCATGCTTGCCCATTATCTGATTGAGCCGGAAGGCAAACACTCTATGGATTGGCTGTCAGAACAATACCTGAACTACAAACCTGTCTCGATAGAAAGCCTAATTGGTAAAAAAGGAAAGAACCAGGGAAATATGCGGGATGTAGCCGTGGATGAGGTAGTTGAGTATGCCTCAGAGGATGCCGACATCACGCTACAACTCAAACATAAACTGGATCCGCAGGTCAAAGAAAATAAGGTAGAAAAGCTATTCCATGAAGTGGAAAACCCACTAATTCACGTGCTGATGGCAATGGAGTTTGAAGGAGTGAAAATTAATACGGAAGCACTTTCTGAACTTTCAAAAGTCCTTGACGAAGAAAGCAAGGTGATAGAAAAACGGGTTTACGAACTCGCAGGAGAACCTTTTAACCTAAGCTCTCCAAAACAGTTGGGCGAGATATTATTTGTAAAGTTAAACTTGGACCCTAAAGCCAAAAAAACCAAAACTGGCCAATTTGCCACTGGTGAAGAAGTACTCAGCAGGATGGCTGGGGAACATGAAATTGCGCAGGCGATCTTAGACTACAGGCAAATGGTAAAACTAAAATCAACGTATGTAGATGCTTTGCCCGAATTGATCAATCCAAAGACAGGACGTATACATACGACCTATAACCAGTTTGTCGCGGCAACAGGGCGGCTTTCATCAATCAACCCCAACCTACAGAATATCCCCATCCGCAGTGCAAGAGGTCGGGAAATACGCAAGGCTTTCGTTCCCAGAGATGGCAATCATATAATATTGGCGGCGGATTATTCGCAGATTGAATTGCGGATTATGGCTGCCTTCTCCAAGGATGAATCGATGATAGAAGCCTTCAAAAACGGCCGTGATATCCATGCCACTACCGCCGCAAAAATATTCCAAGTACCCCTCGAAGATGTAACCTCTGATATGCGCCGAAAAGCGAAAACAGCCAATTTTGGGATTATTTACGGTATCTCAGCTTTTGGCTTGTCGCAACGCCTAAATATACCCCGGGGCGAAGCCAAAGAAATCATTGATGCCTATTTCAAGGAGTTTTCAGCGGTGAAAGCCTATATGGACAATTGTATCGAAAATGCCAGAAAGCAGGAATATGTAGAAACCGTGTTAGGTCGGCGGCGCTACCTGAGGGATATCAACAGCCGAAATGCCACCATGCGTGGATTTGCTGAACGAAATGCAATTAACGCCCCTATCCAGGGATCAGCTGCTGATATGATTAAAGTGGCCATGATCGATGTGCATAAATGGATGATAAAGGAAAATCTCAAATCCAAGATGATCCTTCAGGTACATGATGAATTGGTTTTTGACGCGCATAAAGAGGAGGTGGAGCTGCTGAAGGCAGAAATCCCTAAGCTAATGGCCGGGGCAGTGGATATTGGTATACCGATAGAAGTAGAAGTTGGGACTGGAAATGACTGGCTGGAAGCGCATTAAATAGATGTTTGCTGCTAAAGTATCCTGAGAAACCGTCAAATGTATTTTACCCCCGTCATGGTTCACATGACTTTGTTATCCGTATATAAAGCTTCGAAGTACCTAATGGCTAAAATAAAAACCACCTTCTTCTGTCAAAACTGCGGCGCGCAAAGCGCAAAATGGATAGGTAAGTGCTCGGCTTGTGGGGAGTGGAATACCTATGTGGAGGAGGTAGTGCAAAAGGAGGAAACCGGAAAAGGATCCTGGAAAACCAACCAATCCGCAACTCAGAAAAAGAGTGCTACTCCGAAGAAACTAAGCGAAATAAATTTCGAAGAGCAGCCTCGCTTAGTGACCGGAGACACGGAATTGGACCGGGTGCTGGGTTCGGGAATTGTGGCAGGCTCACTAATCCTGATTGGTGGAGAACCTGGTATTGGGAAATCTACCTTGTTGCTGCAAATTGCCTTGCTGCTCAATCAAGTTAAGGTCTTATATGTCTCCGGAGAAGAAAGCGAAAATCAGATTAAAATGCGTGCCGAACGTATGCAGTATTCATCGGATAACTGCTATGTGTTGGCCGAAACCAATACCCAGCAGATTTTTCAGCAAATAGAAAACCTCAAACCGGACCTACTTATCATCGATTCCATCCAAACCCTCCACAGCCAGTATGTGGAATCGGCGGCCGGGTCGGTAAGTCAGGTACGGGAATGCACGGCTGAGATCATGAAATTTGCCAAAGAAACAGGCACGCCGGTATTCCTAATCGGCCATATCACCAAAGATGGAGCTATTGCCGGTCCCAAGGTTTTGGAGCATATGGTGGATACGGTGCTTCAGTTTGAAGGAGACCGTCATCTCAGTTATCGCATTTTGCGGACATCGAAAAACCGCTTTGGCTCCACCAATGAGTTAGGCATCTATGAAATGCATGCAGAAGGTCTCCGAACCGTTACCAATCCTTCAGAGATCCTGATGACGCAACGTGAGGAACAACTGAACGGGGTAGCCATTGGGGCGATGCTGGAAGGGAATCGGCCTTTGCTTATTGAGATTCAATCCCTGGTTAGTCCGGCAACATACGGTACACCGCAGCGAAGCAGTACAGGCCACGACGCAAAGCGGTTAAATATGCTCTTAGCCGTGCTGGAAAAACGGGGCGGTATGCGTCTGGGACAGCAGGATGTGTTTTTAAATATTGCCGGCGGATTACGTGTGGATGACCCCGGATTAGATTTGGCAGTTTGTGCATCACTTATTTCATCTTTTGAAGACACTCCCATTGATGCATCCATTTGTTTTGCGGGAGAGGTAGGATTGGGTGGCGAAATCCGGGCTGTCAACCGAATAGAAAACCGGATAGCCGAAGCGGCAAAGCTTGGATTTAAGAAGATTTTGGTGTCGAAATACGCTGTAAAGGGAATAAATGAATCCAAATTTGATATTGAAATTGTTCCGCTTATTAAGTTGGAGGAGATGTATAGGAAATTATTTTCTTAAGGAGACTTTTATCCAAATTAACATATATCGTAATTGAAAAGTATTAGCTCCAAAGCATCCCATTGTTTTTGGCAACTTTCAGGGCTTCCTTATCTCAATTAACAACCCAATAAACCCGAAACCGCCCATGTCATCCAAATCCGACTTTTCCGATTCCAGAAGAAACTTTTTGGGATCTACATTTCTACTTACCTCGGGAATGGTTTTCTCCGGCTTTCCTTCGGTTGCCGGATTTGAAAACTACTGGAAAGGAAATTTACCCGTGCCATTTCCGCATTTCCCAAGTCTGCTTCATGCCTTTGTCTGGCGGAACTGGAATCTTGTGCCTCAGGAGCGAATGGCATCGATACTTGGTGCCAATCGCAGCGAGATTCGTGCACTTGGAAAGGCCATGGGGTTGGAAGAACCGCTTACTGTGTCAGCGGAGCAATGGAGTAGAAGCTATATTACCATCATCCGGAGAAACTGGCACTTGCTTCCGAAGTCTCAGCTAAAGGATTTGCTGGGGTGGACGGCGGAGCATCTGGAATTTATCCTTCAAGAAGACGACTTTTTATATATCAAACTGGGTAGTCTGAAGCCCGATAATAAACCGTTAACATGGGACATTCGCTCACAAAAGGAACAGAGTGCCGAAAAGTGGATACAGACCGTGCTGAAAGAGGAGTTTTCTAGCTCTGATCTTGGTCAAAAAGAGGGACTATTCCATTTTGTAAAAGAGCTTTCCACTATACCCAAGCAAAAGGAAAAACCATTGGAATCCGGCTTTTCTCCCCGTTACGGTTATGGTTATTTTACCCTTTTTGGCGATCCCTTACTCGATGCTGAACTAGATCCATTTCCGGAAGGGTATCTAGAACGAATGTCTTCATCGGGGCTCGACGGCACATGGATGCATATTGTGCTTAGCAAACTCACGCCATTTCCCTGGGATCCGGAAATAAGTGAAGGATGGGAACAGCGACTTGCCAATCTTAAGAAGCTGGTTGCTAAGTGCAAGAATCACGGAATAGGAATTTACCTCTACCTAAATGAACCGAGGTACATGCCGCTTTCATTTTACGAAAAGTACCCGCAATTCAGAGGGGTAACCCGAGGGGAATCCGCATCGCTATGCACCAGTGTCCCCGAGGTGCAGCAGTATTTGGTAGACGCCATCGCCCATATTGTTTCCGATGTCCCGGATCTGGCAGGGTTTTTTTCGATTACCGCATCGGAAAACCCAACCAACTGTTGGTCGCACTATCAGGGGGCTGACTGCCCAAGGTGTGGGCCTCGGGGACCGGAACAGGTTATAGCGGAGCTAATTACACTCTATGAAAAAGGAATTAGACAAGGTATAGCACAGTACGATACTACCAATGAGGTCAACTATGATGGTGCTGGACCGACATTAATCGCTTGGGACTGGGGATGGCAGGATGGATGGGCAGAAAAGCTGTTACCCAAATTGCCAACAAACACTGCATTGATGAGCGTAAGTGAATGGGGTCTGGAAATCGAACGGGGTGGAATAGCTGGAAAGGTTGGCGAGTATTCGATTTCGGCAGTTGGTCCCGGCCCAAGGGCAAAAAGGCACTGGGCCTTGGCACGAGAGCATAATCTGAAAATTATCGCTAAAATACAGGCTGGAACAACCTGGGAATGTGGTGGCTTGCCCTATGTGCCCGCATTAGAAAATGTCGCCCAGCACGCCGTAAACCTAAGGGAAGAGAAAGTAGGTGGGCTAATGACGGGATGGACTCTGGGAGGATATCCCGGCTCCCCAAATCTGGAAGTGGTGTCGGTAGTCGGAAGCGATCCCGAAATATCCGTAAAGGAAGCGTTGGACAAAGTAGCCCAAAGAAGATACGGGTCGGCAGCAGATGCCGTTGTAGAGGCTTGGTATGGATTTAGTGCGGCCTTTCGGGAATTTCCCTACCACATAGGCGTCGTCTATAACGCCCCAGTTCATTCAGGACCGGCCAACTTGCTTTGGGAAAAACCTACTGGATATTCCGCCACCATGGTCGGTATCGGTTACGATGACCTGAAAAAATGGAGAAGCATCTATCCGGAAGAAGTATTTATTAGTCAATTATACAAAGTGGCTGATGGCTTTGAGTCAGCCATCCAACCGCTTCGGTTAGAAACGGCTAATTTATCCCTTGATGCTGACCAATCTGATGAACTCAATGGAGAAATACGGATAGCCGAAGCGGTGGCTATCCTATACCGCAGTGTCGCCAACCAAGCCGGATTTATCCGCATACGGGATTTGCTTGCAACAGATGCGGCTCCCGAGTCACGCCAGCGATTAAAGAAAAAACTGGAAGAATTGCTATGCAGCGAGATAGCCCTTGCAAAAAGGCTTTACGAATTACAGTCCACGGATTCCCGCATTGGATTTGAGGCGAGTAATCACTATTTCTTTATCCCGGATGACTTGAAGGAGAAGGTATTGAATTGCAGGTATTTGCTTGAAAATTGGGTTGGAGGGCTTTGAGGGATCAAAGTAGCGGTTCGCACTCATATTAGTTTGATTTAAATTGACTTGATACTCTATAAATCCCTACCGGACAAAACTGGCAAATACCAAAATGATAACCATGGCCGTACCGGATAAAATCACCGTTCCTATACTGTGTGACTGATATCCTTTTTTAATATTCATGCCCGTTAGTCATGGCCCAGAGAAAGCTGTCATTGGCATGGGAAACAGCAATTGCCCCGGCACCTGTGGCCAAAACCGTCATTACCTTCAGGGATCCAGAATCCAGCCCCAGCGTTGCCATCAACGGAACCATAATAGAGGCTGTGGTCACCAAAGCAACATTAGATCACCCCTGTGCGGATCCAAAGAAGATACCCAGTAGACCCAAGTTGCCACAGAAACCCCAGAATCAGGCAGCCCTTTCAACCAGCATGCTAACCAAAACGGTTTGTCCGAAGCCACTGCACAACCGGAGGAAGTCCAACCGGAGTTGACAAAAGACGGACTGGAAAAGGAACTGGTCTGCATGGTAAACAACGCCTATATGGGCAAAAAGCAATTTCCGGTTGAATTTGAGGACAGGTTGTATTATGGCTGCTGCGAAATGTGCGTGAATACCATTAAAAATGAGAAAAAGGTACGGGTAACCCAAGATCCTCTTACAGGTAAAGAGATAGATAAATCCCAGGCTTTTATCGCCCCGGAGCCAGGCAGTGCCCACGGCGGTGTCTTGTACTTCGACTCCGGGGAAAATTATAAAAAATACATGAACCTTTAAGTTCAGAAATCCCCAAAACTAAAACTTGGGGATATTTTTTCAAAAAAACCGCTCTTTCGCTGATTTTTCCTTTCACCTGCTGGAGAACCGTCTAAGAAAAATTATAAACCTTCAAATAAATACAGCACTCAATACCGTGGGATATCCTTTATTTTTAATTCGGTAGCATTTATAGGATACCGCCGAACTCTTAAAGGTGATTTAGATAAGCCTACTTCAAATTCTTTATCCCTGAAGAAAAATTCACCCTTCATAATTTAAAATAGTCCTAAAATTTGAAATGAGAATTCGGGAGAAAAAGGGGCTATTGATGCAAACTACCTCACAGGGAGAGGAAAAAATCAAGAAAGAAACCTGACAAGAATGCATCCTCCAATTAAGCGGAATCTATTAGAAGGGAATCAAAGACCCAAAATCCAGTAATTAACTAAATTATTTTTTTTCCGCTGTAGGCTTTTTTTCCAGAAATATATCGCTATTCAAAAGGAATCCCAAATAAAAAAATATTCGGCGATGATGATTAAAATCATTGGATTGGGAAAAAACCATAAGTACCTTCCAAAGGTAATCGGGAATCGTTACAAGAATATTCGAACAAAAAATTATCCTAAACTAACCCAAAACAAGATTAAAAAAATAAATATTAAAATTTCATTGAATCTTCAAAAAATTATAATTAATATGAGTAATAAATTTTCTATGCCTGCAAAAAAAATAATTAAAATATGAGTAATAAATTTTTTATCCCTACAAAAAAGTCATTTTATTATGAAAAGAGAAATATTAATAATAGAATCCGATGCTAGGTTAGCCCAGAATATTTCAAAGCGGTTAGAAAAATCAGGATACCAAGTGGCAGGTATTCGCGACAATGCATCAGATTCTTTCGAATTCCTTAAACAACACCCAAACATTGATTTGGTTTTGTTGGAAATAGCGCTTAACGGGGAAGAAAACGGTATTGATCTTGCCAAAAAAATCCGTGAGAATTTTGATCTTCCGATCGTTTACAACACTCGTTTATCGGATGATGATTCTTTCAACAAAGCTTTTGAAACCCATCCGGATGGGTATGTCGTCAAGACATCTTCGATGAAAAATCTAAACGCAACCCTTAAATTTACATTTAAAAAATTCACGGAAAAATCACCGGAAAGACCGATAGGGAATATCCGGATTCCCGTACGTGACAAAGGATGTTTGGTACTTCTGGATCCCAAACAGATAATCCTGGCCAAGGCAGATGGATTATATACCAAAATCATTACTACCAATAAACCTTACATGGTCCGGGGGATCCTTAAAAATTATGAAGATAAATTATCCAAATATGGATTTATAAGGGTGCATAAATCTTATCTGGTCAATATAAACTTCATTCAATCCTTTAACTCCAAAAAGCTGTTGATCCAAAATGAATATATCCCCATTAAGCGAGGATTATACAATACCCTAAAGGAAATTCTCCACAATAAATAACGAATACCCTATCTTTCTTAGTCCAATAGGACATATCTGGATTCGTTGCTTTTGTATTCAGGCACCATGGATTTCAAATGCCTGACTAGGTCAATGTCTGTGCCATTTTTCAATAGTATCTTAAAATACTCAATTTGTTCCTTTGTTTGGAGGTATGGGAAATCCTGCGTTTTTGCTATTTTAATTTTATCATGATAAGTGGGCAGCACTTGTTCATCCTGGTTTAAAAGTTCTTCGTATAATTTTTCTCCCTCCCTTAAACCAATTATTTTAATGGCAATATCCTCTCCCACCTTTTTACCACTTAATTGGATCATCTTTTCGGCCAGGTCGTAAATCTTCACAGGATCACCCATATCAAACACAAACAATTCACCGCCCTTTCCCATGGTAGATGCTTCCAGCACCAATTGACATGCCTCAGGTATGGTCATAAAATACCGGATGATATCCTTATGGGTGACATTTACGGGGCCGCCATGTTTAATTTGCTTGGCAAACAAAGGAATGACCGATCCATTGGAGCCCATTACATTTCCAAACCGGGTAATAATAAATTTCGTTTTTTCATAATCATATTTACTGTTGAGTGCATTCAGTGCATTTACATACATCTCCGCTGCTCTTTTGGAAGCCCCCATCACATTGGTTGGTTTTACTGCTTTATCTGTACTGACCATTAAAAAACCTTCCACATTCCATTCAAATGCCAAATCAGCAAGAATCTTTGTTCCAAGCACATTGGTAGAGATGGCCTCTTCCGGAAAGGTTTCCATCATCGGTACATGCTTATAGGCAGCGGCATGAAAAACCAGATTGGGCTTAAATTTTGAAAAAACCAGCTTCATTTTTCTTTTATTCCGGATATCCCCAAGTAGGGAAATGATCTTTACCGGAGATTTCCTCAACAACAGTTCGTGATAAACATCATATAGCCCCGATTCCGATTTATCCAAAAGAATGATCCCATCTGGACGGTTTTCTACCAATTGCCTGGAAAGCTCACTCCCTATGGAACCAGCTGCACCGGTAACCAATACCACCTTCCCCTTTAGGCTGGGCCCCAGCTTAGGATTGAATATCTGAATAGGGGCCCGGTTTAGGAGATCCTCTATTCTGATTTCCCTGATCATTTCTCTGTTCAGTTCCCCATTGATCCATTCTTCCACTCTTGGGATCACCCTCACTTTCACCTGTAAATCCAGGCAGGAATCGGTAATCTGCTTCAGTCTCTTTTTGGGTATTTCGTTCACGGCTATCACCAACTCCTTTACTTCCTTCCTTTTCACCAAAAGCTCCATCTCCCTCGGTACATGGATAGTCAGGCCCTTGATGGTCTTTCCCTGCATATTTGCATCATCATCCAAAAAGGCTACCACTTCACGGTCTGAATTGATGGAACGGTGAATAAGGTCATATGCCAACATTCCGATCTCCCCGGCTCCAAAAATCAGAACTTTTTTCTTTGCCACCCTTTCTTTTTTCACAAAAGAAAACAAATGTTTAACAGCCAACCTGTACAATATCAGTAGCAACAATGTAAAAATCGATGCCAAAGCACTGACAGGTGCTTCTGGCAGAACACTATTTTCTCCGTTTATCAGCAATACTTCTATTCCACGTAGGAATCCCATTGATAGGATTGTTAGGAGCATTGTCTTAAAAAGTACTTTAGCATCTTGGTAACCCGTATGTCTCACCACTCCATGATAACTCCCCATCATCCACATAATTATGGCGGCAATAAACCCAAACCATAAGCTTTCCGGAATTATATCGGTTAGATGATCAGGACCAAAAAGAAATAGGTGGGAAATAAAAAAGGAAATGACAGCAATACAGGCATCCAACAAAAGAATGGCGTTACGCGGTAATATAGAGAGTTTATTAAGTAACAATAATCTCCTTGATAAATTAGGGAAAATAGGACTTTTCATAAAAATATTGTTAAGTTAATGAACTGAAGGTCGAGTAACAATGGTAACCTATATTAGAGTATTATGCAGGGTTATCATATCATTATAAACAATTTTATTAAAGGATCTTTTTTTCCTTATTTTTCTCTTAATCAATATTTATTACCCAAGAAACTGTATTTTAACACTGCACCAAGAGACAACCCGGCTAAGGAAATTACATATTTTGTGGTTGTTGCTCCTAGCTCTGGCGTGTAATTCTGGATATAAGTTCCTGTATTTAAGATACCCTCAAATGCAATATTCAAATTTTCGGACAAAACCTTTTCTGCACCGATTTTGAATAAGGCACCGTAATCATTGCCATCAAATGTAATCCCTGAAATACTACCTTCCTGCCCTGTCACAAACCTTTCCACTTCATTTTGTATAAAAAACCTGTTTATCCCAATGCCTGCAAACACCCTAACCCTTTCATCAAGCAAAGCAGGTAAGTAATAATTCAAAAAAGCCGCTACCGGAATTATCCTTTGGGACATCACTTCCCTCCTGCTTACTTCAAGCACCGTTTCGGTACCGGTATATGTTTTATTCCACATCCCGATTTTTCCTTCCAGGGCAAAACTTTCCCCCAAGGCCAGTTCGGCATTCAAAGTAGGCAAAAAAGAACCCGCTGTAAATTGCTTTTCCTCGCCCGGATAGGAGGGTAAAATCACCCTTTCATCTGGCCCTGTATAGGACCTTTCCCAATAAGCCAGCCCTAGTCCTACCTTACTGAAATTGATCTGAGCCGCAGTAAAGGTCATGAAAGCATACAGGCCAAAAAGGGTTAATAAAAATATTTTCATATTTTTCATGGAAACCATTGTTAATTTTCAGACCAACTAATTGCCTTTCCCTTGGTTATGGAGGCATCTGCTCAAAGCTTTATCCAATTTTTTTTGTAGATCAAGGGCAGCATTGGAAAAATTTTGGGAAATCGTATTTATGCTGTTGTTTCCAATATTGACAGCCGCTGAGTTATTGTTCCTTTGCGTCTGAACAATGGCATTTAAGGTGACCGTTTTAAGCGATTCCAGCTGGACTCTAGCGTTTACCGGAACGGTGGCAATCACCTTAAGATTATTGGCAAATGTAGAATGTCCCTGCGAATGTAGCTGGTTAGAAATTCGTAGAATCAATTGTGCCTGCTTTTCAAATAAGCCCCTCCGCTCGTTATAAAAATCCATAAAAGCAGTTACGCTTTCTTCCCTAGCCGCTTGGTAAGAAGCTATCCTGTTTTCAAACCTTTCCAGCACCAAGGCCTCTTGGCTTTCCCTTTGCATATCCAATTGGTCCCAAGCCTCCCGATGTGCACTTGCAGCAGCATTCCGGCATGGAGGATCCACAACAGGTGGTGCACCAGGTGGGTTTCCAGGGGCGTTTCCAGGAGGAGAATTAGGAGCTGATGGTTTCCCCATTGGGCTAAGTCTATCCACAGGGTCAGTTTCCTCGAGCAGCATCAGCCTGAATTCCTCTCCATTGATTTGGGGATAAGAAAGCGAAGGAAACAAAACTGCCAATTCAGGAAATCCCATCACTTTTTGAACAAACCTCTCCAACTCGGGGTCCAACTTCATATCCTCGCTAGAAACTGCTGTTAACTTAGCTTCTTCGATGGAACGGATCAAAACAGAGCCCTCTTCCGTATCCAATGCTTTGGAAAATTTGTTTACTGTATTTTTTGTCTCCGCCGAAACCTCATCCCCTGCACCCATTCCTTCCAGCTCCACCAATATGACCTGTATCTGGGAAGGGATATTTATTGACCCCCCCTCTAATTCAGATTCATAAGGATCCTCCTCTTCAATATCAGGGAGTTCTCCCACCTCTATAACATCTAACACGTACTGGAATGGTTCCAGGGATTCCATTTCTTTGGTGGCACAGGACCATGCAATGGCGCCACTCACTATTAGGAGGCAAAACAAATATATGCCGTAGACTTGTGTATGTTTCATTGTTAAATAATGTTAATAGTACAAAAACAAGCGTCTTCTAAATGAAGGCAAATAAGAATTATCCCTCAATAAATTTAACTACAATAAATGGAGAATAGAATTAACTCAGTTCAAATATAGAAAAATGTATAAAATTGTAAATAAAATGCATTTAAACCCAGAGCATCTTCCGCCCCACCATATTAAACCGGAATTAAAATGCCTTTTATTTACCTTTAACTGCATTTAATTACCTTTAAAATCCCTGCCACCTCCTTTTGGTTAGTTTAAGATCGTAAATTGGTTAGATTTAAGGAAGTAAAATAAGCTCCCATGGATGTACTAAAGTACAATATTCCCAAGGAACTTATTATCAGCATTTTACTAACAGAAACATATTAAATTCAGGATTTTTATACATAAACTCTTGAAGTGTTTCTTTTAATCAGTTTGTAAAACAATATACCTGGTGGAACTTTGAAAATAACAATACCATTTATTCAGACCCTTTTAATTAATACACATTTAAATCCATGTTTTTTTCTGTTCCTCAGTCTGAACTTAATTATTATGAGTTCCTGTATCTCAAATAAGAAGTTAATATACCTGCAGGAAGCGGAGGGGGCACCCATCCAAATCGGGGATTCCCTCTATGTGTATAACCAGCCGGAGTACAGGCTGCAATACAACGATATCATTGATGTACAAATAACGACAGAACTTGAAAATATCAATGACCTTTTTGACGGTGGAAATCGCCAATTAAATGTAGCTGCCCGAGCAGGCAGTCAGGGGGGAGGGGACATTTATTATATGACCGGCCACAGCATCAACCGTGGAGGATTTATTGAGCTTCCCCTCCTTGGCCAAATCCAAGTGGCCCACCTGACCCTTGAAGAAGCCAAGCAACATATTGAAAATAAAGTAAGGTCCCTTGCCAACGACGAAGTGTTTGTCCGGGTAAAATTAGGCGGCATCCGATATAGTACCATGGGAGAATTTAGAAACCCCGGCAAGTTCGTAGTGCTACAGGATCGCATGACCATATTTGAAGCCATTTCTCTTTCAGGAGACCTGACCCATCTGGCGAAGCGGGATGAAATCTTATTGATCCGCCAAAATCCGGATGGAGTCCAATTACAAAGGCTCAATTTAATGGACCGGAACATTATCCAATCCCCCTATTTCTTTATTCAGCCCAATGACCAGCTTTACGCTGAGCCGATGCGGGTCAGGGAATTGGGAACAGGAGAAAATGCGGCCCAGTCAATATCTCTTTTGATTACCTCTCTTAGTGTAGTTGCTTTAGTTTTGAATCTTATTACCCGATAATATATGGTACAGGATAAAACTCCCTACCCCTTCAGAGAACAACCCTCCGGTGAACCGGACATCAGGGGGCTTTTGCTCAAATACTTGCAATATTGGCCCTATATCCTGATTTCCGTTGCTATAGGGGTAACGATGGCTGTTCTCTTTAATAAATACAGCACACCTATTTACCTGGTGAAATCCACTATCCTTGTTTCCAGCGAGAGCTCCCCTTTATCAAGTATGGATATATTTGAATCCAACGGTAAAATCAATAACAGTAACAGCCTGAAACTGAATAATGAAGTCGGAATATTAAAATCCTATACCATCGCCAGGGAAACTATTGAATCCCTGGACTTACAAATCAGGTATTACAAAGAGGGGCTGATACGGAAAACACAGATATATGGTGGGAAAATCGTTGCTGAAGTGGATTGGTCCCATCCCCAATTGGTGGGGGGGGAATTCATCATTGAGGTAATTGATGACCGTACCTTTGCACTCCTTATTCCGGAGGAAGAAAAATTTAAACTATATCAACCCATTGCCCCCTATGAAGACAAGGTTAGTGTAAACGGGAAAATCCTTCCGGAAGAAAAACACTTGTTTGGGGAATGGATTGAAGGCGAAAGTTTTAAATTCAAGATCAGTAAACTAAGTGCTGACCCGGGCGAAAAAATTTATATTTCCATCCTTGACAGCCATAGTTTGGCTTTAAGTTTTAGAAAGAATCTCATGGTCGAGCCATTGTACAAAGAAACCTCCATCCTGGAACTGAGTATACAAACACCCATCAAAAAATTGGGGGAAGATTATCTTAATGCTTTAATGAGGACCTACCAAGCCCGGGAGCTGGATGAAAAAAACCGTACTTCAGAAAATACCATAAAATTTATCGGCGAACAGCTTACCGGCATCACCGACTCCCTCAGTTTTTTTGAAAACAGGTTGCAGGAATACAGAAGTGACAATAAAGTATTTGACCTTTCCTCAAAGGGAACTGCCATTTTCAGGAATTTGGAAGATCAAGAACGACAGGTACGTGAAGCAGAATTGCAGATCCAGTATTACAATAACCTAAAAGCCTATATTAGCCTGGACAAATTGGACAGTTTAATGGTCCCCTCTGTAGTCGGAATTGGGGATCCCCTCCTGAACGCTTTAGTGGTGGACCTGGTAAGACTGCAGGGAGAAAAAATAAGCCTTAGCTCCTCCTTACGTCAGGAAATAAACGCATCACGGGAACTCACCAGGAAAATTGAATATTCAAAAAGAACCATTTTGGAAAACGTAGAAAGCGCCAAGGGAAACCTTGAACAACTGCTGGTGGAGTTCAGGAAAAATATCCGGTCCATTGAAGGGGAGATCAATCAGCTCCCCGAGACGGAAAGAAAACTTTTGGGAATACAAAGGCAATTCAGCATTAACGAAAACATTTACCTATATCTATTACAAAAACAGGCGGAAGCGGAAATTTCAAAAGCAGCAAATACCCCAAGCCATCAGATCCTGGATATGGCATTGAGTGATGGGGGAGCCATATCCCCCAGGAGCAGTAGGAATTTAATGATGGGTTTAATGCTTGGGTTCTTTCTTCCCATAGGTATAATCACCTTATGGAATGCCTTTAATTCCAAGATCACTGACCTCAAGGAAGTGGAAAAAGCCTTAAATATACCGGTGATCGGATCTATCCCCAACCATAAGGTTAATATTGTCAAGGTGGTATACACCCAACCCCAATCAGGGATTACCGAATCCTTCCGTTCGGTTAGGGCCAACATGGCCTATCTGCACCCCGCCCAAGCAAAAATCACCTTTCTCTTTACTTCCTTCGTGCCGGGGGAGGGTAAAACGTTTTGTTCCATTAATATGGCAGCTATATATGCGCTGATGGGTAAAAAAACAGTTTTGGTAGGTCTTGATTTAAGGAAACCAAAGATTGCTGAAAATTTCGGGTTACAAAATGATGTAGGCATAAGTACCTGCCTAAGTACAGATCTTGATTGGAGAACTATGATCAAACCCAGTGGCTATAAACATCTGGACATACTCTTGTCAGGTCCACCCCCCCCCAATCCCGGAGAATTATTGGTCCAGGAAAAGTTTAAAAGGATTTTGCAGGAAATCAAGGAAGAATACGATGTAGTGGTACTGGACAGCTCTCCTATAGGATTGGTCTCTGAAACCATGGACCTGATCAATTTAGCCGATGTGAAGATAATCGTCCTCCGCCAAGGATACTCCGATAAACACAGTATAGATGCGATAAATAACCTAAAGGAAAAAAGCCAGGTGGAAAAGCTTTATGCCATCATAAATGGGGTACAAAAAAACAACACCTATGGATATGGATACAGTTATGGAACCAATGGGTATGCCTATGGTTACCTTGACGATGAGAAAGAAATCCCTTGGTGGAAAAGAAAGCTGAAAGCCAAAACCAACAAGAAGAGTCCAGTAAAGGGTTATAAAGTAATAAAAGAGGGCCTGGACTAAGTGCCTTTACCATTGGGCTTTTGTAGAAAAGTGGGGCACCTAATTTATTATAAAATGATGCAACATCCTTAAACCAATAAAAAAATGCCCAACCAATATCTTTTCATGTAATCAGGATCAGCAAAACCCTCGCTGTTTTTGATGTAAAACCGAAAAGATGCCTTCTAGCCCCTTGTAAGCCCTGGTAACGGGACTTACGGGGCGAAGCTGTGTCAAAAGGACCATCTACAAATGAATGAAACTACTTCAATCATAAAGTATAGTAACAGATCTATGATGGGCATCACTTTAATAATTTCTTAAACAATCACAACCAACCATCCTCTCCTTGAATACACTAAAAACGTTGGTCAAAAAGTATTTTTCAAACTTCGCCTACTTTTACGTTTACCTTCGCCACCGCATCTTTATTGCAGTAGGTTTAAGCATAATAGTAGGCATTTTAGACGGCTTTGGATTATCCATGTTTTTACCGCTTTTGCAATTGGTAAACGACAGTACCAATGTGGACCCTGAAAGTATGGGTAATCTCCGCTTTTTGGTGGACGGGATGGAAGCCATGGGATTAGGGCTGACTCTAATTACAGTGCTGTTTTTTATCCTGGTTTTCTTCATCTTAAAAGGGATAGCAAAATATTTCAGCAGAATTTATCGGGTCATTTTGCAACAGACTTTTATCCGAACCATAAGGCTTTCCATGCTACAAGCCTTAAACCGGATCAGTTTCAAGGCTTTTGTAACCACAAATGCGGGACGTATCCAAAACACCATGAGCGGTGAAGTGGATAAGGTTTCCAACGCCTACATACAATATTTTGCTACTTTTGAACAGGGCATTTTGGTAGCAGTATACATGGGCTTTGCCTTTTTCGTGGATACCCAATTTGCATTTTTGGTAACCGCTGGCGGTGCTTTGTCCAATCTGCTATATGGTAAAATCTACAAACATACAAAAGGCGCCTCCAGAAAACTGACCGGAGATTCCAATTTGTATCAAGGGCAGGTAATCCAACATGTGGCTAACTTCAAGTATCTAAGGGCAACCGGCAGGGTGGAGAAATTTTCAGATCAGTTGCGCGAAACCATCCACAAAATTGAACATAGCCGTAGGAGGATAGGCGTACTGTCAGGTTTATTAGAGGCCGCAAGGGAACCTATATTGGTGACTGTAGTCGCTGCCGTAATATTGATTCAAACCTACCTTTTAGGTGGGGGATTGGGTAGTATTCTTATCAGCTTATTGTTTTTTTACAGAGCTTTAAACGCTATCAACAGTTTTCAGAACCATTGGAACCGATTCTTAGCAGTATCAGGATCATTGGACAATATGCAGGGTTTTCAGAAAGAACTGAAGAGCAATAAGCAAAAGGATGGGAAACAAAAAATCGTTGAATTTACAAATTCACTGGAAGCCAGAAACCTATCCTTTGGATACGGAGACCAGTATATTTTAAAAGATATCAATTTAACCATATCTAAAAATGAAACGATAGCCTTCGTAGGAGAAAGTGGAAGCGGAAAAACCACCTTGGTCAACGTATTAGCAGGTCTTTTGCCTCCAGATACAGGGGAAATATTAGTCGACGCAACCCAAATATCCCACATAGATTTAAACAGTTATCAAAAAAAAATTGGATATATCACCCAGGAGCCGGTGATATTTAATGATAGCATTTTTAATAATGTGACCTTTTGGGCCAAGCCAAATAAGCAAAATCATGATCGGTTTAACCGGGTAATGGCACAGGCCTCACTAAGTGAATTTTTAGGAAACCTTCCAAAAGGAAAAGAAACCCCGTTGGGAAATAATGGCATCAACCTTAGTGGGGGACAAAAACAACGAATTTCTATTGCCAGAGAACTGTTTAAGGACATTGATATCCTTATAATGGATGAAGCCACCTCAGCTTTGGATTCGGAAACGGAGCGGGAGATTCAGGAAAACATCGATTCCCTAAAGGGAAAATACACGATTATAATTGTTGCGCATCGTTTATCCACCATTCGGAAAGTAGATAGGGTGATTTTTATGAAAAACGGAAGGATTGAAGATGAAGGAACTTTTGAAATCCTAGTGGCCAATCTGCCAATGTTTAAGAAAATGGTTGAATTACAGGAAATATAATTTTAAAATGATTCTTAAATTATAAAAAATATTTCTTAAAAAGAAAGTAAAAGTTATTACTAATAGGTTTACTATAAAAAAATCAATTATTTAAATATGAATAGAAGTTTTTTTTTAAATTAACTAAATAATGGTCAAACTTCATAAATTAAGCATTAAAAATAAAATCAAAGGAAAAATAAAAAGGATAATATACTTTCTAAAAGCCATTGTATTTGGGATAGATATACCCTTATATGAATTAAAAGGCATATGTTCATACTTATCAAAAACTAACCAACATAAAATTTTTGAATTTTTATTATATAGATATGACCCGAAAATAAAATTTGTAAAAGATTTTAATTCTAAAAAATTTTATGGATACGGTTGTGGCAGTGGAAATTTAAATGTTTACCGTAAATTTATTTATGAAAATGAAATTCTTTTCGAGAAGATTTATTTTAAACATTGCAAAGATTTCCATAATATAAATTGGTTTTATAATAACTTGTATTGTGTAATAACTGATTTAGGTTTAAGGATCCCAATTGTCAAAAGAATAAAGGAAGGTGATAAACTCTGTATCTTTTATTATGAATTTTTAAAATTAGGAGATTCAAGGAATTATGAGGATGCGTTTAATGTATCTAATTTGCTTTACAAAAACCGACAGTTGCTTGTTTCTTCCCATCATCAATTACAAGATGATCAAGTTTTCAGAAGAGGTGAAGTAAGACTCATTAAACACCTGCAGGCAGCCGGAATAAATCTGGATAGGTATAAAATGTTTAAAGAAAGAATGCTTAAATGCTTGCCTGTATATTTTCAACATGGCGATTTAACCACCAATTGTTATAAATACAATTTCGTTTTGGATTGGGATAGATCTGGCTATTATCCTTTTGGAGTGGATTATGGATTTA
>DATHWC010000319.1:0-3821 GCA_035460985.1 Lunatimonas sp.
AAATCATCCCTCCCAACATTAGACCAAGCATACCCATAGGCAATACCGCCATGCACATCATCAGGTAGGCACCTTCGGATTCCAGCCCTACCAAACTCGGGTCGATGACCCGGTAGATCATCGGCGGCAGCATCCAAATCAATGGACTGATTAGATACAATGCACCAAAAAGATAACCCACTTTACTTGCATTGCGTACGGTCGAAACCGAAGTGTACCGCTGTACATAGGCCCAATTGCCACCAATAAAAATGGTATTGTAACCTATAAATGCGAAGATAAACAGCGGGGTATATTCCCCGTTGAATATATTGAAAAATGTATCGGGAGCTGTCTCCAGAAAGTTGGACATCCCTCCTACCTGATCCAAGGATAAGGGGAGAACAATCAAAACCGCAGCCGTCAGGATAACAAACTGAAGTACATCTGTCACTACCACAGCCCACAACCCTCCGACAGCTGTATAGACCATAATTATCCCTCCCAATAACAGTATGGCATAGTAAATGTCAAACCCGGTAACCACATTCAATATTTTTGCAACCGGATAAAGAAAAGCTCCTGTATAACCAAGTGAAAGAAATAAGAATATATAGGTATAATAACGCTGCACCCCTCTTCCAAACCGGTTGGTGAGATACTGGGCAACAGTCAAAACCTGCGTTTCTTTCCACTTCGGAGCCAGGTATTTTCCAATAATAAAGCCACTGACACACATGGTCATCTGAATGGTGACAGAAACCCAGCCCCATTCGTAAGCAATCGATCCCCATACCACAAATGTACCTGCCGAGAAAAAGCTCATAAAAAGGGAGAGGCCATTAATCGGCCATGGAACGGCCCCTCCTGCAGCAAAGAAGGACTTCATATCTCCGCCCTTTTTTCCAAAAGAAAGACCTGCTATCAGGATAATTACAGTAAAAAGCAAGATTACAAAAACATCTAACTGCTGCATAAATAGCGTTTACCAAGTTATGGGTTAGTTTCTTGGAAGTGTTGGAAAATCAAAGATATTGGTTGGAGATGAAATAATCCCCAAGCTATAAACCCGACTAATCTTCTCCCTGATTTTTGAATTTTAATCAATCTTTTAGATATTATGCCGGTAAAAAGAGGCAAAATATTTGAATCCTTTTACAGGCATTTGTTGAAATTTTGTGAGTATTTTTAATTATAGGTCAACCACGCTGTAGCCTTACAGTCGGTTTTGCTTTCAAATCGAATCCAACGGGATTCAAATCCTTTAGGAAATTCGTGGGTAAAGGTTTCTCCAGCCCCTACGGTTACCTCCTTCCAAGTCATCCATGGTCCATGACCGATAGGTTCAAACTGAATTCTAAATGTAACAGGATCATTACTTTGGTGGGACAATTCCAGCTTCTTATTATCATAAAAACCGAATAAATAAGGATCTGAAGGCGTATTGGCTTTTACTTCCGAATCTTTCCAAGGGCCTCCCTTTCCCGCAGGTTTCCCCAGTTTCCAGAGATCATCTATCACCCCAGCCCAAAGTGCCAGGTTCTTATCATCCGAGACAATGATATGTTCATTGTCTGAGGCCGCTTTTGGATCAACTCCCGAAAGCAATAACAATCCCCGGTATGACGCATAATCCGTTAGCATCAAATTATGGGAGGAAATGGGTCGGATTTTGGCATATCCGTCGGCATTTTCGGCTGGCAACTCATAAAATGTTCCATGACAGTTAAATAAATCCCGCTCTGTCGCTACTTCGCGGCAAATTCTTAGCTGGCCGGAGAGAGATGGGCTTGTAAACTTTTCGTCCCCCAAAGGAAGGCGCCATCTTCTGCCCTTATCGTCCGTTACTAACACTGAGCCTTCATCCACCACAAATACATTTTCGGGAATGGCAAAACTTTCTTCGATAAAGTTAAATGTTTCATTATCTTCCTTTTTCACAAGCTGCATTGCACCGTCAAGTTCATAATAACCCGCATTTTCAGATGAATTAATATTACTTGCGGCGATGCCTAGACTACGCCGGTTATTCCCCAATCCATACAACAAACCAGATTGAACTGCTGCGTTCATTTCGGTTCGCACGCCCTCAAAAATCCCAGAAAGGTATTTCCCCCTTTTATCCTGGTCTGTAAAGGAAAGGTGAACCGTTGCGGTGGTAGCTTTATCGACCTTTACACGCACCCATTCTCCTTTGTTGTCTTCACTCCAAGTAAGAACAGTTGCTTCACCCGCACCCAAGGCCACTGATTCAAGGCGCTCCCAGTCTCCCTTTCCAATTTTGTCCACTTCCAGTTGAAAATTTACAGACTGGTTTCCCTCATTTTTAAGCCACATGGAGGTGTACGTCCAACCCTTAAAAAGCATAGGTTCAGAGGGTTCGTTGGCAGCCACCTTCTCGGAGAGCCAAATTGACCCATTTGCGGTAGCGGGACCTAAATTATCCGGTAAGTCAACATCTGTAAACCAAAGGTTGGAATTGGATTGGCCGGGTCCTTCAATATCTCCCTTGGCGCTGCGCTTGTTCAGGAATTCCTTTTGCGCTGAATCATCACAACCAAAAACCAACTGGTTTTTCCATCGGGTATAATCTCCAATCACTTTTAAATAGGCGGATCGGGGTCGGATTCCTGTTGCATTTTTCGCGGTGAAATCACCCGGAAATTTCCAAAACATCCCGTGCATGGTCATTAAGTAGTCAGAGCTTCCTTCCGTGCCCACATCCCGAATTCTAGGCCATTCCGTATTCCATCCATGCGCGCCGTCATAACTGTGGCTTGCCTTTGGCAATCGGTAAAAATCCCATCCGGTTGCGGGATTCCTTACTCCCAAAAGTACCGATTTGTGATCCCATCCCGTTGCCCAAATGGGGTCATTGGCAGGGTCTGCATTGCCATAGATACCTCCTGGCCCAGTTACTTCCACAAACTGGTTTCTTCTGACTAGTTTCCACTCATTACCATCCCATTCGGATAAGGACCCTGCCTCTATATCAAATTGTTCAAGTGCTTTTTGTCCTGACTCTCCATTGTTGGAATAGACCATTACGCCCTGTCCGGAATACACTCCTTTGCCATGGGAACCTAAAAGCAAACTGCCCGGAGGATTGCTGTCGGTGTCCTGTTCCTTTTTGTTGCCAACATTGGAGTCTTCGTACAACTCCCTTACGTCTAGGGAATGGACATCCACTTCGTAGAAGCCCTCTTCCATGGTGGCGTAGTAAATCTTGTTTTCAGGATCTGTCAAGTGCCTGGCGATACCCGTATGCCTTCCGGGCATCGTCTCATAAGAAATTGTTCTGACGTTTGCTTCCTTATCGATAGCGTAAGGGCCGATAAACAACTGCCCACTTTCTCTGTGGATCTTGCGGTTGGCGGGAGTTCCCCCGATGCTTTCCGGTCTGACGATTTGTTGCAGGTCGGGAGTTATTTCATAAAGTTTGTCGGATGATCCAAAGGGAAAATGTGGTCCGTAAGTAACCACCCACAACCGATCCGCCCAAGGTACAACTGCTCCAGTTCCACATTCTCCCTCCTCATTGTAATAGGCCAAATGGGGATAGATACCGCTATAGGAAGGATATTCCGACGAATTTGCGGGTTCCTCTACTTGGCAGTGGAAATTAATTAAACAAATCAATATAATGATATGGGAGAAAATTTTCATAAAAAACAGGTAGTTGTATATAAATCAACAAAAAGTCAAGCACTTGTACAAGCTTATGATTAATTAACTGTAAATATTCGAGCTTGGGAATCAACTATCAGAATTCATTAAGATATTTAGGGTTAGGAGAGTCAATTGTACAAATGAGCTGGCAGAAGAAGCAATAAAATTTTTAT
>DATHWC010000320.1:0-7701 GCA_035460985.1 Lunatimonas sp.
CAATTTACGCTACCGAAAAACGGACCGGAGGGTCTTGAAGAAACCGTCTATTATATAGACTATCAGGATGTGCGGCTGATTTCCCTAAACAGTAACGTTGAACACCAAAAGCAGACAGTTTGGTTGGAAGAAGTATTGGCCGACAATCCGCAAAAATGGACCATATTAACCTATCACCATCCCCTTTTCTCCGCTTCTGATGGGCGGGATAATACCCAGTTAAGGGAATTGTGGAAGCCCATTTTTGACAAATACAAGGTAGATTTAGCGCTACAGGGTCACGACCACAGCTATGCCCGCGGACGGGTTTCCCCAGAAGATAACGTCTTGGACGGAGTCAATATGCGGGATAAGACTGGAACGGTATATGTAGTCTCTGTCAGCGGGGGAAAGATGTACGGGTTGAATCCCAACCGATGGACGGATACGGAAGCAGAACAGGACCGTGCAGCCGAAAATACCCAGTTATTTCAGGTAATTACTGTGGATGGGGATAAACTACATTTTGAAGCATATACAGCCATTGGGGAACTCTATGATGCGTTTGATCTAATCAAAGAAGAATCCGGCATCAACACCTTTGTAGAGCGGAAGGGTGAGGCGGTAGATGAGAAACTATTTTCAAACACTATATCCTATGAAGATCAACTTCCCGCTTCAGCAAAGGAAAAAATTCTGGCGGCTTATCCTGGATACAGTGTGAGCCGGGTAATAGCATCGGAAACGGATGGGAAAATCTTATTTCAAGTACGTTTAGTCAAAGAATCTGAACAGATCGATATCATCACGGACATTGAGGGGCAGCTAATTCCGGAGTAAGATTTCCGCTTACCAATGGCCATATAATGCGCCGCATAGGATTTCCAATATTTACTGTATAAAAATACTGACTATCTATTAATTTCATTATTTTTACCAATGTTATAAATAAATTCACGTGTCAATGTACCGTCAATGCGAAGATATAACCAAGTGAGAAGCCTCGTTGAGCGGTATAAATTCTAACCATTGTTAATGATTTTAACTAATTGTAAACCCTATCTATACTTTTGTTGTCTGATTATTTTATTAGTTGGAGCATGTAAGGAGCCTGCCCCGAATGTTCCTGTTTTACCTAAAATTACTGAACATGAATTGCCGGCGATTTGGGCAAATATGACTTTGCATATTACCCAACACACTCCAGCCAATTCTCCAACTTTTGCCAGCCGAGCTTTTGGATACATAGGTCTTACTATGTATGAGTCTGTAGTCCATGGATTTGCGGAAAAAAAATCTCTATCCGGGCAGCTCAATGAAATGCCCCCACTTCCAATTCCGGAAGAAGATAAACAATACAACTGGGCCCTAAGTCTCAACGCCTCACAAGCGTATATCCTGTCACAGATTTATCAGCAGACTTCTGATGAAAATAAACAGAAAATAGACTCGTTGGAATCTGTTGTAAAGATTGTACTGGGTAGGGAAGTAGCAGACGAAGCTATAATAAATCGATCCATTGGCTTTGGGCAGGAAGTTGCTTCAGTCATCTTTGAATGGTCTAAAGAAGACGGAGGACACAGGGGATACCTGAAAAACTTTGATATTAATTTTGTTCAAAAATCCGATCGGGGAAACTGGAGGCCACCATTTTTTGCGCAGACCATCAGTAGACTACCGCTACATCCGGATTGGGGAAATAACAGAACATTTTTGGTTGAAAATTCCGACTGGTACATACCTTCATTTCTCCCCTATGACTCGCTAAACAGTTCGCAGTACTTCCAGGAATTTCACCGTGTATATGAACATAACACCAATCTAAGCCAGGAACAAAAAGAAATAGCCATGTGGTGGAATGATGACCCAGGCGAAACAGCAACTCCACCGGGTCACTCATACAATTTGGTAACGCTGGTAACTAAAAATAAAAAATCCGACATATTCACCGCAGCAGAAGCATATGCCAGGGTAGGATTAGCAGTAGCAGATGCGTTTGTCGTCTGTTGGAAAATGAAATATCATTATTTTTCAGAAAGGCCGTCAACTTATATCAGTGAATACATCGATGACGAATGGGAACCGTTTTGGCCAGACCCGCCTTTCCCTGCATTTCCCTCTGGGCATGCTACCCAAGCAGCGGCAGTAGCCACGGTATTGTCCGATGTTTTTGGAGAAAAGCTAGAATTCGTAGACGTCACTCATTCGAAGAGAAAAAAAGACAAACTAAGAAATGTGGAATACAAAGAAAGACACTTCAATTCATTTTGGGAAGTTGCTGAAGAAACTGCGCTCTCCCGTTTTTTCGGAGGAATCCATTCGGAATATGACAACGTAATTGGACTTCAGGAAGGTAGAAAAGTGGGGGAGCATGTAAATAGCCTAAAATGGGACAACTAAAAACTGGTTCATTCCCAAAATATCTCAATCTTAAGCAAAGAATTTTTCTCTTTACGGGTGTTTATACGGCATTTTTTCTTTTTTCATTTAATCTGACCCAAGCTCAAAACGCATTTGTAGATGTGACAAAAGAGGCTGGTATAGACCATATATTTAAAGTGTTCGAAGGAACTTTCGGTGGTGGTGTAGTAGTGTTCGACTATAACAATGACGGATGGGAGGATCTATTTATTACGGGAGGCATGGAGGATGACCACCTCTATTTAAATAATGGTGATGGAACCTTTCAAAATGTTTACGCCACTTCCGGACTCCCAACTAAGGAAAAGCATATTACCCAAGGAGCTATATCCGCTGATGTAAACAGAGACGGTTGTCGGGATCTTTTTGTAACCACAATCCGGATAAAGGACAGCAAGGAACCCATTCCCAGAGCTGCAAATATTCTTTACATCAATAACTGTGACGGTACATTCAGAGATGCTACGGAGGAATATGGCCTTGGCAAATACCTAACCTTTAGTACCGGTGCAGTTTTTGGCGATATAAATCAGGATGGATATCCAGACATATTTGTTGGTAATTATTTTAGAATGTTTGATGGAAAGCTTCATATTATGAACGATGCCATAATCGTCGGGTCCAACCAAATGGCCGAAGGTTTATTGCTTGTCAATAACAAAGGGAGCTTCTTCGAAGACCGATATCATGACTATGGGCTGGATTTCAAAGGATTTGGCTTTGGTGGAGTTCTTTCAGATTTCGACAATGATGGGGATTTGGATATAATTGTTAACCATGATTTTGGATATAAATCAACTCCCAATAAGTTGCTTCAAAATCAGTATCCGAAAAAAGAATTTCTTGAAATTGGAGATTCGCTCGACATGGACCTGCCCATAAACGGGATGGGAGTTGCCGTCGGAGATTATAACAAGGATGGCAATTTAGATTATTATTTCACCAATATAAGGGCAAATCCGTTTATGGTAAGTCAAGGGGCAGGGCTACCTTTTGTGAATAAAAATGAAGAATTAGGGATAAAAATCAACATGATCCGTGAAAAGGGCAGGCCAAGTCTACCTATAAGCTGGGGAGCGAACTTTGCTGATTTCGATCATGACACGGATCTTGAATTGTTTGTGGCAAACGGCGCCCTTAATCCTGAGGTATTTCCAATACCCAACTACTATTTTGATTTGGAAAACGGAAAATATATCAACAAAGCCAATGAAAAAGGGTTAGCAGACGTCGGCATCGGGAGGGGTTCTGTAGTTTTTGATTTTGACAATGATGGAGATTTGGATTTGTTAGTTGTCAATCAGTTCCCTGTAAATGATGGACTGGCTGAGATTTCTTCTACCACATTGTATAGAAACGATGCCAGCAACGGAAACTGGTTAAAAGTAGCTCTACAAGGAACGCAAACCGACCTGAATGGAATCGGTTCCCGGGTGGAAGTGATCGTAGATGGTCAGCGGTTGATTCGGGAAATAGATGGGGGTAGCAGCCATCTTTCCCAAAATTCAGTTGTGGCGCATTTCGGCTTGGGAAGGGCAACCTCCGTCGACACTGTCAAGGTTAATTGGTTGGGGGGAGATGAGCAGGTTTTGCTCGATGTGGCAGTCAACCAACAAATAACAATTACGGAAACCCCCAAAAGCAATGCTCTTTTTTGGATAGGAATTTTTATTTTGATAGGTATTGTAGCAGGAGCCTTTGTTGTTTATTTTAGGAGAAAAGTATAAAACACCCTTATTCCACACGAATCAATTTGGCCACCATGTTTGATTTGTGCGTGACTTTTACCACATATAATCCCGGTCTGAAAGAGGTAGTATCAAAGATTAATTTCTGATTTTGGCTTGTTAGGGCCTTACCTTCATAGACCAGTGCGCCTCCTATCGTCCAAATGCTGACATCAATATCCTGTCGGTCTACAGGGAAACGCAAATTCAATGCACCGCCTCTCATGACTGGATTTGGAAAAAATGATATTGTTTGACCAAATTCCTTGTTTTTAATTCCCAATATCAGGTCCTCAAAATAACGAATGCCAAATTCAAAAGCCTCTGCTCCCACTGTTTCCCCAATCAGCCGGGCCGGCAGATCGTCTTGAGGGGGGTGAATTCCTCCCCAAATCCGTGATAAACTACATTGATCGGCAGCGTCATAATACCTAGCCCATTGCAACACCACATCGACACTGGGACCTTCTTCAAAAACCAGATATTCATTTTTCCCGGCGACAAATTCCGCTATTCCTCCCGGAAAATATTCGTCCCCAGTAAGAAGAGTCATTATTTTCGCCGCCGTCCTCGAGAAGGTAGAATGTCCCGAAACATATCCGGCAAAAGGAGGAGTAACAAATGTCGGCCGTTGATAGGGCCACCAGTCTTCTCCCAGAACCCAGCCAACGCCAGCTTGATCCTCGGCAGTTTCAATGTGTTCATGCCCCTTCCAGGCCAGTACCTTAATTTTGCCAACATTTTCTCCGGCAGGCCCAGATAGCGGATCGGATGGTTCCACCAATTCTACCAGTCCATCCATCAGGTTCATGCCTTCGGAGTGGTACTTGGGCAAATTCACATCACTTGACTGTCCCTTATGAGACATGTATCGGATCGCAGAAATAGGACGAACGTAATCGTAAAATCCCTTTATACCCCAGGCTGTGATTGCGGCATCATGCATAGCTCCTCCCAATAAAAAATAGCTTTTGATATCCCATTCCAAGGGATCTAAAATTTCGCCTTGGCCTCGAAATTTCTTCTCAAATAATGGATGGTCGCTTACATAATTTAATATAGAAAACCAATGTCCGGGGGGTGTTTCCGAATTGGGACCATCTGCCCAAAACTCAGCCAGAACCCGAGTATAATCGCCTCTGGGAACAAGTTGAGATTCGTAGGGCTGGTTGGTTTTAGGGTTAATAGAATATCCAGTACCCACGTCCCCTCCTGTATGGAGGTAGATTTCAAAGAGTCCGTCATCTCCCAGTGATCGGTGAATATCCAAATTCCCCATTGCTCCAGGTGAAATATCCCAAATGACACCGTCTGTAGGATCCAAATGAGAACTCCAGTTGGCAACCAATGTAAAATTTTTTTTGAAAGCGGAGGATATCGCTTCATTTTCTGAGTTTAAAAAAAACGGTTCTCCCGGGTCGTGATACACCAAACATTCCATTCCGTTGACTTGATAGATGTTCAAGTCGCCTTCATTTAGGGAAAAGGGGATAACTCTACCCCACTCAGGACTTAAAAAAGGCGGCGTACCGGCGGTCATTACATTTCCATTTTGGTCAATAAAGGAGTCAAACGCCAAGGGCTGCCAACGGTTGGGGTCAAGCATGTCATCGATATTGGGATTTTTAAGCACCATCGGCTCATTTACGGGAGCATATTCCAGATTTTGATAACTTCCCCCCTCATTTGAGCCGTCCTGCAAGCCGAATTCGATAACCCTTGCCGCCAAATAATTCCCCAATGCGGCAGGCCTGCCTTCAACATACATCTCACTGGTAAATTGCGGATCGTATCCCAACTCATCCATTAAGTTGTCAATTAATTGAAAGGTTTTCTCCCATCCAGGGCTATTCCTGAACCTAAACCGTATCATCCGGTAACTAAAATAGCTGAGAGCCTCTTCCCTAGCAGCTTTTACATCGTCGGGAATAGTTATTGGTTCAAAGGGAAAACTATATACTCCGTGCTGTTCACCCAGGAAATAAGGAGAGCCCTCCGATCCATAGACTACCCACGTATCATACATTCCCGCAGAGAGGTGAAACAAATTTCTGGCATGGACCGTGGGGCGTGCGAAATCATTACGAATCGCCTGCAACAATGCCTCATTCCATCTACGGGCAATGGAATGAACTCCCAGGCATTCTCCCGATGCTAGGAGAAACGTTAAGAAAACGAATATCCTAATACCCATGACCTAATTTTTTATAAACTTCTTAGTTAGAACTTCTGTCGGGGTTTTAATTCTAATATAGTAGATTCCCGAAGGCATTGATGATGGGATTTGCCATTGAAAGGGTCCCTTCCTACCTAATTGGTCGGTCAACTGAAAGCTATCAATTACCTGACCTGTTTGGGTGTATATTTCGAGAGTAGCCCCAATATTTATATTTCTTTCTCCAATATCAACATACAAAGTGTGGGTAACCGGATTGGGGTATACGAGAACCTTGGATGTAACAGGGAAATTCCGTGTCAACCCTGTAATAACGCCCTGTTTTATTTCAATCAACTGATTTACCTCTAGGTCATAGAGTATCTGGTCCGTTCCTCCAATCCAGCGAACGATAAGGGAATCTACTTTAGCAAATTTCTCTAAGCCAAAATGTGAAATAGTACTGTTTTGAGACAAATGACTAGATCCACCGTCGATTTCGCGAATTAATTTTTTTCCAGCCACATACACTTCTATTCGTGATCCAATCCCGTTTTTATCCGCGGCTTCACCTAATAATTTTACTTTTAGCCAGTTATTACTACCTCCCTGATTTCGATATAGGCTAACTCCCTTCATTACACCCTCCGAATCCGTTTCCTGAACTGGGCTTTGGTTGACCACAAGTAGATCTAGGTAACCGTCATTATCAAAATCAAAGGTTACCGACCCTCTACCTATAGATTCGTCAAAAATCCCTGATGATGGTCCATTTAATACAAACTGTCGATTCATATTTTCCAACAAAAGGTTAGGATTCGGTACTATGCTGGGGTTAAGACTGCCGTTGGCAATAAAAAGATCCAAGTCCAAGTCATTGTCGTAATCAAAAAAATTGGCTCCCCAGCTTATGGTAGAGACCATCTCACCGTCCGCAGTATAAATCAACGGATAGGAGGTTCCCAACTGCCTCGTTCTGTTTTCAAATGGTGCGTTATTCTTGCCGGGATTGATCAGAAAAGGGCTGGAGGAAATATTAGATATAAAGTAATCTATATACCCATCCATGTCGTAGTCTCCGACAGCTACCCCCATGGCATTGATCCCCAAGTCAAATCCTGATGATTTGCTTACATCCGCAAATGTAGGTTGGGGCAACTCATTTCTATACAATAAATTGGGAGTTGCCATATAGCCAAAATCGTTAATAACAATCAGATCCATATCGCCGTCATTATCAAAATCCGTGAATACACCTCCAAAACCAAAGCCTGAATGCGTCAGTCCATAACTCTCACTTACCTCCACAAATCTACCCCCTGTGTTGATGTACAACAAATCATGGGCTGGTGCCCGGTCACCTTCAGGGATGGCACCTAAGTATTCGTCAAAGCGACCATCAAATCTGTTGAAAAAATT
>DATHWC010000321.1:0-2698 GCA_035460985.1 Lunatimonas sp.
AGGCCACTTGTATTCTCTAGGTCCATCACTGCGGATCCGGAAAAAATAGTCCCAAGGCTGTCGGGAGCCAAGGCCACTGGCATATGCTCCCAATAAACCAAATCGGTGGAAATAGCGTGTCCCCAGTGCATGGGACCCCACACGTTCCCATCCGGGTGATGCTGGTAAAACAAATGGTATTCCCCGTCATAATATACCATACCGTTGGGATCGTTCATCCAATTCGTGGCAGGCGTAAAATGAAATTGCGGCCGGTAAGGTTCATTGAATTTCGATTCGTTAGCTGTCTCCTCCTCTTTATCTGTTGCGCAGGCAAGGGCAAGAAAAAGGAAAAACACCGCAAGGAGTTGATTAAAGATTTTCATATTCTTATGGTTGAATGCATTTTTTGAAGGTAATGCCATATATTTTTGATTTCAAATTTTTGCGTAATTATTGGAAAAAATCAGCTGTCCGTAACTTGGACAGCTGATTCAATGGGCTTAATAGCCAGAATTTTGTTTATACACACCTCTAGTAAAATCAATTTCCCTCTGGGGAATAGGATAATATTCATCCCTACCGGCGGTAAATTGGGCGTTGGACAGAAAATCCCGCCTTACCCTTTCCCTGGCCAGATAATCATTAAGGACTATCGCTGCTTCACCCCACCTTACCAAGTCGAAAAAGCGGCTGCCTTCCATGGCAAATTCCATTCTCCTTTCAAATTTTAATGCCTTCCAAGCAAACTCCTTATTTGGAAAAGTTTCATAAGGGGCCACATGGTAGATATCAGAAGCCCCTGCAGCCAACGGCCTCTGTGTGCTTGCCGCCGCTCTTTCCCTGACTTCATTGATCAATGGCAATGCTTCATTCCATCGGTTGAGTTGAATTAATGCCTCAGCTTTAAAGAGGAGTACGTCGGCATAGCGGATAAAATCAATGTTTTTGGAAGTCCCTATAAATGGGCCTTCCTTTACATAGCAGGAGCAATCCGGGGCCTGCTGTTCCTTCATGTTGCCGAAATAGCCATATACTCCCGGATCTCTGGCCCAGCTAAAGTTGTAAACCATGTCTCCTGGCTGGTTGACGGTATTTCGATATTTAAATGGTCTTCCCGGTATGCCTACCGTATGGTCAATTCGTGGATCAACAGTTAGCCCAGCGGCCGGTGTGGATGTGCCGTCAGGTCCGACGGTATTGAAAATATTCACCTCATTAAAGCTATCCAACAAAGGCAACCCATCTGAACCGGTTCTGAAGGCATTAACCATATTCTGACTGGCTAAATGGAACCCACAACAGCCATATAATCCGGTTCCATGGGGTGAGTTTAGCCCAGTGACATAGCTAACTCTACTGACCACTGTACCGTCATTTATTGAAAATTGGACTGCCCAGATAGATTCCGGACCATTATCGTGCCCATCTAGAAAGTTATTGCCAAAATCCGGCTCCAACGCTCCAGTTACCTCATCCGCATATTGAATAACCTCTTCCAATCGGGAAGCATTGATACTGGTCACCTGATGCTGATCGTTTTGTTCGTAGGCTTGGTATAATCTTAGCTTGGCCAGATAGGCAGCCGCAGCATTCCTGTCTGCTCTTCCCACTTCGTCCTGCGATGGAGGCAGGTTGTTATAGGCGAATAAAAAGTCGTCAGCAATTTTATCCCAAAGTTCATCATTAGGTACATCATTGGATACCTGGGCCATTTCTTCTTGGCTTAATCCTTCCAGAATATAGGGGATTTTTTTGAATAACACCTTAAGCATAAAATGGGAATGGGCTCTGAGAAACCTTAGCTCTGCCTGTCTCAACGTCTTGTATTCATATTCTTCTGAAGGGATTTCATTGATAACAGTCAGCGCAAAATTGGCTCTGGAAATGGCTTTGTAGTAGTTGGTCCATGTTCGGGGAGCCATGAAGTCACCCTGATCGGGTATGGTCAGGTTATATTGCTCATATCGGTCTATTTCACCGACATCTCCCCGGCCCCCGCCTCCTTTGTACGCATCGTCAGACCGTACACTCCCATAGACCCACTGAGAAGTCAAAGGCCCAACCATTTCATCATTCCCGATTCCAGCGTAAGCGGAAATCACCAATCCTTCGGCATTTCCGGGAGTAGCGACATTTTCACTGGACAAGACCCCTCTTGGTTCGTACTCCAGAAAATCTCCGGAGCATGAACCCATGGTGAGAGAGATCAGAATCATCATCAGGTATAATATATTGATATTTTTCATGAGTTGTATTTTTTAGAAATTAGCGTTAAGCCCAACCGAGAATACTGTGGGTACTGGAATTCTGTTAACATCAGTACGCTCGGGATCAGAGCCGATGTAGTTTTTAGGAGTAAACCAAATCAGGTTCTCGCCCTGAAAATACGCCCTTATGCCACTTACCCCTTTCCAATTTTCCAAAATTGAATTTGGAAGAGAGTACCCTACTTGCAAATTTCTGATTTTGAAGTAGGAGTTATTTCTATACAAATAATCGGAGGTTTGGGTATCGTTGAAGGCCAAAGAAAGGGAAGGAATATCTGAACCCGTGTTATCGGGCGTCCAGGCGTTTAAAACGCCAAGCCCTGCATTTTCCCTACCTTGAACAAAATTGTTCCAAAATATGTATGGATCCAATCCTATTCTTCCGGCTACCCCTGATCCAAATATGGCGAAATCCAAGTTTTTATAATTGAGGTTAATACCCAATCCAT
>DATHWC010000322.1:0-3939 GCA_035460985.1 Lunatimonas sp.
GTGGATTTTCTGGGCCAGCAATTAGATCCGGCTGTCCGGGTATCCAATAAACGTCTCCCGGTGAAAGTGTATTTTCCCCTGAATGATACATTAAAATTTCTCCTTTGGCTGGGATAAATGAGGTGTCTTTTCGAACCGCAATTAAACGTACCCTATTCGCAACGCTCCTTGCCTTTGGTTCATCCATTTCCCTTACCTCGGCCAAATATCCTTCAAACTCCCCTTGAAAGAGCAGGTGCTGGGAGTCCTTTTTCACGTCCTTCAAAAGCGAAAAACTAATACCCGCCAATACCAATATCCCATAGGCAAGCATGGGTAGAACTGACATAAAATACGCTCCTTCGCCGCGCATATCACGAAATAACAAAAAGCTATAGGCAATAAAGAGCACCACACAGCCCACGAACCAGTGGCTATGGTCAATTATCCCGGCATAGGGATAAAGGGCTACACCCAGGAGAAAAAACAGGATGTACCTCAAAAAAGGAAACTCGTTAAACGGCATGACAAAAAAGTTTTCTACAATTTAACGATTGTAGGAAAAATGTCCAATACCTGTTTGTGAAAATTTTCTATTAGAATCTAAAACCGATGCTAAACCCTGCCTTAAATTCCACCGGCCTAAATCGTTGGGAGACATCCTCGTTAAACCCACGACCAACATTTACATATGGTCCCAGAGCAAATTTATCATTGTGGACCCATTTGTATCCCCCACCCATTCCTATAATAAAGGTGTTCAATTCAGTTTCCTCAGATAGATCGTTTTCCCCGATTTCGGTAAAGGTACCCGTGCGGTATTTAACGAAGGGGCTGACATAAAAACCGGAAGGTCTGCCGGGTGAGACAAAATAATAATTGAAACCCAATAAATAACTGGTAGCGTCAAAAGATCTTCCTTCTCTTTGGTCGGAAACATAAGCAAACCGATCGAACAAATGTATTTCAGCGCCGATAGACTGATTCTGATCTATAAAATGTTCATAACCCAATTCCAAACTACCCAAAACAATGGTGTTCATGATATTAAACTTCACCTCATTTGCTGGGATAGGGTTAGGTGGTAATTCCTGAGCATTTACAGTTATTGTCACACATGATGCTAAAAGAATAATAATACTGAGCTGTTTCATAAAGAAATTAAATTAAATTAAAAAAACCCCCGCTGAAATTCAACGGTTAGGAAGTTATACTGTTACATTACTAAACTCGTGCCGGAATAAGAAGTTTCATTTTGTAATGGGAAATATTACATTCCATAAAAAGATCTCCCTCTTTTTGGAAGCCGAATTTTTCGTACAATCCCATCGCAGATACCTGCGCGTGAAGGTAGCAGGTTTTACCGTTGAAGTCAGGATGTTGTCGGATATCCGCCAACACAGCCTCCACCAAAGCCTGCCCGACTCCAATGCCCCGGAATTCCTTAAGTACGGCAAAACGCTCCAACTTAATGCCCTTGTCCGTAAAACGCCAGCGTGCTGTTCCCGCTGGCACTCCGTCTACAAGTGCTTTAAAATGTCTTGCGGAAGTTTCAAATTCATCGTACTCCTCATCCGGATCCACTTCCTGCTCTACTACAAATACAACCTCTCTAATCCTGAAAATATCATCCAGATCAGATTGGCTTTCTACCGGGATTACTTCTATTGCCATTGGCTGATTGGTCTGGTGTTTCTTCATGCTTTTCATAGGCGTCGATAATGGATTTGACCAAACGGTGACGGACTACGTCCTTGCCGGATAGCTGGACCACACCTATGCCTTTTACGTCCTTTAATATTTTCAACGATTCACTTAGACCTGACTTTTGCCGAATTGGAAGGTCCACTTGGGATTGATCTCCGGTAATAATCACCTTGGAATTCGGGCCCATCCGTGTCAGGAACATCTTGATCTGCTGACTGGTGGTATTCTGGGCTTCGTCCAACAGAATAAATGCGTCATGAAGAGTTCTACCCCGCATATAGGCTAAAGGAGCTATTTCGATGACGCGGGTTTCCTGATAAAACTTCAGTTTTTCGGAAGGAACCATATCCCCGAGCGCATCATAAATGGGCCTCAAGTAAGGATCCAACTTTTCCTGCAAATCGCCGGGAAGAAATCCCAGGTTCTCCCCCGCCTCCACGGCAGGACGGGTGATGATTATTCTTTTCACCTCGCGGTTTTTGAGTGCTCGGACTGCAAGTGCAACTGCGATATAGGTTTTGCCACTCCCTGCAGGTCCCAATGCGAAAACGAGGTCATTTTTAAACGAAGACTCCACCAATTTCTTTTGGTTGGCAGATTTCGGTTTGATGACGATTCCTTTATTTCCGTAGAGGATAATTTCGTTCTTGACTTGCTGTGGTTCTAAGGGAGCATTTTCCAGAGAAATATAATCCTTAACGTTTTCCGGGGTAATTTGACCAAAGCGGCCAAAATGCTCCAAAAGCATATTTAGAACATCGTTGATACGCAAAATCTCGGGTGCCTGACCTTTGATCCTGATTTCATTGCCCCGAGCTACAATTTTGCTCTGGGGAAAAGCTGACGCTATCTGACGTATATTTTCGTCGTCGGACCCCAAAAAGTCCAGAGGGGAAATATTTTCCAGTGTAATTACTTTTTCTACCAATCCGATTTCTTTCTATTTGATTATTGCCTAAACTTACAATGATAAAATTGCTATTTTTGTTTCACGCTTATCACAAAAGTAAGGATTTTTAATTTACATGCTTCTATGGCTCTCATAACATTCACATCTGATTTTGGAGAAAAGGACTTTTACGTCCCTGCGGTTAAAGCGAAGATGCTTTCCATTAACCCCCAGCTTGGTATCGTGGACATTTCCCATCAGATAGGCACCTACGATATCGCACATGCCGCGTTCGTTCTCCGCGCCGTATATAACGAATTTCCCAAAGGAACCGTACATCTTATCGCCATTAATAGTACGAGTAGCCAAACCGAAGGGTTTATAGGCATCAAGCTCAACGAGCACATCTTCATAGGTCCAAACAACGGTGTGATGAGCATGCTGTCCGACCAGGACCCGGGCATTATAGTCAAGTTCGGCGATATCCACATCAAGGCCAGTTCGTTTCCGGCCAAGGATATCTTGGCGCCTATTGCTGCCAAAGTTGCCAGCGGGGCGGCAATTCATGATTTTGGAGGCCCGCTTCAGCGCATCCGCAAAGTGATGCCCAGGCAGTTCAAGGCCAGTAAAAAGGGAATCGTCGGTTACGTGCTACGGGTGGACAACTATGGCAATCTGATTACAAATATCTCCAAGGAGATATTCGATCAGCTTAACCCGGGCAAATTCCGGATAGAATTCAGCAGGGAAGTGATAGAGGAGTTGCAGACATCCTATGACCAGGTTGAAGCTGGGGATTGCTTTGTGTTTTTTAACAGCCTGGATTTACTGGAAATTGGCATCAACCACGGCCACGGAGCAAATTTGTTAGGGCTGAAATACGACAGCCCGGTGTATATCCATTTTGAAGTTTAAGCCCTTGGTTTTGAAACACCTACTTGGTCTAAGGTGGTCAGGGAGGCGGTTGGAGGGTAAAGGAAGCAGAAATAATTCACGAAAATTTAAAAGATGGGGAGTTAAAATTATTGCTTGGGAAAAAAACATTGCCCATATTTGCATCCCGTTCGAAAGCGAATGGGAATGATTAAAATGCCTTGGTGGCGGAATTGGTAGACGCGTTGGTCTCAAACACCAATGAGGTTACACTCGTGCCGGTTCGACTCCGGCCCAAGGTACATTAGTAGATAGAAGCTCCTTCTTTAATTAGATGGGGCTTTTTTTGTTGGTGAAAATATGGTTGAAAATGGTTGAAATATGACCTACGGCCGAAATATTGATGAATTTATATTAATTTATTAGGTTCGGTTTGCGCCATCTTAGTTTCCTCCTTCGTTCAGTAGGTTAAGTTTGATAGCAGCCAAGAG
>DATHWC010000323.1:0-2638 GCA_035460985.1 Lunatimonas sp.
AAACACCGGAGCGATAAGCAGTTGGAGATTGGAGCTTCCGACAGAAGTCAGACAGTTTGATTACAATACGATTTCGGATGTTATTGTCCATGTAAAATATACAGCAAGAGAAGGTGGTTCTGGCTTGAAAGCGGCGGCGAATGCAGCCCTTAAAGATCAGCTTGTAGCGATCAAACAAGACTTAAATCAAAATGGCCTGCATATAGCCATCATTATGAAACATGATTTACCAAATGAATGGTTGCTGTTGAAAAAGAATGGATCAATTGATTTGGTTTTTGATAAATCAAGGTTACCCTATATGGTGCAGCAATTTGAACCGAAAATAGATAGTGTGAGGTTTTTGGGAAAAGCTGGAGAGTGCCCTACATCATTAACAATAAAAAAAGAGGATGGCGGTCCAACTATTCTAACATGGGTGGGTGACTTAAAATTTTACGAGGGAAATAATCCAGAAATAGACTTCAGCACTTCTTTTAACCTCGCTGTTTCCGATGAAAATAAATCAAAATTGGATGGATTGATCATAATCATAAAATGGGTTTTTAGTTAATTTTCTGCATCATAAAAGAATCCACGATTTTCAATACGACAAAACTAAATTTTACCGACATTTATATGATACCTGGCAAAGGTGAAATCAGGGTTGGGAGGACATGACCTTTTGGAGCGATCTTCCACGGTACCCGGCTCCGGATAATGGGTAATGCCAAGTTCAACTAATTCAGAGTGTACTCCACGAAAAATCATCCCCAAAAACTGGAAAGATTTGGACTCAGATTCTATATATTTCCAGTTTTTCAATCACCTACCTAGGATCGTTAGCTTTCCCAGGAAAGCTATTTTAGTTATTTCCAAAAAACTATTCTTTAATATAAATATTTAAGAAATAAATTTGCTTTTATGCTAATTATTGCCTAATTTTTTAATCTTATTGGGCCTAGGAAAACAGGACTTATTTGGGGAAGTATTGATAGTGAATTTTTCCACGTAGCACGGTCTTTTCAGGTAGGCAGGGTTTAAGAGTGAAGCCGCAGTTGACAGTAACGATGAACTATTTTAAGATTCCAAAGAGCCCCAAAAGGCTTATCTAATAAAATAGAATTTATAATTCTGTACATACAAGATTCATTTTTAAAAAAGGAAGACCTAAAAGCAAAGGTCGAAAAGTTTTACTCCGGTTGAATTTCCGGATCGAATTAGAGAAATATTTTCCATTTCCAGCCAAGTGCCAGGTTAGTTATGAAGGAACAACCTCAAAATAATACCTCTTCCCAATTCCTGAAAACGGATGGGGGAAAAACTAAATCCAACGCGATTGAAGTTCCATCCATTTCTTTGCCCAAAGGCGGGGGTGCCATCAAGGGCATTGATGAGAAGTTTGCGGTAAATGCAGTCAATGGCACCTCTTCGTTTTCTGTGCCGCTTCCTTTCTCACCGGCAAGAGGGGCCTCGCCGGAATTGAACTTGTCCTATAATTCCGGGTCTGGCAACGGTATTTTTGGATTGGGGTGGAATCTTAGTCTAGGATCAATTAGGCGAAAAACGGACAAAGGACTGCCTCAATATTTTGACGCCATCGATTCCGATACGTATTTGTTTTCCGAAGCCGAGGATTTGGTTCCTGAATTTAAAAAGAATCCCGATGGAAGTTTTCCACTTGATTCCGATGGAGAGTATATCATAAATGAAAGGGAATCAGCTGATGAGTTGTTTTTTATCAAAAACTACAAGCCTCGTATTGAAGGATTATTTGCACGCATTGAGCGATGGACTGAAAGGACAACTGGGAGGATAAAATGGCGTGTAATAACAAAAGAAAATACCACCACACTTTTTGGATGGACTGATAACGCCATTATTTCAAATCCGGGTGATCCAAAAAAAATAGTTGAATGGCTGCCTGAGTTTGTATTTGATGATAAGGGAAACTGTTCACACTACATCTATCAAAAGGAGGATAATATCGGATTTGATGAATCCTTGCTCCACAACCAAAACCGATATAAAGATGATAATATCACTTACACGAATCTTTACCTTGAAAAAGTAATTTACGGAAATAAAACGGCCTACAAAAAATTTGGCGATTCCTTTCCCATTGACACTGACTATATGTTTCAAACGGTCTTTGATTATGGCCCGGCCGATAGTAGTAACAAACCTTTTGACCAAATTAACCCATGGGATTTTAGACCCGATGCTTTTTCAGATTACAAAGCCGGCTTTGAAATAAGAACTACACGGTTATGCAAAAGAGTATTGTTGTTTCACGTATTTGAAGAGTTGGCTTTAAAGCCGGATAAATCCGACAAGAAAACACTGGTCAAGTCGGTCAATTTTAACTACGACACTTCGACTGAGCAGGATTTTACATTTTTAAAAAAGATCACCTCCTACGGCTATATCAAAAGGCCAGATGGTTCTTATTCCCATAAAAAACTCCCCTCCATGGAGTTTGATTACCAGAAACACGATTGGAACAAGGATGTCAAAACCATTGCTACAGAAGATCTGGTACATGCACCTGTTGGACTTGATGAACAACAATACCAATTCACGGATCTGTTTAATGAAGGCCTCTCCGGTATTCTCAGCGAACAGGCAAATGGATGGTACTATAAACACAACCTTGGAG
>DATHWC010000324.1:0-6352 GCA_035460985.1 Lunatimonas sp.
AATAATAAAGACAAGTCCGGGAAGTGCGATCGCATAGGAAAATAATATGGCAGGAGAAATCAAAAATCGAATTTGAAATAAGAAAACCAAAACGAAAAGATAAATCATTCCCAGCCTTACCCCATTATAGAAAGCATAATCCTTCAGATTAGGAGGGAGTAAAAGCTGATCCATCATATAGACCACGATAAGGTAACCCAAGTAGGTTGCGATAGATCCAAAATATATGGGTAAAAAAACGTAGCCCTGAATGTTTGCCCCATCAGCAAAGAGAGCAACTAATCCAAAAGACACACCAAAAATTAAAATGGACAGTAATATGGGCTTGACCATTTTTTTCATTTCCCTGTATTGGGGAATCAATCCATAGTGCAAGAAATAGAAGGAAAGAAACAGGATCAGGGGAATAAAAAGCTTGGCAAAGTAAAGGGATAAATCGCGATTGGGAAAGGAGTTTCCTGTGCTGAGTACATTTGAAAGAAGGATGGTAAGGAATACAAATAGCAGGACCCATCGTTCTATTTGTTCAAAGGATAGCTTTTTACTTTTCATTGGTTTTGATTATGGAGTATACGGTGATCTTCGAAGATGGGAAATGTACAGGTTGCACTATCGGCATTATTGTTAGGGGGTTCATTTGTGCGGCACATCCCAGCAATTGCGTCAATCTTTAAATACTGAGTTACTTCCTCTATTTTTTGGTAATCTTTTATCCAAGTGATCAATCCAAGGACGATGATCAATTTGATATAAGGTAATCTCAGATCCATAAGTTGTCTGGATGTGTTTTTCATACAGCAACTTTACGCCGAAAGCTATACTTTCCCAACAAAGTGGGACGAATGCTCTTGTTTATGGGATAGAAAGTATCCGTTGTTGATTTTAGGTCAATAGGGAGTGAATGGAAAAATTTCATGAATTCCCTTTGGCCTAGAGAGCGTGTTTCCCAGAATGGTTCGGTGGGTATGTCATATTGGATGGGAGAGATTGTGTATTCTTTGACAAATTCACCAATTTTCCGCATAATAGTTGTGAAAAAAATGGATTTACATCCAAAAATTAAATAGTATTACAGATTAATGGTATATGGATACCTAAAATAAACCCAAACCTTTCAGGTATGTTCGTGTTTCTTACCGTTCTCATTGCGCTTGCGCTGATTCTGACAGCCATCATAAAATTTAACATACACCCATTTATCGCACTTTTTGTTGGGGCAATTATCTATGGGTTGATTGCGGGGATGTCCACCGACCTTATCGTTAAATCAATTTCCGACGGTTTTGGGGGCGTGTTGGGGCGGATTGGGTTATTGATATTGTTTGGCGTGATCATCGGGACTTTTTTGGAAAAGACCGGCGGAGCATTTGTCATCGCCCAAAAAGTCTTGGCTTGGATAGGGAAGAAATTTGTCATGCTTGGCATGATGATCACGGGGTATATCCTATCGATCCCTGTGTTTGGTGACAGTGCCTTTATTATGCTTAATCCAATCAATAAATCCCTGTCGCATAAGGGAAAGTTGCCGTTTTTGGCAACCACAGTGGCATTGACACTGGGGATTACAGCAACCCATTCTCTGGTACCTCCCACGCCCGGTCCAATTGCCGCAGCCGGCATTCTGGGAGCAGACTTGGGCATGATTATTTTCTGGGGCTTAATTATCAGTGCGATTGGGTTAATCCCCTGTTATTTCTACTGCAAGTATTTTCTTTCAAAGATACCTTTAGTACCGGAATTTGCTGAAATCGAGGTGGTGGGTAAAGTCAAGAAGTATCCTTCGCTCGGCAAATCATTTATGCCTGTCATTATCCCCTTGGTCCTCATCGTCTTGGCTTCCATTGCTGCTTATCCCACACAACCCTTTGGTTCGGATAATTTTTTCACGGTATTTATTTTATTCGTAGGAAACCCCATCATTGCCTTATTGATAGGTGTGTTCTTGTCTTTTTCCCTGCCGGAAAAATTTGATGTTAAATTACTGTCTTCGACCGGCTGGTTTGGGGAGGCTTTGCTTATTGCGGCACCGGTTATTTTAATTACCGGTGCCGGTGGAGTTTTTGGGAAAATGCTTGAGAATTCCGGAATAGCTGACCATGTAAGTGCAACCCTGCTGGCAGGGAATTATAGTTTGCTGCTTCCATTTTTGATGGGATTTGCGTTGAAAACCGCCCAAGGATCATCTACAGTGGCTTTAGTGACTACGGCCTCTATCATGGTGCCTTTAATGGCCTCCTTGGGGCTGGATACGGAAACGCTAAAGGTGTTGACGGTGCTATCCATAGGAGCGGGAGCCATTGCGGTTTCCCATGCTAATGACAGTTTCTTTTGGGCCATGACACAGCTGACAAACATGGAAATCAAAAAAGGGTACCTTTCCCACAGTATAGGGACTGTAATTCTATCTTTTACCGCCATGGGATTGATTTTATTGATTGCGGCGTTTTCATGAACTCGGATATCGGTAGGAATGATTACCTTTGCGACATGGAAAACATACCCCCTTGCCCTGCCTGCCAATCTCTTTATGCGTATGCGATAGGTGAAAAATTAATCTGTCCCGAATGCGCACATGAATGGGAGGCAACTTCGGCGGAAGAATCTAAGGAAACCGGGTTGGTCGTTGTGGACGCCCACGGTACGCCGTTGGCCAATGGGGATTCTGTAGTGGTAATTAAAAACCTTCCTGTAAAGGGCTCACCTAAACCCATTAAGGGGGGGACAAAAGTGAAAAATATCCGCCTTGTTGAGGGAGACCACAATATCGACTGCAAAATAGAAGGATTTGGTTCCATGGCCCTTAAGTCGGAATTTGTCAAAAAGGCGTAGACGGATGTGCCTATTTAATGGAAATAGACCAACTGCTAGCTGTAATTTAAACTTCCATTTTTTGATAACCTCTTTCCCGAATCGGTAAATTTTATTTATATTATCAACGAATAAATGTTGGATTAATAAACAAAAAATACACCTTAACTGACATACTAATGGTGTATTTCCCTCAAGTAGTCAAAAAATACGCCTTCAAAGGTCGAAGCATCTACTCCATCCATGGGAAAGTCACCGAGGAATTTGGCTTCTACAGCATAGAGGCAAGCACCTGCGAGCGTATGGGATATTGGAATGCGGATGAGTAAATCAAATCAGCCATATTCCTATGCAATATCGCTCAGGACCTCCGCTACGCTCCGATTTCAGGCATCCTAATATCAGAAAATATCCAATCAGCCCTATTTCGGCCGTAGGCCATATTTCTACTGTATTTCCACTATATTTCCACCAATTCTAGTCTGTCCGATGGGCAAGTTTCTAGTCCCGATGCGTTATCTCTATATCGATTTCGCACCCACAAACCTTACCACCGATCCCCTTCCATTGTGATACCTTCCCTCATTAAGCTCAATTACCCTTTCTTCCAACACTTGAACATCATAGTTTTTGAAATCAGCATGCACCTCCTCCGGTGAAAAAAGGGTTTCCAAATCAGCAGGTCCACCTACTTTTTCGTTTAGCTTTCTGTATTCCAGATGATTTTTCCCAAACCCTTCAAGTATTACCAGTCCGCCCGGCCTCAACAGTGTGTGTAAATACTTATGGTACTCTGAACGGACAGTAGGAGGAAAGTGGGCATAAATAAGTCCAAGTACGTCAAATTGTTCTTCTCCAAATCGCAAGTCAGGCAAGTTTCCCACCCGATAGTCAATCACAACATCCTTTTCATTAGCAAGTTCAAGTGCTTTGGCTTTTCCAGCCTCGCTGATGTCGAAGGCAGAGACAGTCCAGCCTTGTGTTGCGGCGTAGACGGCATTTCGGCCTTCCCCCTCCGCACCCATGAGCAACCGGCCAACTGGAAGCTTTGCAAGTTGCTCTTTAAAAAAAAGATTGGGTTCTTTACCATAGGCATAGGTTTGTTCACTATATCGGGCATTCCACATGTCTACCGTTTTATCCGTCATATTTAGGCTAATTAGTTTTTTTAATCAACTTCGGCGGTATGCGGATTAGTTCCCCCGACCTGAATAACCAGTAACCTCACTGGTCAGACGCCAAAACTCAACCGGGTCATTTATCCCAAACCCAATCACCCAATAACCTAACAACTATCAACCATATTTCTACTATATTTCATTTTCATATCAATGTAACAATTATCACTTCTTATCCCATCAGATAGCACCATTTTTGTTGGGAATTTGGTTACTTGTAAGATAATTTGAAATGAATTACGTGAATATAAAAAACTACCTACCGATTCTCCAATGGTTGCCGAAGTATGAACGCGGTCAGCTAAAAGGAGACCTGTCAGCTGGGCTGACTGTTGGGATCATGTTGATTCCCCAAGGCATGGCCTATGCTATGTTAGCGGGGCTTGAGCCTATCCATGGACTTTATGCGGTCACCATTCCTTTAATTCTATATGCTATTTTTGGGACATCCAGGCAGCTTGCGGTAGGACCCGTGGCCATGGTGTCCCTCCTGACCGCTGCAGGCATTGCCAGCCTTTCCCCGCAGTCCACAGAGCAGTACCTGCTGTATGCGTTGACATTGGCATTTCTTGTGGGGCTTATCCAGTTTGGGATGGGAGTCCTTCGGCTTGGCTTTGTGGTGAATTTCCTTTCCCATCCCGTGATCAACGGCTTTACCTCGGCCGCTGCAATCATCATCGGATTAAGCCAAGTCAAGCACCTCTTCCGGATTGATCTGCCAAATAGCGAGCATATCCAGGAGATGGCGGTAGCATTATACCATAATTTGGGCAGTATGCATGGAATTACGGTTGGCATCGGGGTATTGGGTATAGTAATCATCAAATACAGCAAGAAAATTCACACGGCTATCCCTGGATCTTTGGTAGCCGTAGTCGTAGGCATTTTATTGGTTTGGGGATTTGACTTGGCCAATCACGGGGTGAAAATTGTCGGTGACGTGCCAAGCGGGCTTCCCGGCTTTTCCTTGCCATCTTTTGATCTGCAGGGATGGAAAATACTGCTACCGATAGCATTGACTATTTCCATGGTCGGATTTGCGGAGAGCTATGCAGTAGCAAAAACGATACAGGCTAAACACAAAAATTACAAGCTGGATGCCAACCAAGAATTAATTGCCCTAGGTATGGCCAATTTCGGAGCTGCTTTTTTCAAGGCATTTCCGGTAACTGGTGGCTTTTCCCGCACGGCGGTAAACAATCAGGCAGGAGCCAAAACTGGACTCGCATCTTTGGTGAGTGCTTTTTTGATCGTGATGACGTTGCTGTTTTTCACCGGTTTGTTTTATTATTTACCCAGTGCCATTCTGGCTGCCGTTGTACTGGTGGCAGTTTCGGGATTGATAGATCTTAAGGAACCGCTTGTTTTATGGAAGAAAGATAAGGCCGATTTCGCCATGTTGATGGCCACTTTTCTTATTACCCTGACCCTAGGTATAGAGACTGGAATCATTTCCGGTATGGTGCTGTCCTTGGTCATGGTAATATATAGGGCATCCATGCCACATATGGCACAGCTTGGCAGGGTGCCGGGCACTAACGTGTTCCGGAATATACGAAGGTTTAAAAACTTGGAAGAAAAACCGGATGTCCTGATGGTGCGTATAGACGGTCCAATTTATTTTGCCAATGTCAAATACATAAAGGACACAATGGATAAGTGGGTAAAGAAGAAGGGTGAATCACTGCGTACTATTGTATTTAACTTCGAAAGTATCCCCAGTATAGACAGTACAGGCGCCCACGAGCTTCAGGAATGGGTGCTAGCATGGAGAGCAGAGAAGATAGATGTTTGTATTACGGCGACCAAAGGGCCTGTGAGGGATGTGCTTTCCCGTTGGAATCTAATCGAATGCGTGGGTGCTGACCATATGTTTATGGATGATCAGACAGCGTTGGAGTACATTGAGAAACGGCTGGAATTAGATGTCCAGGAAAAATTCAGCCCCTACGCCACGCAGGCAAATCTGAAAAAGGTTGGTAAAATTCGCGGCAATTAGCTACTTTTGCCCGAACAAAAACCAGTCCATTGGAACAGATCACGCTTTCGTTAAACGATTCTGAAGCAAGGATAAATCTCTTTGGGGCGGAATTGAGTAGCTTCAAATACAAAAACAATGAATATATCTGGCAGGCGAACCCTGCTGTTTGGGGGCGTCATGCCCCCATTCTTTTTCCAATTGTCGGCAAACTCCGTGATGACAGTTATTTATTTCAGGGAAAAAAATACGCTATGGGCCAGCATGGCTTTGCGAGGGACAGGGAATTTGCCATTGTAAATCAAAGCGATATCTCAGTCAGTTTGCTACTACGATCCGATGATCTAATCAAAGCGGTTTACCCCTTTGATTTTGAATTAGAAGTTAC
>DATHWC010000325.1:0-17469 GCA_035460985.1 Lunatimonas sp.
GAAGGATCAGCAATACAGCTTGCCGCAACGCAGGTCTACCTTTTTGAAGCGGTTGACAAAATTCAAAGTGCCGGAAAAGAAGCTATTCATTCATTTTTAAGCGGTGACGAACAAAAAGTTACGCTAATGGGCCTTAAGCGCTTTACAAAAATGGATGCTGTAAATACCAAGGAGTTGAGAAGACAGATTGCGGATGCCTTAATTGCCAAAGGTAAATACCTGTTTTTCCAAAGTTAAAAGTGTTATCAATAATTTCAACATTAGAAAAATCCCCGAGAATAAAACTTGGGGATTTTTTATTATAGATAAACACTGATTTTAATTGAATTTTGCAAATGCGTACTCTTAAAAGAATCGAATTTAGGGATCTATTCAAAATTGAGCTTCCTAAAATATTATTTCGGTTATTCAACTCTATATGTGCCAGGAAGAGGCGTAAAAAATCTGTACTCTAGATGCGACACTTATTTGCTAACACCTGCCGCTTTTTTTAACTCATTTTTATGGTAGTTTTATTAAATCCTTAAAAACTGGTGCTCAGATGTAGCTATTTCTGAGAAATTAATAAAACAATTACATAAAAATTAAGTTTTGAAAATATAGGCAAAAACCTTGTAATTTTTGGTTTTGGTTATTTTTTGCTTAAATCAACTTTATTATTTGTAGTGTTTAATTTCGTGTTTTAATTAAAATTTAGAATAAAAAGAAATAAAAGTAAGTTTTTTGGAAACAAAAATTAAAAACATTAGTCTGTATTATAGTTTTAATTTTATTTGAATAGTGTAATAGTGTAAAATTAAATACAAAATATTAAATTAAGTTTAAATTTTGCCGTTTTAAGTTAATACAAAACTGATAGGAATCTATAATTGAATTTTCTAGGCTTTTATTAAATGCTATATTAATTTATTTTCAATTTATTATTCTGTTAGCCGGTTAAAACAGTAGTTTTTTAATTTTTGTATATATAAACTAATTACCTGAATATTGCAGTTATAATTTCATTAATGTTAAAAAACCTTAATTTGTAAAACCTATGAAAAAAGTTCTACTATGCCTTGTGCTTACCATAATGACCGCTTATGCGGTGATGGCGCAAAGCAGAACTATCACCGGGCAGGTTACTTCTTCCGATGAACCGGAAGGTATACCCGGTGTTAGTATCAGCATCAAAGGGACAACAACGGGAACCGTCACAGACATCGATGGACGGTATTCCATAAATGTCCCGGGAGAATCAGGCGTCTTGGTATACAGTTTTGTTGGATTCAAAACGGAGGAAATTTTGATTGGAAACCAATCAACTATTAATGTTACTCTTCAACCTGATGTCCGCCTATTGTCAGAGGTGGTCGTCACCGCCCAGAACATTGAACGGGATGAAAAATCACTGGGCTACACGGTACAGTCTGTAAAAGGAGATGTGATCTCACAGAGATCCGAGCCAAATGTATTAAACACTCTTCAGGGTAGAGTTGCGGGAGTAAATATTGGAAGTGCTTCTGGATCACCGGGCGCGTCCACCAATATAAATATAAGGGGTATCACTTCATTTACCGGAAGCAATCAACCTCTTATAGTAGTAGATGGGATTATTTTCAGCAATAACACTGATAATACGCAAAACACGTTATTTGGCTCTCAACCTGGAAACAGACTGAATGATATTGCTCCTGAAACTATTGAGTCAATTAACATTCTTAAGGGTCCAGCCGCATCTGTATTGTATGGCTCTAGGGCATCTGCTGGAGCGATTATCATTACTACCAAATCGGGTAGTGGCATGGAGGGTAAGACCGAAGTTACCATAACTTCTTCCTTCAATATGCAGGATCCTATCAACTACGCTCCGCTGCAAAACAATTACGGTCAGGGAACAACAAATAATTTTGTACCTACAGCGACAACCTCCTGGGGTCCCAGATTTGGAACACCTGGATTTAATACTGTAGTAAATACGCAAGGGGAAACGGTACCTTACCAATTATATCCCAATCACTTTGACCTATTTTTCCAACAGGGGACAATATTGCAAAACGGGGTCAGCATAGCTTCGGGAACCGCCGATGATAACTTTATATTATCCATCAACTCCACCAATCAGGAGGGGATAATACCAGAAACTGGTTTTGACAGATATAATGTACAGATAGGGGGAAATAAAAAACTTCAAAACGGTATTGATGTTGGAGGAAGCATCACCTATGTAAAATCCAAGCAACGAAGCGGAACTGCGGGAAACGGCGGATCGGCGATGGGACAAATAACCAGAATTCCCCGCTCGTACGATTTTGGAGGAACTCCATTCCGGAATGAATTGGGAGCACCGATTTATTACAACCCACCAAATACCCACCCGCTATGGAGTACTCAAAATGAGACTTTCGACTCCAATATCGACAGGATGTTTGGTAACTTAACCATAGGTTATGACTTTGCGGATTGGCTTAATGTAACCTACCGGGTAACAGCAGATACCTATACGGACAGAAGAAAACAAATTCTTCGTATTGGGGCATCTAGAAGCCCACAAGGATCGCTCGGAGATGACATGGTATTCAGGTCAGAGCTAAACGGAGACCTTCTTATCAGTATGAATAAGAATGACCTCTTTTTTGTAGAGGGGTTCAATGCCAATTTGCTTTTGGGACAAAACATTAATCAGAGAGATTTCCAAAATACACGGGTTGTGGGTGATGGCCTGAATATTTTTGGATTTGATAACGTTAGTAATGCGGATGTTTTTACCAATTCGTTGGAGACGAGTAGCCGACGCAGGTTGATAGGTCACTATGCCCAGTTAAACTTGGATTATAAGAATTATTTGTTTTTGGAACTATCGGGACGTGTAGACCAATCCTCCACCCTTCCAGCTAATAACAATACCTATTTTTATCCGTCTGTGGCTCTGAGTTTCGTTCCAACAGATCTCTTTGATTTACAATCAGATATACTATCTCAGATAAAAATCAAAGCCAATGCCGCACGAGTGGGCAGGGATGCTGATCCTTATCTCCTAACCAGCTTATTTTCGCAAGCTTCATACGGGAACAACCTGGCGCAAATCAATTTTCCACTTTCTGTTGGCGGAGCAAGCGTTCCAGGATTCTTTCCGCAAAACAGAATCGGAAGTATGGATTTGGCACCTGAATTTGTGACTAACTACGAAGTGGGTGCTGTTTTTAGTTTATTTGACTATCGTGTAGAATTGGATGTATTATACTTCAATACGTTAAGTACCAACCAAATATTTGATGTAGCTATCTCCCCTTCTTCCGGGTTTGATAATAGAACCACAAATATCGGTGAGATGGTTAATCAGGGAATTGAAGCTACGCTGCGGGCTTTAGTAGTTGAATCCGGCCAGTTCACTTGGGAAAGTGAGTTGAATTTTACCAGAATTCGAAATGAAGTCAGATCTATCGCTGAGGGTGTGGAAAACTCCACCATTCCGGGAAACAGTTTCTTGGGAATTGCGCCTTCAATCGCAGTAGGATATCCGTATGGAGTAATTATTTCAACCAAAAACCCTCGCAATGATGCGGGAGAATTGTTGATTAATCCCGCCACAGGAGGCTTTGCTCCGGGTGTTCCAGGACAGGTGATCGCGAATCAGCAACCTGATTGGATAGCAGGTTTATCCAACACCTTTAGATATAGAAACTTTACCCTTTCGACCTTGTTGGATGCCCGAGTAGGGGGTGAATTGTACTCCTTTGGTCAAGTGGATTTGAGAAGTGGTGGGCATATTGACTACACAGGTGTTGACCGACATATGCCGAGGATTTTGCCAGGTGTAATTGACAACGGAGATGGTACCTACCGACCTAACAACATTCAAATTCCAGCTCAGACCTATTTTGGATCTTTGGGAGGATTGGCCTCAGAAGGTGCTGTTTTTGACGCAACAGTTTACCGACTTAGGGAACTGGCGTTAAATTACAACTTACCGGCTTCATTGCTGAATAATACTCCATTTGGCCAGGCTTCAATTGGGGTGAGTGCCAGGAACCTGTTGTTCTTTGCTCCCGGTTTCCCAGCGGATCCTGAGGTTAATACCCAAGGAGCTGGAAACATCCAAGGTATGGACTTAAGTGGTCCTCCTCAGGTGAGAAATTATGGTGTTAATTTAAGATTTACCCTGTAATGAAAACTAAAATGAAAAAGATAATTAACTATATATTAGGTGGTGTATTGCTTTCAGCAACCGCCTGTTCGGACTTTTTGGATATTAATGAATCTCCAAATGCCCCAGCACGTGTGACACCTAACGTACTGCTGCCGGCTGGCTTGGCAGGTACTGCTTTCGCCAATAACAATGAATTGAACCGTTTTGGTTCTACCATTACCAGTGTGACAGCAGGTGCTGCCAATTCTCCTGCTGCATATGATATTTATAACCTTGACGGTGCCAATTTCAACAACCAGTGGAGGTTCGAAATTTTCAATGGGTCATTGATTACGTATAAGTCATTAATGGAGTCTGCTGAAGTAGTTGGTTCCCTCTCTTATATAGGTATATCAAAGATTATGACGGCCTATACTTACTCAATAGCTACAGATTATTGGGGTGATATTCCCTATTCTCAGGCACTTCAAGGGGAAGAAAATACAGCTCCTAGGTTAGATACTCAAGAGCAAATTTACTTAGGCGGAGAAGGTGTTCAAAGTTTGTTTGATTTGGTAAAGGAAGGATTAGCGGATTTGGAATCAGCTTCAACTATCAATCCCGGCTCAGATGACCTTATTTATGGAGGAGATCTAGACAATTGGAAGAAAGCGGGAAATTCGTTGTTGCTTAAATTTGCAAACACAATTTCTAGAGTTGCTCCTGAACGGGCTACCCAGGAAATAGAGGCGGTAATCACAGGAAACAATTTCATCGCTGATAACAGTGAAAACATGAATTTCACGTTTGGTTCAGCGGTGGGCAGCCGTGCTCCGGTTTATGAATACACCAATGTAACCGCATTTAGAAATGACATGATGATCAGTACTCGATTTCTAAATTTATTGCAAGGAAAGAATGATCCCCGTCTGCCAATTTTCGTAACGGCGCCTACAGGCAGTTATGTGACCATTGATAATGGTTTTAGAGGAGCTTTACCTACCCCAAACACATCCTGGTCGAGGTTTAGTGAGTACGTGACCGGAGATGGAGAGGGACCTGTACGGTTTATGACAAACGCACAAACTCAATTTATTTTGGCAGAGTCGGCTTTAATGTTGGGAACTCCCGGTGATCCGGAGGAACATTTCCGAGCAGGAATCAGAGCATCCATGGCATTGGCAGGATTATCCCCTGCCCAAATTGATGCCTATTTTGCGGAGAATGCAGATGAAGTAAGTTTAAACGGTTCGGAAGAAGAGAACCATGAAAAAATCATGACGCAAAAATACATTTCCCTTTATGGAAATGGCGTGGAGCAATGGAATGATTACAGAAGAACGGGTTACCCCGTACTTGCCGATCATCAAAATGCGGTAGGTGTAGATGGTACCAGACCGGTTCGAGCGCAGTATGTAAATGAGGAAATCGCAAGAAATACCAACTTCGAGGTTATTCTTCCTAATGTAAGAGTTTGGTGGGACGTTGATTAACTATAAAGCTAAAAGAAAATGAAATATATATTAAATACCGCATTATCCTTATTTGTACTTGTGGGTTTGGTTTCCTGCGAAGAGGATTTCGGCACCTTTAATAGAGACAACCGTCCTGAGGTACCGGTTATGTTCACCAATGCCACCAGTTTTGGCCATGATCCCTTCGTGGAGGTTTCGCAGGATGAAACTATCGAATTTGTGTTGGAAATTCCTGAGAATTCTGGAAGAACCATCACGGAAATCCGAAAAGTTGCCGCAGGAGGCACAGCGATCAACATCGCTACATTAAACAATTCCGCAAGCTATATTGATGCTCCTATACCAGGGAGTGGTAATAGCGTAACCTTTTCTACAACCTTGGAAGAATTCCGAGAAAAAAGGCCGGGTACCACGGTAACGGTGCCAGCTACCGGATTCACAGAAATAGCATTCTTGTTTGAAGTAATTCTAGACAATAATGAAAGTATTGTGTCGATGAGGGCCAGAGCAAGAATTTCGCAATAGAGATTTACAGTAATATCTGAAAAAGCCTAGAGGATTTAAGTCCTTTGGGCTTTTTTCTGATTTTTTTAAAATTTTTTACCAAGTTTAGGACTGTTTGCCACTTTCCTTGCGGATAATTTTTTACTTATTTGTGATCTCTCTCCTTTCGTTAAATTCAGAAATTGCTTCCTCCAACATGTCCAGATCGGCGGTTAATCCTTCTTCAAACTCTAACCACGAGGCCCCCCTGTAGTTTAACGACTCCCTGACTTTTGACTTTAATTCGAGATGTTTCTTATTCAATTGAAAAACTTCGCCGCCAACAGTAAGGGTCAGATTTTTCCTGTTAGTATTAAACTCGTTATTGATTCGATCTAAGCTGTGTTCGATTTCATTTAATCTATAGGTGGAAATACCCAGGAGTTTTCTTACATCGAGCAATGAATCGGATACTATAGGATTACTTGTCCCGTACTCGTCCAAATCAGAGTTGGTTACTATAGGAATTTCAATTTGATTGTCTCCATAAATTTCTATTGGTTGGGTACAAAAACTGAGTGCAAACAATAACATTGATGAGGGTAGACCTTTATAAAAAACGGGAAGGAAATTCATTTTGAGAGTTTGAATAGGAATACCTCTAAAAACGGGAATTTGTTTCATTAAGTATCTATAATAATGGTAATTTAAATAGTTTTTATTTGAAACCTTAAATGCGCAGGCCTTCCAGCTTTTCCTGATAACTGGCTAGATGTTCCGATTAATATGGGTGACACCCGAAAGGTTTTTGTTTACATAAACCACGCTATTTTTCAATATCGTCAAATCGGATTTTCCCAAGGCGCTTGAAATAGGAAGGGGTAAGTCCGGTGATCTTCTTAAATTGATTGGATAGATGGGATACGCTGCTGTAATTTAGCCTATAGGCAATCTCTGTCAAACTGAGCTCATCGTATAGCAACATTTCTTTAACCCTTTCAATTTTGTGAAAAATTATGAATTGTTGGATGGTGATTCCTTTTTCCTCAGAAAAAATATTGGAAAGGTATGTGTAGTCATATCCCATCTTTTCGCTTACGTAATCGGAATAATTACTTTTCGGAAGTTCCTCATGGGAACGTACCATTTTAATGATAATATTTTTGATTTTATCAATCAGAATGCTTCTTTTGTCTTCCAAAATCTCGAGCCCGACACGCTTTAAGCACAAGTTAAGTTCACCATACTGTTGATCGGATAATGAATCTTTGATTTCTACCATACCAAGTTCGACAGATAAAAAGGGAATGCCTAATTTTTCCAACTCCTGTTGGACGATAAGTTTGCAACGGACACTCACCATATATTTGATATATATCTTCAAAACCTCTAATATAAAGCCAAGACTAACGTTAGAAATCGAAATTGCTTCTAGCTGAAAAAGTGGTAGTGAGTAGGAAATTTACTGATTTTAGAGCATCTTTTAAAGGTATCGAGATGTTTTATGAAAAAGAAGGCACAGGAAGTTATCTTCCTGTGCCTTCAGCATTTAATTTTGAGTTGTAAGTTTCAGATTTCCGGATTTAATTATTCCGCCATTAAAGAAGTAAAATCAGGAGTACTATTACAACTAAAAGGGCACCGACTGACAGGTATATACCACCTCCATTTTTCTTTAGTTCTTTATTGATTTCCCGAACCTCGGACCTAAGCTCTTTTTTTTCAGTTTTGTCCAAAGTAGACATATCAAGTTCTTTTATTTCTTGCAACCGCAAGACCATTGCTTGGGCGGTAGCATCAGGCACAGAAGGTGTTTTGTTTGCCATATCCTTTCCAACAGCTTGAAAGGGAGCAGTTGAAAAAGAACTAACAATTAACACAGTTAAAATAAGGGTTCGGGTTTTTCTAATCATCTCTTTTTTTTTGAACAAGTAAATTCATCATATTGAACAAGAAATTTGTTACAGATTTACTGAAAAAACTTACATATTTTACAGATTTTTCTCTGTTCACCTGTGTCAATTGGCTTTTGATTTCTCATTAGGTTTTTTTAGGGATCTACTTGCCAAAAGATGGCTCGATTTTTTTTGTAAATGGTCCATGCCCACCAATTTAAATTCTCCTCCATCATGTGTGTATGCATGTTGATACTGATGTAGATTTTCCATAACGGTATGGTCTACCAAATTGGAATTGGTAAAATCAAGGATGATGACCTTGCGTCTGGGAATAGTATCCAGAAATTTTTTCAGCTTGATGTAATTGCTAAATACTGCCGATTGGTATATTGAGACGGTATATTTTCCTTTTTCACTTTCTGCGAAAACAGTAAAAAGTGGTTTAAAGATATATTTTATGGGAAGGCCGCTTACCAGATGGAGGGTGATTTTTGTCAGTATACCTAAGCCGATTCCTAGCAGTAGGTCGAAGGCCAATGTAGCCACAATCGTAACTAAAAAGATTAGCAACTGTTCTGATCCAATGTTGTAAGTAGTTTGGAATTCCTTTGGAGATGCCAGATTAAATCCCGTGTAGACAAGCATTGCGGCCAGAGAGGCCAATGGAATCTGGTGAATCAGTAACGGAAAAAAGGCAACAAAAGTCAATAAAAAGACCCCATGAAAAAAGTTGGACCAGACAGTTTTTCCACCATTGTTGATATTGGAGGAACTTCGAACAATTTCTGAGATCATGGGTAAGGCTCCAATCATTCCCGCAAGGGTATTGCCTATTCCTATTCCCATTAGGTCTTTGTTCATATCGGATTTTCTTTTATAGGGATCCAAGGAGTCAATCGCCCTGGTGCTAAGCAGCGATTCCAAACTTCCAACCAAAGCAAATATGATGATATATTTAAAGGAGGTCCAAGAAAGAAGCTGTGAAAAGTCTGGGAACGTAATGGCCGAAAGCAGGTTTTCGGGCAAGGTCACCAGAAACTTTGGGCCGATAGTGTATTCATGTCCGTCCAGAAAGAGATATTTATGCTCATGTTCCAGGTCAAAGTAGATACCGAGAGGAATTGCCACGAGAATAACAACCAAAGGGGCCGGCAGCATTTTTAAAAACTTGTTTTTAAATAATGGAAACAAGAACATAATCAACAAGCTAAGACCTCCTATGATGGCAATATCAGGATTGATTTCCTTGAAGGCATGGGGCAATTCCGCAAATAGCTCCAGTGTCTCGCTAGCCTCCGTCCTTACACCCATCATAGTGAACAGTTGTTTGGCGATGATTATGATTCCGATGGCGGCAAGCATGCCGTGTACGGCAGCGGAAGGGAAGAAATCGGCCAAAACCCCGGACCGGATCCATCCGAATATGATCTGCAGTATGCCAGCGGCCACGATTATAGCCAGCGTCATTCGGTATCCGGACAGTGCGTCGCCTTTTCCCAATTCGTTCACAGCCCCCAAAGCGATGATTATCAACCCGGCGGCAGGACCTTTGATAGTGAGCTGAGACCCACCGAGAAAGGTGACCACGATCCCGCCTATGATTGCAGTGAAAATTCCGGCAACGGGGGGAAAACCAGAAGCCATGGAAATCCCTAGGCATAGGGGCAACGCAATCAGAAACACTAAAAAGCCTGAAATCAAGTCCGATTTCCAATGCTGACGAAGTCCCGCAATTCCCGCTTGAGGTACTTCAATTTTTATCTTTTCCATCGTTTATAAATTAAGAGGCTTTTAATGCGGTAGAATGATAGGTTTTCACATGGGGCCCGAGGAATAGCCGGGCATAAATCCGAATTAGGGCAATACCGCCGAAAACAAAACTGATGGCGTCAAATGCAGCCAAAATATACTGATCCTCATGGATATGGCTGAATAATAAGTCTACACCGACAAAGGTGGGAGTAATTGGAAAACCCATTACGCCTAAAGCGGCCAACAGAAATACGTATGCCAATTTGGGATATTCGAAAACATGTCCATGATATTTATTCAAGTCGAAGTGGTTGGGTTCGTTTTTTCTAAGCGAATGCAACGCCCAATATCCAATAACACCGGCAACTAAGACCCCACTCAGATAGACTTGGGTTTGGGAATAATCAAAACGTTCATTAAAAGAGACAGCTAGGGCAATCCAAAAATGGTTGGCCATCACCAGCATTAAAGCTAGGCGTGGAAACGTCCTCTCTGAGAAAGCCTTGAAAACAAATAACATTCCCAAAAACCCAAAAAGAGTCGGCATATAGGCAAGCAGACCCATCGGAATATATTCTTGATTGAAATAAAGTAGGAGACCGAAGGCATAGACTGGAAAAAAGATAAATATCAGGTTGCGGGGAGTAAGAAAATCAAGCTTTCTACCCAGCTTTTTGACAGGGCCAAACACCCATTTATTAAAGAAGTGATCCAGGTTCCATTCTTTTAGAGAAAGAAGGTATAGGCTATGTTTCAGTTTTTTGGGGAAAGTGGCTTCAAGTGTTATCACTCTGGGTTTAAAGTGGTAAAATTTATCCCGAATCATATAGGCCACTACAGACGGAGAAACTAAAAGCTGATAGGTCCTCAAAAAGGCGTTTCCCGCAAAGTGAATCAACACTAAGGTTTCCAGTCCGAGGGCCAATTCGATAAACATGATACCTATCTGTGCGATGGAGGCATAGGCAATTTGGGTTTTGATCGTGGACTGGACACGGGCTATGGGGTACGCAATTAGTGCCGTGGTCAGCCCAGTCAGTCCGATTAGAATTCTCGCTATGAGCTGATGTTCCCAAAAAGGGTAGGTCCTAAGCAGCAGAAATACGCCAAAATGTACCGATAAGGACCCGTAGAAAATCGCAGAAGAGGGGGTAGGTCCTTCCATTGCTCTGGGAAGCCAGGAGGAAAAGGGAAGTTGGGCGGATTTTGCAGCCGCTGCTACTAGTAAGCATACAGCAATAAATAGCCCCGTTCCCTCATGAGTTACTAAGTGATGCGCCACAAATTTTTCATCCAAGAAGGAGATAAAAGTAATGTTTTCATGCCAAAGATGATGGCTTGCCCACATCGCCAGAATAATTCCGATGTCCCCGATTCGGTAGATGGAAAAGACCTTTACCGCATTTCGTACAGGCAAATACCGATCTCTGTAGAATGCAATCAACAGGAACGAGGAGATTCCCAGCATTTCCCAACCCAGATACAAGGTCTCGAAATTTCCCGCCAATACAGTCAGGCTATAGGCCAAGTAGAAAAAAAGCAGCGTGTTAAAAAACCGTTTGTAACCACTCTCCAAGTGCATATAAAATCGACTGTACCGTGTAATAAGAAAGGTAATGAACGTCCCAACCCACAGGTAAACTGCCGCCACGCGATCAAAATAAAAGTCCAACAAAAACCTGTAGTCTCCATTGTTGTAGAATTCCAATTCTGCAATATTTATCGGAATACTTCCCGAAAAAACCCAATATCCTATATAACCCGTAACGGTAAGAAGCTGTAAGCTAATCATCCCAAAGGCAACCGTGGAAAAACCGGATTCCCTGCTTTTTGGTAATAAAAGGGAAATTACAAAAGCCAACAAGGGAACCAAAACGAATGAACTTATGATGTATTTATGTGCCATGGCTTATTCAATCAGATAGACCGGAAGATTTTCACCCGTAGATTCTAAGATTCTGTCCAAATCACGCACAATCTGAATCGCTTGGGTGATCGGTTCATAGGATTCAAAAAACTCATCCCGGAATACAAACGCTTGTTTTGTCTCTGGATGGATACAGACTAGTTTAACCCAATCATGTGCAAACCATTCGTAGGTACTTTGATCGGTTTTGATAGCGCTTAGAATCACTTCAGGAAAATGCTCTACTGTGATTAGAATACGCAATGGATCATGTATATCTACCATTTGTTGGGGGAGGCCTGTTCTAAGGTCTCCACCCATGCCGTTGGCAACACCGATTAGCCCGACCACGTTGTGTGGGAGTTTACTGCCTGCGCCAAGTCGTTGGTTATCCACTTTGGAAAAATAATATTCCAAATTGATTCCTCCGCAAACAGGTGCCACGGCTTTAAGGATACCGAATAGATGGGTGCCTTCCGGATCAATACGGTAGTCGTACGAGTTCAAAAAAGCCCGTTTGTCCAAAAAGAGATGGCGGTTGTTTTCCCTCCTGCCAACTATGCAAAGGGCATTTGTGGCATGATTCCACTCCGGGCGAGGTTCGAAGAGAGACAGTGCACGGAGCTTCACCTGATCGTGTACCTTTTTGGCAGCCTGTTTGGAATCAATAGTTTGAAATCTCCTCGATCTTTCTTTGGCATTGTAATCCAATGCTGCTTCAAAAATCCGTAAATTCTGCTCATGAAGGATTAGGTTGGTTTCTGAAAGCACCTCTAAATCGAAAAATTCCATTTCGTCCCTGGTAGTATCATGTAATCCTCCGACAAATTGGGTAGACCGTGGGATTTGAATCCCGCGTTCCGCAAGATATATCCGCACTTCTGGATTATTGCCAATTTGGGCGGCCACCCGTGCATTTACGGAACCGGAGCGTCCACTGCATGCTCCGCAATCGTAGCCGGCATAATGGGTATTGTTCACTGAGCTCGCCCCATGACCTATGATATAGACCAAGGGGGCAAAATCAGCCACGAATCCAATGCTTTTCAGTAGGCCTTCCATGGCTGCTGTCATTTCGCTTACCGTAAAGCCGACTTGAAGGCCATGATGTTTGTGGTCGGGATTTTTACAGGATACGGTCAGTTTGCCATTGGGATCCATGTGGTGAAAGGAGGAAACCATAGCGGGAGTTTCTGATGGAAGGAATATACTTTTGGCAAGCTTTAGGGCCGACCAGAAGCCCATCGTTTGAGAAATGGCCCACCCCCCAAAGATCCCCTTGGTATGCTTGCTGAAATGCACATCCTTCCGGTGGCGTATTTTGGATTCACTCTCCTTGATGACGTGTACGGGTTTGACGGGTGCAGGACAGACTTTGGTCATAAACTTCCCATGCTCAGGTTGGAAATAAAAGGGAAGGTTGAAGAATCCAGCAGTTCCGAATGTACTTGCATTCGGAGCAAATCGCTCCACTTTCCGGCGGATCGAACAGGATCGGTCATCGATACAGAAAAGTGCCTGAAAAGAGGTAGCAGTAAGTCTTTCTTCTTTTTCCGGTCTTAGCTGTAACCCCCTAATCACCTGATCGTAGTAGGTCCATTCCATAGCTTCTTGCCACAATTTATGGATTTCCATGATTTCTGAATAGATCGGAGAATCCAATATCCCGGGCAGGTGGTCCGGAATATGGTCTGCCAAAGCATTCCAGTTGCTTCCCCGTCTACGGTCAAGAGCGTCGATTTCCAGAATGCATTCCAAGAAAATAAAGTCCTTTAATGTGATGACCCGTTTGTCCAGTAAAGAATCCGGATGATTTTCAAGGAAAGACACCATTCCCGACCAGCCCGGGTGGGCAAACTGTTGGTCAAAAAGATATTGTGCATTCCGGTCGGTCTTACCAACCAAGATGTTCAACAAGTCCTCTATCGTGGTTTGATAGTTGAATAATAGTTGACGGGCTCTTTTACTTTTTATAAAGGAGCTGAAGCTGTTTTTTTCCAGCGACCGTATACCAGCGACTAGACCTTTGGACTCAACTGGGAAGTTCCATATCGCAATTCCTTGATCCAAATAGGCACTAATAATTCGGAAGAGGTTTTGATGGACTTCTTTATCTAGATTCAGATTAAAGTGTTTTTTCCATAGTTTTCTTAGCTGACCAACTTTAGGTTCAGGAAACTCTGCAAAAGGACTGTGAAGAAGAAGGTGTCTCCAGCGCGAAAGTTCATCAGCACTTTTATGGGAAATAATGATCCTGTCGACAATCTCAGGATTTATCTTGTTTTGCTGGTATAGTTCCCTATATTTTTCCAGATTCCAGTACACGGTGTAACCGAAGTTTTCGGACGCCGTCTGAACTGCTTTATGAAATGGAAGCCGTTGAAAGGCGTGCAGTGTATTGTGATGGACAAAGTCTTTTAGTGGTGCCTGTGCTGGCAGGTAATGACTCAATTCATGCAACGTATGCTGCAGGTCAAATGACACAGGATGCGCCATAGTGAAATGTGTTTATAGTGAATTAAATACGTAATAAATTCCGATGCTTATTCCTTTCGGTTGAATTAATCAGAAAAAGGGAATTCTCAAACTTCGGAATAGTATATATAAAGGAATTTTCAGCATAGGGGTAATCCTATTTTCTGCTGAAAAATCTTCCTTTAAAAAATGCTGCTTATTTGCCGAAATATAAGAAGGTGAGCAAAACAGGAAAGAATGGGTAGAAACCTCATTTCGTTCCTCTTTGGATTCCTCAACTTCTTCCACCTCCAATGCTACCATGAAGTGAGCATTGAAGTTGGAAATATCTGGAGTAGGAGATTCAATTTTTTCCTGCCCTTCGAATTCCGGAGTGGCAATTATCTTCGAAATAAAAGTTGGGGATGCAAAAGCGGAAACTGTTAAAAATAAAATGGCCACACCAAAAAATCGCAAAAAGCCATTTACGGTTTTGCACAACTTATTTTTGGCTTGAACACTTCCTAGTCGCATGGCGTTTTATTCCGGTTCAAATGTACGACTTGTTTTTCTGAATTGTAGTTCCTTTTTTAATAATAATTAGCTGTTGATACCTGTAGCCAGCCTAAATTTTTTTTTCAAATCATTTCTAATACCAAGTGGATTGCTTAATCTTGTGTCGATACCGTATCCCGTTCAAAGAGAGACAGCATGAAAATTCTTTTTACCCAAATTAGTTTCTTTTTGAAGAATAAGCCTGAACAGCGAAACTTGCTTCTATTGATAAAGCTTTCTGCTGTTCTTTTGGCGATAATTATTTTTTTTACGATCTGCTTTCATCTCTTGATGCTTCGGGAAGGAAAGGAATTTTCTTGGATTACGGGCTTTTACTGGACGCTAACTGTCATGTCTACCTTGGGATTTGGTGATATTACTTTCGATGGGGATTTGGGAAGAACGTTCAGTATAATAGTGCTGATGACCGGCATGTTGTTTTTGTTGATTCTGTTTCCCTTTACTTTTATCAATTTCTTCTATTCCCCTTGGATGAAAGCACAGGAACAGGCACGCGTTCCGCGTAAATTGCCAGATTCTATGAAAGGTCATGTGGTGCTTACGAAATTTGATCCGGTAGCTGAGGCGTTGATCAAAAAACTGAAAAGAATCAACTTTCCCTACGTGGTATTGGTAAGGGATTATGCAGAAGGATTACGGCTTCGGGAGATGGATATAGATGTAATGCTGGGGGATCTCGATGATCCGGAGACTTATAGAGCGTTGCATGTGCAACATGCTGCGTTAGTGGCAACTACAGCCTCGGATGTCGTGAATACTGGGGTTGCGTTTACCGTCAGGGAAGTTAGCCTAAAAGTACCCATATTAGCCACCTGCAATGTTGAAGCATCAGAAGATATTCTGCAACTCGCTGGTTGTACGCACGTGATCCGGTTGGGTGAAATCATGGGAATTTACCTTGCAAGAAGAGCGAGTGGTGGAGATGCGTCCGCACAGATTATTGGCGAATTTGGCGCACTTAAAATTGCAGAGGCCTCTGTAAAAGGATCTTCTTTAGTTGGAAAGCAACTCCGTGAAACCGGCCTTAGGGCGATTGTTGGGGTGAATGTTTTGGGCGTGTGGGAGCGTGGAAAATTTGAACCTGCTCAACCCGAAACGATCATTAACAAGAATACAGTTTTGGTTTTGGCGGGTTCATCGAAACAAATTGAGTTGTACAATAAAAATTTCTGTGTAAAAAAAGCAAAAACCGCACCCTTACTGATCATTGGCGGAGGTCGGGTAGGACGGGCTACAGGAAAGGCTTTGCTTGAGAGAGGCCTGGATTACAGAATTGTGGAGAAATTGCCCGACAGAATACTGAACGAGGAAAAATATATCTTCGGAGACGCGGCGGAATATGAGGTACTGTTGAAGGCCGGCATTGATAAGGCACCCTGTGCTATTATTTCAACGCATGACGATGATGTGAATGTATACCTGACTGTATATTGCAGGAAGCTACGACCCGATATGCAAGTAATTTCACGGTCTACATTGGAGAGAAACCTCGCCACCATGCACCGTGCCGGCGCTGACTTTGTCCTTTCCTATGCATCAATGGGAGCAAACACCATCCTTAATCTACTCAAGAGAAGTGATACTTTAATGGTGGCAGAGGGATTGGATTTGATAAAAGTAAAAGCTCCCGAGCAATTGGTAGGCAAAAGTATTGCAGAGAGCAATATCAGAAAAGAAACGGGGTGTACCATTATTGCAATAAAAAGTGAGACAGGAATGAAAATAAATCCCGAGCCAACGGATTTAATTTCCAAAGGAGTAGAGCTGATTCTGATCGGCACCGTGGAAGCTGAAAATAATTTTTTTAAGGAATTCGGAACCTGATGGGTTGATATTCGCCTCCCTCATGTTTCATCTTCTTAGTTTTAGTTTGATTCAAACATCATCAATTGGTAATTCGGTATTTGGTCAATGAGTTTGTTGTAAAGGACTATGTCATTTTTACAGGTTAGGCTCTGACAATAAACCAACGCCAAGCAGTTTTTTTATCACTAGGGATGGATTCTACCTTTCTACCAACAACGACAAAAATACGGAATTGCGGGAAGATCGGCTTTCTTTTAAACGATTTGCAGTGGAGGGGTTAAATTAGTAGATTATATTCTAACCGCCTAAATTGGGGATGGATTGGAAATAGCTTGTATCTGAAGGATTTTCGGAATAAGTTCCATCTTTCGGAAATTTCAATTTCTTAAATATAATCATTACTTTTAACAGTTAACAAAACAGTTTTTTAACGTCATTTGGTAAAAACTAATCCCTTATATTTGGATATAGTATTCAAACGTAATAAAACAATTCGCTTTGATGATAAACCCGAGGTATTTTCTTTTAGCAGCTATAGCTGCTTTCACCCTTTCTGGATGTGGTTGGACTCCCCCCGAAGAAATTGCCGAAGTGTACGATGACCTGCCGGAAGCGATCAACTTCAATTACCACGTCAAGCCAATCCTCTCTGACAAATGTTTTGCCTGCCACGGGCCTGATGCCGCGAACCAACAAGCCAATCTCAGGCTTGATTTAGAGGAGTTTGCTTTTGCCTCGCTGGAATCCAATTCCGGTAAATACGCTTTCGTACCCGGCAAGCCGGGAAGGAGTGAGGCTGTCTTGCGTATGCTTTCCAAAGATGAAGACTATATGATGCCCCCACCGGGATCGCATTTAATTCTGGAGCCCCGGGAAATCGCCATCATAACCAAATGGGTGGAACAAGGTGCAGCCTACAAACCGCATTGGTCCTTTTTGAAGCCTGTAAAAAATGAACCACCACATTCCCAGTTTGATTCTTGGGCTACAAGTGAAATTGATCAGTTCGTC
>DATHWC010000326.1:0-18139 GCA_035460985.1 Lunatimonas sp.
AAAGATTTTTGGTTGACAGATTGGGTTTATCATGTTAATAGACCTTTGACTTAATCCGGTCCTCATCGCATGATCCACTCAAATTAGGGAATTTGATTTAAAATTCAATGTCTTCCATCAATTAATAAGCAGAAAAGTCAAAATTTTTTAAAAATCTCTTTCGTTAGTACCAAACCAGGTCAAAAGATACCGGATAATTCAAGCACTTTGCGGAATTTGGATTAGGAACCTTCCTCTACCCAACAATTCCCTTATTTCATTTGTCATAAAAAGGCCTGCCAACTATTTAGAGTAAAAGATTGGCAAGCCTTTTGGCTACACCGGAAAATGTAACCACCTATTTCAATAAATTATTAGCCTTGGATCCAACTTTCCACCTCTTCTTTGGTAGGATTGGGCACCTCCAGTTTCAATTTCTTTCTGCGTCCACAGATATCGTTGAAAAATTTACTTGCGTTTTGGTGTTTCAATTGTTCCAGCGTGTGGATATTCAGGTCGCGCAAAACCGGAATCAATCCAGCGGCAATCCCCAAGGAAATAAAATCTTCATCTGTTGCGATGTTGATTTTTTTCTCAGGTTTCAACTGAGGGAAAAACAGTACTTCCTGAATGGTGCTGTTGTCGGTTAGCAGCATGCACAGTCGGTCAATTCCTATTCCAAGACCGGAAGTCGGAGGCATGCCGTATTCTAGGGAGCGAAGAAAATCCTCATCCATAGCCATGGCTTCATCATCCCCTCGTGCGGCAAGTTTCAGCTGATCCTCAAACCGCTCCCGCTGATCAATGGGGTCATTCAGTTCCGTATAGGCGTTGGCAATTTCCTTACCATTGACAAAGAGTTCAAACCGCTCCACCAATCCCGGTTTGTCCCGGTGTTTTTTGGCCAAAGGTGTCATCTCTATCGGATAGTCAGTAATGTAGGTCGGCTGTATCAGGTGTTCTTCTACTTTTTCTCCAAATATCTCATCGATCAATTTGCCTTTACCCATGCTGTCGTCCACAGTAATACCAAATTGGACACAGACTTGGCGAAGACCTTTCTCATCCATTTCGCTTACATCTATCCCGGCATATTCCTGAATAGACTCAAACATGGTCAGTCTTCTGTAGGGGCCGGCAAACTCAATCACCTGGTTGCCTACCTTGGACTTGGTAGTCCCCAGTACTGCCTCGGCGATTTTCTCCAACAGATTCTCCACCATCGCCATCATCCAGATATAGTCTTTGTAGGCGACGTAGATTTCCATGGAGGTAAATTCCGGATTGTGCGTACGGTCCATCCCCTCGTTACGGAACATTTTCCCAATTTCATAAACACCGTCAAAACCGCCTACAATTAGCCTTTTTAGATAGAGTTCATTAGCTATGCGCAAAAAGAGGGGGATATCAAGCGCATTATGGTGGGTTTGAAAAGGCTTAGCTGCCGCGCCTCCGTGTACCTGCTGTAGGATGGGGGTTTCCACCTCCAACCAGCCATGATCGTCAAAGTAGCGGCGCATCTGCGAAATCACCCTCGACCGGATGATAAATGTTTCCTTCACTTCCGGGTTGACAATCAAATCAACGTATCGTTGTCGGTAGCGAAGCTCCGGATCGGTGAACCCGTCATATACGTTTCCCTCATCGTCCCTCTTTACCACCGGAAGTGGCTTTAGGGATTTGGACAAAATGGTCAGTTCCGTGACATGTAGGGAGATTTCTCCTGTTTGGGTAGTGAAGATAAATCCTTTCAGCCCAACATAGTCGCCGATGCCAAGTAATTTTTTGAAAACCGTATTATAAAAAGTCTTGTCCTCTTCCGGGCATATATCGTCTCTGCGAACATATATTTGCAGCCGTCCAGTGGCATCTTGGATTTCTGCAAAAGAGGCAGAACCCATGATCCGACGGGACATTAGTCTTCCGGCTATTGAAATGCCTTTATAGTCGTTTTTTCGGTTTTCGTAATTTTGATGGATGTCCGCCGCGGTTACATTTACCGGAAATGAAATGGCCGGGTAGGGGTTGATTCCCATGCTGATCAATGCTTCCCTGTCTTTTCGGCGCTCGATTTCTTGTTCACTCAATAATTGCATATCTTAATCTGTTTATGCTCTTTTCGGCAAGGATTTTCTCCTTGCAATTTCTTTTTTTATTTGAAGATACTCCCTACTGCTTTGTCCGGCTATGCCTGAGTTTTCCTCTACCCTCCTGGATAGATAAGGAAGGACTTCCGCTACTGGACCGTAAGGCAGGTATTTTGCCACGTTGAATCCTGCCTTGGCCAGATTGAAGGAGATAGCGTCACTCATGCCATACAGCTGTGCCGAATAGACGCGTTCATCCCCGCGTTTCATGCCATGAAGGTCCACCAGTTCTGTAAGCACGTGGTTACTCAACTCATTATGTGACCCGGAGACCAGAAAAACCCGCTGCTTATTGTTAATACAAAATTGCAAGGCCTGATTAAAATCACGGTCAGTGGACTCTTTATTGGGTTGTATGGGAGATGGGTATCCTTTTTCAATGGCCCGATCACGTTCCTTCTCCATATAAGCTCCTCTGACGAGTTTGGCCCCGAGAAAGTACCCATTAGCCACGGCATCGTGATGTGCGTCTTTCAGCTTGCGCAGCATGTCATGCCGGTAAAGCTGGTAGGTATTGTAAACGATCGCCGTTTTTTGATTGAACTCCCTCATGGCATCCTTTACCCAACCATCTATTACATCCTGAAACCAACTCTCTTCCCCGTCTACCATAATCCTGACCTGGAATCGGTGAGCTTCAGCAAATAACTCCTTGATTCTTTTCTCTGCCCGGCCTAGAGCTTCCTGTTCTTCCTGCCGTAATGCCTGTCCAGACTGCACCTTAGTCAGGACATGGACATTGGCAACGCCTGAAACCTTGAATACCGCAAATGGAAGATGGTTCAATCTGCTTGCTTCCCGGATAGTTTTAAGGATTTCTTCCTTAGTACGGTCATAACTCGCTATTTCTACTTTCCCCTCAACCGAGTAATCCAAAATTGTATCTACTCCATAGGAAGCTAATTCTTCAATCTTTGACCCGCATGCCGGAATGTCTTCTCCCCCGCAAAACTGTTCGAAAACGGTATGTTTCACCAATCCTTTGATGGGCAACTTCCATTTTAAGCCCCAATTCGCAAGCTTAATGGCAGTATGCAACCAAAAAGGGTAATGCATCAGGGTGAATAGCCAATACATTTTCCTCAACGAAGCATCACTCTTGTGGGCGAAGGCCACTTCCGTATTTTCAAAAGAAACGCTAGGTTTGGTATTCATCGATTTCAATCAAGGTGCAAAGGTACAAAAAAAAGACATTGACGGTGTTTTGTTCTGTAATTTGTAGTAGTAGCAAGAGCGGAAAAACTTCGTTTTTTGTTTAAAAATTAAATTTATTTTATATTTAACATAAAACTAAGGCAGCCATGGAGGGGATATTTAAAAAGCTCAATTACAAAAACCAACCTGTTATCCACATATTACAGGCGCCGGAATCCTTTAATTCCAAATTGTCCGCTTTGGAGGGGAAGGCCAATATTGTAAGACATGCTACCGGGGATATTAGTTTTGCGATCGGTTTTGCCCAGCTACGGGAAAAACTAAGCGAACTGGTGCATCAAGTGGCCCCAAAACTGGTGGGTGACGCCGTGTTTTGGATGGCCTATCCGAAGGGAACATCAAAAAACTATACCTGCGATTTCAATCGGGACACAGGTTGGGAAGCCATGGGTGGCTATGGGTTGGAGCCAATAAGGCAGGTTTCCATAGATGATGATTGGAGTGCACTCCGCTTTCGGAAGGTTGCCTATATCAAGCGTCTAACCCGCAAATTTGGTGCGCTTTCAGAGGAAGGAAAAAACAAAATCGGAAACTGAAGTCAGTGTGAATTGAGCATTTTGGATTTTGACATTGCGTGCGGGTAAATTTGTGAACTCGGGTGTTGAGCAAAAAAAAATACTTGGATTTTAATGGAATTGAAAATAATTTCTGGTAAATTTTCATCAAAATTAAAAAGCCATGAGCAAAGATAAAGGTGAAAAAAAGGACCCCAAAAAGAAAGGTAAAAGTTTACTTGAAAAGCGGGCGGATAAGAAAGTAAAGAAGGAAGACAAGAAAAAAAGTGGATAGGTTCTTCCAAGAAAGTATATCTTGTTTAAATGGAAACCTCGGCTGTTTGACCGGGGTTTTTTGATGTTCTCGTTTTTTACCGGCTACACTATCCAACCGCCTGCACATGTGCAGAGAGGTTTTGAGGCTAAATTGGCGTAAAAGCCGAATGAAGCAAAGTTTTTTTTTATGCAAGAATTTTATTTTTCGAGGGTATTATTTCGGAAATGATATGCCTGATTATGGCAATTGAATGAATTCTACACTTGCTTTTTTCATTTTAAGTCATCAAATAATTATACGGCTATTCGTGATATAATACGAAAAATATATCAGGTAATTCAGATAATTGTCGGATTACGTTGGAGTAATGATGGTTTGGGGTTTATCCTCCTAAAGGTGGTATCGAGAAAAGCAGATCTCTGAGTACCTGGTGAGGCCATCTTGCGAATAATTTTTTTCTTAAAAAATCTGAACAAGCAGGAGTAAATTAATCTTTACTATAGGTTCATGTTCAAAAATTATGATTATCTTTAAACAAAAGAGCATTCAAATTAACCTAAAACATTAAAAAACATGAGTAAATTTCAGGAAGTTAAAACACTTATTGACGGCATGGAAGCTGATTTTGAGAAATTTTATGAAGGTAAAAACAAGGCAGCCGGAACCCGTATTAGAAAAGGATTGATGGACCTTAAGAACCTTGCGCAGGACATCAGAAAAGAAGTACAGGATATGAAAAACTCCGGGTAATCCAATCACAAATCCGCTAAAATTAAAATCACGAAAACTACAATTATTACACCAAGTCTTTCATTTTCTTTTAGAAGGACCAGTCAGTGGAAAAACGGGTTAACAGCCCGTTCCACTTTTTTTAAAAAATGATATTCGATATGGGAAAGTTTATTGATGCAAAGCATGATGGGGTTTGTGTACAGACCAAGAAGAAAATAAAAAAGGGAGAGCACATCTTTTACTTTCCGGGCAGAGGGATGTTTCATAGTGAGTCATTCATTTACCAAGAACACCTTAAAAACGGGTCTTTCCCATCCAATTCGGATGAAGGAAATCGTGATGGCAGGAATAATACGGATGATTTTCTTGTCATGGATGCCGTAGATGGATTAATAAAATAATTAATATTCCTTCTGGGCAAGAGAACTGCTGCGCCTCATTGAAAAATTCAGGTGCGTGGAGAATTGCGTTTGGAAATCATCGATAGGCAGATCTTAGAGGAATTATAGTCAAGGATATACCACCCTATTTGTATTCTTTTTTCTACCCATCCGTGGTCTGTTGAATTCCAATTGAATACCTCTCCGGTTACTTTAATCAGTACAAACCCTTCTTTTTGTAATTAGTCCATGTCCTTTCCAACCGTTCCCGGCAATGGATCCGTTGGTGAGGAAATGAAATTTGTGACGATCTATCCGATGGTCGCGTGTTGTACTCGTGTCGGTAGGTTAGGATCGGAATATTGAAGGAATTCGGGAATTTTTAGCTATTAAATAGGGAATGCCGGAACAATTGTTATAAAATTTGGCCTATTTTGCGTAAGAAGCGGGACTGTTGCCTTTTCAATGCATTTCCGCTAGATGTGAAAAGAACCTTATCCCTCAAAATAATGCAAGAAAACCTGAATATTGAAGCAGTCAATCTCTTAGCCATTTTGGAGAGCACTTCAGACAGTATTTGGTCAATCAACACAGAGTATCAGATCACATTTGCGAATAGGGTTTTCCTTGAAGAGTATCAAAAAGCGTTTGGGGTACTTCTTTCGCTTGGCAAGAATGTTCTTCAAGGATTGCCAGATAATTTGACCAAGAAATGGAAAGAACGATATGACGAAGTCTTCAATAATCAAAGTATCAAAGTAGAGGATTGCTTTGATTTACACAACGGTAGCTTTTATTATTCGATTACCTTACATCCAATCCTAGCGGATAACAAAGTTATAGGAGCGGCAATTTACAGTAGAGACATAACCAAGCAAAAAGTCACTGAAATCGAGCTTAGAAAGACCAAAGAAATACTTGAACAGGCCAGTCAAATGGCTAAAGTCGGGGCCTTTGAAGTGAATCCGGTAACAAGTGAAATTACCTGGTCAAAAATGACCAAGCAGATCCACGAGATTCCTGCGGATTTCAACCTAACCTTATCCGAGGCAATCGGGTTTTATAAAGAAAAAGACAGACTGAAGATTGAAGCTGCGGTAAATGAAGCATTTACAAGAGTATTTGACTATGATGTTGAACATCAGATAATCACTCACACGGGAAGAAGAAAATGGGTGCGGGTTATTTTGAAAACCGAAATTAAGGATGGCATTTGTTTGCGTTTGTTCGGCACGATTCAGGACATATCTGACCGCAAACTTGCATTTGAAATGCAACAACAGTTCATTAAAGAGGCTCCCACTGCTATCGCCATGTTCGATACACAGATGAGGTATCTGTCCTGTTCCAGAAAATGGATTGAAGATTTTAACCTTGAAAAGGTAGATCTAATAGGTAAATCCCACTATGAAGTCTTTCCGGAAATTCCCAAAGGCTGGAAAAAAATACATCAAAGAGGTATTTTCGGAGAATCTATGGAAAGTGAAGAGGACATGTTTGTACGTCAGGATGGATCCTATCATTGGAGTAGGTGGAGGATTAATCCCTGGTACGAACCTTCTGGTACAATCGGTGGAATAATCTTGCTTACCGAAAACATCACGCAAAAAAAGTTAGCAACATATAAAGCCATTCAGTTTAGTCGAATTTTTGAAAAATCTCTGAACGAAATTTATATCCTAGATGCGAAAACGTATCATTTCAAGCAGGTAAATACCGCTGCGCAGTCCAATTTGGGTTACACTATGGAAGAATTGGCCCAAATGCGCCCGACTGAAATCATACCCGGTCTCACGCTCGACAGTTTTGAGAAAATCATTCAACCGTTACGGCAGGGTTCGAAAGATAAAATCATACTTCAGAAAACCCACCGCAGAAAGGACGGCACAAGCTATCCTGTTGAAATGCATCTTCAGTTCATAGCCGTGGAAAGGGATGCCTATATTGTCTGCTTTATTTTGGATATTTCTGAAAAAACTGTTTATCTCCACGCTATTGAAGAGCAGAATAGCATTTTGAAGGAAATTGCCTGGGTACAATCCCATGTCCTTCGTGCACCCTTGTCCCGGATGATGATGTTATTGATGCTGTTAGAACATGATGATATTGAATTCCAACCCGGGGACCTACTGCAAAGTAACAAAGAAGTTGTCCAAGCAATTTCAAAATCCGCTATGGAGCTTGACTCAATAATTTCCAAAATAATTGCAAAGACCAGAGAATTGGAAAATAAAAGGCATCCTTTGGAAATGGTTACTGATGAGCATCTTTTAACAAGCATAAATACTTTGGAAGTGCTACTCGTAGAAGCTGACGATCTAGGTCAGCTTGTGAACCGATATGCCATTATTCAGCATGGACTTCATGACAAACCAAAGCAATTTAGGGACTTTGATTCTGTTTGGGAATATTTAAAGGAACATGATCATGATGGGAAAATCTTTTTGATCTTGTTGGATGTCACATTGCTTGAAACTGATACTTGGCTTTGGCTTAAGGCCTTACAAGATGCGGTATGGCTTAGCAAAATTTCTGTCGCTTTATTAAGCACAGATCCAACCAGGAACCTTGAGGAGATGGCCAAAAAACATTCAGGTATTTTGGGAGTGTTTCAAAATCCTTTAAAACGGCAACAAATTGACGAATTGAGGCACTTGGCTTATATTTTAAACCGTTAATTTTGGGTTCTGATTAGCGAAGAATAGAGATTTCTTAGATCATATACCTTTGAAAGGTTTACTTTCTTTTTATTATATAATTTTTAATGGGACTATGCATGACCGCCCGATCAAGCTTTCCATTTATATAGGTGTATTTGTTTTTGTTTTCATTGGCTAACGTCTCATACTCGCTGCTTCCAAGGGCTTTTATGCTGCCAAAGACACCATAATTTTCAGCGATCATCCGTCTCCTTCCCTTAGGCTCTTCAAAAAAAAGACGCACAGCACTATGTTCAATAGTCTCCCGGATTACAGTCTCGAGTTCGTATTTGTAGGATTTAGCATCCACCTGGTAAATTTCATCCTTAAGCCAAATTCGTGAAAGAAAATTACCCCGGTTTGTCTGGGAGGCAACAGTGGAACGAATAAATCGATTCCCAACATATTTTACATCTGTTACATAGTCTATATTTATTTGTCCAAACAACCAAAGGCTCACTTTGGATGTCAACATGTAAGTGGTCGTATCGCCCTCCTTTGTTTTGGTGGCAGTCATTTCCCCAATACTAAATCCTGCGATGGTTATTTCATATTCGTGGCGATCTTGGGCTTGGGTAGAAGTGATTAGAAAGTATAAAAAGACAATAAATATATATTTTTTCAACAGTTCCATGGTTTTTAAGTTTGGTAATCGGAAATCACTGCGGAGATGACTAGAGAATGGCACATTTGAGATAGTTATCTTGGAGATAACGAATGCTTTCAAAATTACCACTAATAATCCCTTAAAAAAATTCAATTACTTCTATTTAACGATACATTGCTTTATCTTCGAAGCACAAAATTAAACCACCACAATATAGTATGCATGCGCACTATTTATTACTTTGCATCATGAAGACGGTAAATCCCAATTTTGATCAGGCATTTGAAAGCAGCATAAATAAAAAAAGCCTTGGATTAATCCAAGGCTCGTGGTGATGAGTGGGCTCGAACCACCGACTCACGGATTTTCAGTCCGATGCTCTACCAACTGAGCTACATCACCTCGGTAAAGTGATGCAAAGGTAGGTATTTGTATGGTTAGTGCAAATGATTTTATTTAAAAATTAATCTATATTTAATAAGCAGTTCACTATGAGTATTTTACCACAACTACTTTTTATAACCCTGTTAGTTGCGTCAGGGGTGGTTTTGTACAGGAGGATAACCTTTCTAAGGAATACCATTCTCCTTGGGAAATCGGAATCGAGAACAGACAATACTTCCCAACGATGGAAGACCATGGCACTAATTGCATTTGGTCAGCAGAAAATGTTTAAGCGTGTCGGTCCGGCGATTTTGCATTTACTCATATATGTGGCATTTATAGTGATCAATATTGAAGTGCTGGAATTTGTGATTGATGGCATAATTGGAAGTCACCGCATATTTGCCCCAGTTTTGGGCAGTGTTTATGCCGTGGCCATGAATATTTTCGAATGGTTGGCGATTGCAGTATTGGTTTCCTGTGTTGCATTTCTGATTCGACGGAACATCACCCGCGTGCCGCGTCTTACTATGACCGAATTGCGTGGCTGGCCGGCCTTGGATGCGAACCTAATCTTATGGATAGAGATTGTCTTGATGCTGGCTATATTGACCATGAATGCCGCTGACCAACTTCTGGCTGAAAGAGGGGTAGCTGGTTATATTCCACTTGGGGGACTAATCTTTAGTAGTGCTCTTGCGCCATTGTTTGATGGCTTTGGAGACGGAGCTTTGGTAATTACCGAGCGGATTGCCTGGTGGTTTCACATTGTCGGCATCTTGGCGTTTGCTATTTATGTCACTTATTCGAAGCACCTTCACATTTTTCTAGCTTTCCCCAACACTTGGTATTCAAACTTAAAACCAAAAGGGGAAATGAAAAACATGAAAGAGGTTACCAATGAAGTGAAATTAATGCTTGGCGTACCCACTGAAGGAGGGGAGGAGCCTCCAATCGAGGTAGGTCGTTTTGGCGCAAAGGACGTGAATGACCTTAGCTGGATTAATATCATGAACGCGTTCGCATGTACAGAATGTGGACGCTGCACGGCAGAATGCCCGGCAAACATCACCGGGAAGAAATTGTCTCCGAGAAAAATCATGATGGACACCCGAGACAGGGCAGAGGAAGTAAGCAAAAGTATCGCAAATGGGGGTCCTGGATTGGAAGATGGAAAAGCCCTACTTGTCGATTACATCACCAAAGAGGAAATCAATGCATGCACCAGCTGCAACGCCTGCGTGGAAGCCTGTCCCATTAATATAGACCCCTTGGATATAATCTTGCAATTGCGCCGCTATGTGGCGATGGAGGAAAGCGCTAGTCCCGCGCAGTGGAACATCATGTTTCAGAATATTGAAACAAGCTTCGCCCCTTGGAAATTCGCGCCAACAGACCGCTTCAAGTGGGCAGATGAAATTAAGGGAAAACCAATGAACGATTAAAGACAACATGAGCACTACTTTTCAAATACCAACAATGGCCGAAAAAACGGCGGCAGGAGATCAGCCGGAAATTTTATTCTGGGTAGGTTGTGCCGGATCTTTCGATGAACGGTACAAAGCAGTTACTATCGCGTTTGTCAAAATATTGAACAAACTGGAAATAAATTTTGCCGTACTGGGAGAAGAAGAAACCTGTACGGGAGATCCTGCGCGGAGAGCTGGAAACGAATTTCTCTTCCAAATGCAGGCAATGAGTAACATTCAGGTGCTCAACGGGTACCAAGTAAAGAAAATAGTAACGGCCTGCCCCCACTGTTTCAATACCTTGAAGAATGAATATCCAGAACTAGGTGGCAACTATGAGGTTCTTCACCATAGCCAGTTTCTACAGCAGTTGATTCATGCCGGTCAGGTTGTTCTCAAGGGAGGGGGGGGGTTCAAGGGGAAAAAGATTACCTTCCATGACAGCTGTTTTCTGGGAAGGGCAAACAATGTCTACGAAGCACCGCGGGAGATCATTGAGGCCCTGGATATGGAGCTTGTTGAAATGAAGCGCTGCCGGTCAAAGGGGCTTTGCTGTGGTGCCGGAGGTGCCCAGATGTTCAAGGAGCCCGAGGCTGGAAAGAAGGACATCAATATAGAACGGACGGAAGAGGCCTTAGCCACCGGTGCAAAAACAATTGCAGTTGGCTGTCCTTTTTGCCTCACCATGATCTCGGATGGGGTGAAAAACAAGGAAAAGGAAAACGAGGTAAAGGTGTTGGATCTGGCCGAACTTATTGCCAATGACTTGGGACTGAATAGCTAAAACTAGCCAAGAATAGATTAATTCGATTGTGTCCAAATTCTAACAATAGTAAGTTTATTGGTGTTTATGTCATAACATGCCTAGATTTTTTGTATCATTATGATTGAATTACCCGTTTAATCAACAAGAAAAAAGAATGCAATTATTCCGTCACGGAAAACATAACGATTAACTTAAAATGTATATACCCTTCAAAGAGATGCCGGCCAATTCCAGAATATGGGTTTACCAGTCTGATAGGCCATTTGACACCTCAGAAATAAACTGGATACAATCCCATCTTTCCTCATTCTGTGAAGGGTGGAATACCCACGGCCAAGGAATGCCCACTTCTTTTGATATAATGTATGACCAATTTATCCTGCTGGGTGTAGATGAAAAGGATTTAGGCCCCAGTGGATGTTCTATAGACAGCTCTGTGAGGATTATTCGGAGCATTGAGGAAAAAACGGGAGTAAGCCTGTTGGATTCGGGTAAAGTCTCATTTCTTTCGGAGGAAAAGGTAACTGTGAATAAACTGGCAGATATACGTCAGTCCATTTCAAAAGGTATATTGCAGCCGGAAACGCCGATATTTAACCCTATTATTAGCACCAAAAGTGATTTGGCTGAAAAGTGGATAATCCCGGCCAAAGATAGTTGGCTGAAAAGATACTTTAACAACTAGATTTCAATACCTGCCAAATGAATAGCTATTTCTCTTATGTGAACATGAAGCGCGGTTACTACTATTTAATATTGCTCACCCTATTCAGTGCTGGTTGTACAAGCCTTCAGCAAAAAGGAATGAATCAGTTCAGTTCCGGCGAATATCAGGTAGCGATCTCCACTTTTTCCCAGGTATTGGAGAAAGAGCCTGAAAATCAGGAGGCCAATTATTATGTTGCTGAGAGTTACAGGCTCTCGAACCGGATCGAGAAATCGGCTCCATACTACGAAAAGGTTCTACAGGAAGAAGAAACTTTCGAGAATTACTATTATAAAGGCCTTAGTTTAAAAAATCAGGGAAAATACGAAGAGGCGGAAGAGGCTTTCAAGTCATCTAAAGCCTTTACAATGGATGATTTACTTATCGCAAAAGCCGACAAAGAAATAAAAGCCATTAATACTCTGGAAAGTATTGAACCACTTTGGCCCAACCACAAACTTGAAAACTACGAATTGCTGAATAGTCCCGGCTTGGATTATTCGCCCATTGTCAGCGAAGGTTATCTCTATTTCACAAGCTCCCGTGGAGCCGGAGGGGTCTACCCGGCAACCGGTCAGGGATACACGCAACTCTTTCGCACCAGAGCCGAAGGGGTTAGAGTAGATGTACAAAATGTAGAGCGCATTCCTGAATTTCGGAATGAACAGGGGCTCAACCAAGGAGCTATTGCCATCAGCCCGGATGGCAATACGATAATTTATGCTCGCGGAAATGCGGCGACAAAGAAGGATCTTCCCGAGGTTAGTTTATTTGCCTCTTATTTTAGGGGTGGAGGGTTTACCCAGCCCATTTATTTGGCTGCCAATGGAGAACCAACGTATTGGAATTCAACCCCAGCCTTTAGTCCAGATGGAGAGACGCTTTATTTCGCTTCGAACAGGCCCGGCGGGTATGGAGGTATAGACATTTATAAAGCAACAAAAATCGCTAGCGGTGACTTCGGAAATGTCCAAAATCTTGGGCCTGAAATCAACACCAGCGGCAATGAGCTTTTCCCCCGCCCATTAGAAAACGGTGAATTTTACTTTGCTTCTGACGGGCATCCCGGATATGGTAAATTAGACATTTTTGTGGCTAAACAAGAAAATGGAAACATTACCGTGAAAAATTTGGGCCCAAACATCAACTCCCTGGCGGATGATTTCGGTATATTCTTTACCGACTATCCAAAGGAAGGGTTTATCACTTCCAATAGAGAGGGAGGAAAAGGGGATGATGATATTTATTTCTTCCAGGATGTCACGCCAAAACCCAAAGTGGTCAATGTCTTGCTGAATGTTACTACCTTGGGTAAAACTGACGGAGGTGATGAAGAAGTGCTTCGAGATACCCGGGTAGTTCTTTATGATCAAAACAACCAAACGATAGACGGTAATTTTTCGAACCAAAATGGACGCTTAAGGTTTCAGATGCAACCAGATCAAACTTACAGTATGATTGCGTCCAAAAACGGGTATTTTTCCAAAAGTATCACCTACAGCACCATTGGAAAGACTCCGGCTCCAGAGGACCTGATTCAGGATGTGACCAACGTGACTTTGGATACCACCATCATTTTGGAAAGGCTTATTTTGGAACGGGCCATTGTTTTGGAAAACATATATTACGATTTGGATAAATCGGATATTCGGCCGGATGCGGCATTGGAACTTGATAAGCTCGTTCAAATATTGAAGGACAATCCACAAATTAGGATTGAGCTGAGTTCACACACAGATGCCCGGGCAAGTGATGACTACAATGACCTTCTGTCCCAACGAAGAGCTGAATCCGCTGTGCAGTATCTTATTTCACAGGGTATCGCCGCGGACCGGATGGAAGCCCGAGGATACGGAAAACGTCAGCTAATCATTGAAGATGCCCAAACCGAAGAAGAGCATCAAGTCAACCGTAGGACGGAGTTCAAAGTAATAGAAATCACCCGGTAAAATGCTTACCTTTGCACGTTGACCAGAAAAGCTGCAAGCTTATGAATGAAAGATATATGCAAAGGGGCGTATCTGCCGCCAAGGAAGACGTACATCAGGCAATTGCAAATTTGGACAAGGGCCTATTTCCCAATGCCTTTTGTAAAATTGTAGAGGACATACTGGGAGGGGATCCAGAATATTGCAATATTATGCATGCCGACGGTGCAGGCACGAAATCCTCCCTAGCATACTTATACTGGAAAGAAACCGGTGATTTGAGTGTTTGGAAAGGAATAGCCCAGGATGCTATTATTATGAATATAGACGACTTACTCTGTGTAGGTGCTATCAATAATATTCTTGTCTCATCGACTATCGGGAGAAACAAAAACCTAATACCGGGCGAAGTAATTGCGGCTATTATTAATGGCACCGAAGAGGTGTTGGAAATGCTGCGGCAACATGGTGTTTACGCAGTCCTCACCGGAGGAGAAACTGCCGATGTGGGAGATCTCGTACGAACGATCATTGTAGACAGTACGGTCACTTCCCGTATGAAAAGGACAGAAGTAATCTCCAATGACGCTATCCAACCCGGCGATGTGATTGTTGGCTTGTCATCTTATGGGCAGGCGACCTATGAGTCCTCCTACAATGGGGGTATGGGTAGCAACGGGCTTACCTCCGCCCGGCATGATATTTTTGGAAAATCCATCAAAGCCAACTATCCGGAAAGTTTTGATCCGCAAGTGCCTGAAAAATTGACTTATAGCGGTAGCTATAACCTCACCGATCCTGCTCCGGGCACGCCGGTTGACATGGGTAAGCTTGTTCTTTCTCCCACCCGTACCTACGCCCCGATAATGGTGGAGGTGCTGAAAAATCTTCGCCCGCACCTTCATGGTATAGTACATTGCAGCGGAGGCGCGCAAACCAAAGTGCTCCATTTTGTAAATAATGTGCATATTGTAAAGGATCACCTTTTCAAAACGCCCCCGTTATTTTCAATCATTCAAGACCAAAGTGGGACAGATTGGAAGGAAATGTACAAGGTATTTAATATGGGGCACCGTATGGAGATTTACCTGGACCCGAAACATTCCGATACAGTGATCCAAATAGCCGAATCCTTCGGTGTGGAGGCACAGATTATAGGAAGAGTAACTGCCGGGACTGGCAAACGCCTTACTATTACTGGCGAATACGGCACCTTTGAGTACGGCGGCTGATATCAACTTATCACATACATCCGGGCTCATGTTAAAGTTCCTTTTACGTTTCCTTATTATCACGCTACTTTTTTTTGTGGTGGTTGTATTTTCGACCATTACTTCTGTGGACTGGACGCCGTATGAAGAAACTGCCTACTATCGTGAAACGGTGGAATCCCTTGAAAATTTATCCTGGCAGACATCAGATAATGGATACTTTTTAGCAGGATGGTCAAAAGAAAACATCACACCAGATGAACCTAAGCCGCTAATACCATATAAACCCCGTGGAGATTATGAATTCGTCCTGGACAGTAGCTATGTAAAAACCCTAGTCTTGGGTAACAATGAGCAAAAGGTGGCATTTATCAACTATGAGATACTATTTGTCCATCCGTATTTAGCCCAAAAAATTAGGGATCAGATTACCGGGGAAAAATTGCACATAAACCATGTCTATTTTACCACGACCCACACCCACAGTGGCTATGGGGGTTATTCTCCAGGTTTGATCGGTAAGCTTACAATGGGGGGATTAGATGAAGAAGTTGTAGACCTGTTGGCAAGCAAGACCGTGCTAAGCCTCAAAAGTTCTTTGTCATCCATGGATACAGCGACCTTATCCTACAGAAAAACCTATGCAGCCGATTTCGTAACCAACCGCCTAATCGAAAATGATCCAGTCGATCCCTATATCCGGGAACTTCGCATCCAAAAAAACTCGGGAGATATTGGGTCATTGCTTACATACAGCGCGCACTCTACCATGTTGCCAGGCCGATATATGGGCCTTTCTGGGGATTACCCTTTTTACCTTACCAAACTGCAGGAACAGACAGTTGATTTTTCTATGTTCGCTTCAGGAACCGTGGGTAGCCACCGCCCGGTAGGTCAGGGAGAAGGACCAGAAAGAATCCAACGCTATGCATATAAGCTGGACTCCGTCCTTACCACTGATACAATTTCTCATGACACTCTTCTAAGAACTAATCTAAGATCCGGGAAACTATCAATGAAATTGCGATCTGCCCATTACCGCATAAGTGACAACTTGCGCCTAAGGCCTTGGCTTTTTAACTGGGCATTTGGCGAAAGCCCTGCGCACTTGGACATTCAACAACTGGGCAATCTACTTTTTATCTCCAGCAGCGGTGAGTTGTCTGGTGTTTTTTATGAAGAATGGGAGAAACTTGCCCAATCCAGAGGGTTACACCTTATCGTGACCTGTTTCAACGGGGGCTATATCGGATACATCACTCCCGACAAATATTATGGGGAGAAATTATATGAAGTCAGGGATATGAATTTTTTTGGACCCTACAATGGTGCCTATCATGGCGAACTAATAGAACGTATCATTTCTTCTACCCAACCCAAGTAAACCAAGCCAACGTTTAGTTTATGGAGCGATCCAATCCATTTTCCATTTGTTACCATGTCGGACAAATTTTGCCCGTATATGATTTAGCCCATCCAATTGTAAGATAGTAAACTCGGAAGGAACTATCTGAATCACAGAGAAATTAGTGTTTTCCATATTTTGAGGCCAAATATGGGCTTCCTCGGGATGGGATATTAGTGATCCAGAAGGTACTAGCGGATTGTATGCTTTTCGGGCTTCCCCTTCCACCGTCTTCCAGTATTTTTCTGTCACAGCATTGTTTCTGTGAATCAAAGCGGTACCCTGCATCCTTATCTGAACCCTTTTTTCAGAATCATAAAAAAGCAAGGCTACATCAGGGTTGACTCGGATATGGCCAATTTTCTGAGTCCTGTAATCCGTAAAGAAGTAGAGGTATCCTTCATCATCCATTGCCCTAAGAACCACATACCTAATATCCGGCAACTGTCGATGAATAGTGGCCAATGACAAAAACCGAAAAGGATGTCCCGGATCTTTTACTGCCGATTTTAATGCATCTAAAACAATTTTCAAAACTTCTGACAGCTCATTATTCTTTGTGATCAACATATTTCTTTACCCGAATACTTCCCGTAATAATACTAAAATTTGCTTAACCTAAAAAAATCCAAATTAGCATAATTTGAAAATCCACCCCAATTCAAATCATAAAAACAACTATTTTGGAACACCTTTATTTTTGCTATATCCAAATAGATATATATCGGTTAGAAAAAGCCTTTCCGTCATATGGGAAAGGCTTTAAATTTTTTTGAGCGATTAGGATTTTCGCCATTTAATGGTGCATCCAATAGCCTTTGTCCGTTCTTCCTGCACATTACCTCCTGTTAATACCGCATCCATTGCATCTTCAACGTATTTTTTTGTCACAGCGGAAGCATCCTGATAATTATTGTCAATGGCTCCAATATATTTGACAATAAAATCATTGCCTTCTTTCTTTATCAAATAAACCTGTGGGGTATTGGTTGCGCCATAGGCTTTTGTGATTTCCTGCGTTTCATCATAAGCATAGGCAAAGGGGAAGTTTTTGGATTTCGCCCTTTTCTTCATATTGTCAAAACTGTCGCCGGGACTCCGTTTGTCGTCATTGGGATTGATCGCAATCACCGGAAAACCTTTGGGGGCATAGGTGTTGTGCAATTCAATCATCCGGTCCTCATAGGCTACCACATACGGACAGGTATTGCATGAAAAAATCACCAAAAATCCTTTTGCATCCGGGTGGTTGGACATGGAGACGGCAGTGCCTTCTACAGTTTTCAGTTCAAAGTCCATTGCTTTATCGCCTACTTGGTAGCCACCTTGCGCAAACGCTCCAAGGCTGGTGAAAAGCATGATCATGACAGTAGAAACGAGTGCTTTTTGAAGTATCCTTTTCATGGTTATGTTATTTAAGTTGACTGATAATGTCTTTTAATTCGTTTTCATCCAAGTCTCCTTCATGAAAAATCCGTTCTCCGTTGGGTTTGACAAAGAGAGTTGCTGGAATCGCACCGGACCACTTTTCGCTCACTTTGTTTATCCAACTGTTGAAATCCACATCATCTAAAAGGAAGACAGGAGACTTCACACCTCTGTTTTCAATAAATGCAGTCACTCTTTCCGGTCTGCGTCCGTCATCCAATGAAATAAACATTAACTCAACGCTTGCGTCCTCCGAATTTACTTTTTCAAACGCAGGCATCTCTTTCACACAAGGAGCGCACCAGGTAGCCC